>WQYM01000022.1 GCA_009781235.1 Bacillota bacterium
CGGGCGCGATACACACCTATTATAAATGCTTTAAGAAAAAGAAAAACAACGCCGCTTGCGGCAAAAAGTCCGTCCAAAAGGATTGGGCGGAGCAATTTGTCGTTGACAGGACGATAGAAAAGCTGTTCAGTCGCCCCCGACTTTTACAAGCCATAGCGTATAACTTGGCAAGGGTTTACAACGCCGACTTGCAGGACACCGCCATTTTTGACGGCTTGTTAAAGCAGAAAGCCGACAGCGAAAGAGCGATTGCCAACCTTTTGAAAGCGATTGAAATGGGCATTTTTTCGCCCACGACCAAACAACGGCTTGACGAGTTAGAAAAAGCAAAGGAAAAGATAGACTGCGAAATGCTTGTGTTGTCTATCTTTAAGGCGAACCCCGTCAGCGAGGAAACCGTTTACGGCTACTTTTTATCGTTCAAAGACCTTGACTATTCCGAGCCGCGCAACCGCGAACGGCTGATTGATATGTTCGTTCGCAAGGTTATATTCGTTGACGGCAAAGACCCCGAAATCATATACAACGGTTTTGACGACAACGCCGAGATAAAAGAAAACGCCGAAGCCGAAACAGAGTTCGGATTCGACGCACTTGGCGGAGTGGGAGGGATTTGAACCCTCGCACCGTGTTGCCGGTCTACTCCCTTAGCAGGGGAGCCCCTTGAGCCACTTGGGTACCACTCCGTAGGTCAATGAAAAGTGAAAAATAATTGCGTTGGCGTTCGTTCTAGCTTCGCCTCGTTCGGCTAAGGAAAAGTGAAAGATGAGAGATGAGAGGTAAAAAATGAAAAATGAAAAGTAAGGAAAGAGCCGCTTTTTACGGCGGCTCTTATAAAATATCATATTAAGTTGGGGATTGTCAAGTTATTTTAACGAATAACGAGAAACGAAAAACGAGGGATATGTGTTTTAAGGTTCAAATTGCTCGTTTTTTTGTTCCGAACGATTGAGTGAGTTTGCAAATCGTAGGGATCGCACTCCTAGCTGGCTCGCCGGAACCGGCCTGTATTATAAGGTGCGGGACGCCGAGGACGGCGTCCCCTACGGATTTAGGCAGATTGCGTGACAAACTCTGCCCAAATCCCATCCTCCGTTTTTCGTTTTTCGTTATTCGTTTTTCGTTCCGCAGAATAGTTTTTCGTTTTTCGTTAAAAATCACTACGGAATATAATTCACCGCCGTGTCCGAACCCGCCATCCAATTGACGCCCAGTTTTATGGTCGCAAATAGTACTCCGTCCGCACCCAGCACGTTGATGGCTTGATGAGATTTCCAGCCGTCGAACGCCCAAGGAGATACGGTGTACACGCCGGCGGGGATATTGATAACGGTGATGGAGGTCGTGTTTTGGAAAGCTCTCGAATCTATCCGGAGCAGCGACGCGGCGGCCTCAAGGTTGATGCCCGTCAAACCCGGGTTGTCGGCAAAAGCGCTAATGCCGATTACTTCAAGTCTGCTGCCCGCTTCAATGACGAGGCTGCCGGTTAGCCCCATGCCGCTAAACGCCTCGGAGCCGATATCCGTAATGGCCGCCGAAAGCCGACAGCCCCGGATGCCCGCGACAGCCGTATTGTTAGAGTTTTGGATGAGTACCCCCGTCACAAGCCGGTACGCCTGATTGCCGCCGTCCAACGCCAGATCGGTAAGCGCCGGACAATACGCGAATGCCCCGCTGCCGATTGAAGTTACCGTGGCGGGAATCGAAACCGAAGTGAGTCCGCCCATCTCCCGAAACGCACCGTACCCTACGGAGGTTACGCCGTCCGGGATGCTCACGCTCGTCAAACGGCTCACATTTCTAAAAGCATAGCCCCCGATGGTTTTTACGTTTTTCGGGATATCGATGCTGCGTAAATCCGTGTTTTCAAACGCGCTGCCGCCGATATCCGTAACGGCTTCCCCGCCGCCCTCAAAGGTTACGCTTGAAAGCGTAGTGACGTTTAGGAATAATCTTCCCGGCACGCTTCCTAATTTTGACGGCAAAGTAATAGAAGTCAGCCGGGTGTTTTCAAACACGCCGTAGCCGAGTGTGGTTAAAGCACTGCCCTCTTCAAACACCACGCTTGTCAAAAACCCGTTGAGCGAGAATGCAGACGAGCCGATTTCTTTTACGCTTTTCGGGATAACTACATTCGCGAGTTTTGTGTTATTAAACGCGCCGCTGCCGATAGAGGAAAGTCTGCTTCCCGCCTCAAACGTAACGCTGCCAAATACGGACGCGCGTTCGGCGTTGACGGAGGTGGAAAAAGCGTTGCCGCCGATGGTTTCTACGGACGCGGGGATCACGACGGAAGTCAAGGAAGTATTGGCAAAGGCGCTGCTGCCGATAGTGGTTAACCGGCTTCCTTCTTCAAATATCACCTCGGCAAGATTGGACACTCTATAGTTCCGGTAACCGCTTGACCAAAGGTCGGATGCAAAAGCGCTCGCCCCGATGGATTGGACGGAGACCGGAATTCTTACGGCGGTCAAAGACATGACGTTGTTAAACGCGTAATCCCCTATGGTTTGCAAGCCTTCGGGAAGCACAACAGACGTCAATCCGGTGTCCGCAAATGCGCTGTTGCCAATCGTGGCCAAAACGCTGCCGTTTTCAAACGTAACGCGGCTAAGGCTCGGGAGATTGACAAAAGCGTTGTCGCCGATAGCGGTTATGTTCTTCCCTATCGTTACCGAATAAATATATCTTGTCGCATTGATATCGATAAACGCACCCGGCTCGACGGAGGTAACCGGCACGCCGTTGTAAAGCGCAGGGATGATGACGGTACCGCTTGCGCCCATATAGGTGCGTACACTATAGCTGTTGGTTCCGGCGTCATATCTTAAAATTAAGCCGTTTGCGTTTGCGTGATTTTCAAGCGGACGGGATTCAACCGTTCCGCAGCCCCCCCGGCACACTCTTGTTTCAGCGCCGGGCGAATTGTCGCTCGGGAGCGTCGTAATTTTCCACTCGTCAAACCGGTGGCCACCCCAAGCATCCAAAACCTGACGGTCCTCGCGACCGCATCTGGCGCAGGTGCGGTGGCGCTCCCCGTCTGCGGTGCAGGTGGAATACGAAACGTACGTCCAGTCCGGCATATCGCAGCCTATCAGAGAGCACACATTAAGGGTCAGCTCTAACCTGTCTATCAACTCAAGCGTGCTTGCGTTGTAGCTTGTAATAAAGCGATCGGAGAAGGTGAAAATGCGGTCGCCGACGCGCGCACCCCTCGTTACAAACGAAAGCGCATGGAAATATAAATCCCGGCTGTCAAAGTAATGGTTTTGCGGCAGGTTAGAAAGCAGGCCTTTGTAGGTCAAGCCCGGGGCTCCCTTACCGCCGACGCTGTAACCGTACACCGCCAAACCTTGCCCCTCGAGGTACCAGCCGTACCCGCTGCTGGACTGGCCGTTCATGGTAATCGGGAACGAGAACATGCCGCGTGCCGGGTCGTTGAGGATGGCGCGGGGGTTGTCGAGCGCCTCGGTGTACGCGTAGTAATTCCCGAGCGTCGTCGTGCCCGCAACGTTTAACACGCCGTCCACGTTGTGGTACAGGGTGGTTTTAATGCCCTTATATTCGGTGTAATTGTTGACGGTTACCGTATTGCGCCCAAGCCCTATCACCGCGTCGTCGGTTAAGAATTGCAAATAATCGTTGACGCCCTGGTCGGGCTCGCCCTCGGTAATGACGGGATTTAAAGGGTCTGTCAAATCGATGCGGGAAACGCCGTCAATTTTGATATGAATCAAAATGTAGGTGTCCACCACCGCTAAATTTCCGGAAAATCGCACGCCGTGGATGGTTTGCCCCCACGCGATTTGCGTGGTGAAGCTGATGTCGGCCAATTTTTCGTCCAAAATGTAGAGGTTGGTGTGGCGCCCGAGGTTCCCGCTGCCGCTCGTATAGGCTTGGCGTACGAGGCGCAAAGCCCCGTTGTACTCGCTGACCCAGTAGCGGTTGAGCACGCGCCCCTCAATCGTCCTATTCGCCGTGGTAAGCAAAGAGCTTAGGCTGATTTTTACGATGCGGGAGTAATCGGTGCGGTTGCCGCGCTCGTCGGCGGGCTCGCTAAACCCGGCAATAAAATATACGTTATCGCGGGAGAAATACTGGACGCTGTTTTTTAGCCCCATATGGCCGGCCACCGACAGGCTTAAGCTCTTTAAGTTCAGCGATGCCAGCACCACGTAAGAAGAGTAATCCTGCGTGTCGTGCATATGGACGTACCGCACGTCCAGCTCCTCGCCGTTAATTTTGGGGAAAAGCGTATCCCAATACCACCGGTTGACGGTGTGGTTGGTTACCACCACCAAATTGTCGTCGATTTTGCGGCTGGTAACAAACGCGCCGGAAATCGAATACTCCTCTAGCCTCTTTACTTTTTCGCGGTCTTTGATGTCGTAGAGGATAATCCGGGTGCTTTGCCTTGCCCCGTACCAAGACCCGGCGCTCCAGCCGAGGTTGACGCTGTAATTGATGTATGAGTACTCGCCGCCGATGACCACCAACAAATCGCCGAAAATAAACATTTCGTCCGGGATAAACTCTTTCAGCTCGTCGCGGTACACGGCGCGTAATTTGCCTCGCGCCGTCGCGATGGTAAGCCCCGTGCGCGAGAGCATATAGAGGTAATTAGCATCCACTTGGATGATGTCGCCCTCGGCAACGCCTTCCTCTTGGGAGTTAGTCACGGTGTAGTCGTTTCCGGCAAAGGATCCGCTGGCTTCACCTTCCGACGCGTCAAACTCGGAAGCGCATGCTTCTATCATGTCGCCGTCGCTGCGTCCAGGGGAGGGCGGAGCACTGCCGTCCCCTTGCGGGTCGATAAGCTCCAAAAGCTCGGCGCGGGACATCGAATGTGCCGCCGCGACGCCGACGACATTGCCGTAATTGCGGGTATCGTCCGAGTTGTGCGTATACGTCGGCTCGCCGTCCGGGTCGGTATCCGGGTCGTCCGGGTTTTGGTTGCAACCCCCGCACCCAAACGCGAAGCCACAGCTTAGTACGAGTGCCACTAAAAAGGCAGTAACATAAGACGCGGCTTTTGCGCGCCCATGCCGGTTAGTTGTTTTCATGATGATGATTCCTCCAAGGGTTTTCGATTTAGGTTGAGCTGATTTTGGTTTTCGCTTGATATAAGTGATAAATTGATAAGACGGATATTTTGGGCAAGAAATTTATTCGTAGGGGACGGCGTCCCCGGCGTCCCGCGTTTGGCGGCTCCGGTTAGATTACCGCTTTCCCGTAGGGGTCGCACTCCTGTGCGACCCGCCTGCCGTTGTGCGAGAAAATTGCCGTGCCGGGGGGAAGTGTCGGGGGGACGGGGATGTCGATTGCCCTGTGGGGGCAACCCTCCGGGCACGTCGCGCTACGCGCTCGTGTCGCCGTAAACCCGTCCCCGGCAGAGCCGCAACCCATCGTTTTTCGTTATTATCCCATCCGACGTTTTTCGTTTTTCGTTTTTCGTTTTTCGTTAAAATCCCGTCCGACGTTATTCGTTATTCGTTATTCGTTTTTCGTGGATTATGCTCACATGTGAGCTTTATCCTTACCAGCCGAATAGTACCCTCGATGACGGGAATTCGGCGATTTGGACTTTGCGGTCAAGCTTTAAATCGGAAAGGCTGTAGCTGGTGACGTATTTGTCGGACACGGTGTAAATTTTGTCGCCGATGCGGGCGCCGCGCGCTACGTAGCTGTGGTAATAGTCGTAGTAGTCGTACCAGTTGGTGTAGGTAACATTTTCGGGCAAATCCGATAAGATTCCCAAAAACACCAGCATGTCTTCCGGATTTACCGCGTCTAAATCGTATTTAAAAACGGCCAAGCCCTGCACCTTAAGGCTGTAATAGGAATTAGAGCGAATTTCTACCGGGAACGAGAACATGCTGCGGGCGGTGTCGTTTAAAATGGCTTTAGGGTTATAAATCGCCTCGCTCCACACGTAATCGTCCGCCGCGCCGACGTCTACCTTGCACACAAAGGCGTCTTTTTCCGGGTCGGATGAGTAAAGCTGCACCTTCATGCTGCCAAAAGATGTTCCGCCCCACTGGTTTTGGTAGGTGTTGCGCCCGAGCCCTAATATTACATCGTCACTTAAATACTGCAGATAGTCGCTGACGCCCTCCTCCTTGTGCTCGCGGGAAATTTTCGGATTTTTGGGGTCGGATAAGTCCACGGTAAACAACGGGTCAACCTGCAAAAACGTTACGATACTCGCCTGCAATTTATGGAACCGGACCGAATAAATCGTCTCGCCGGCCGCAATGTTTTCGATTTTGCCGATGACTTTTAAGGCTTTATCGAGCACGCTGACGACGGTGTAGGACTTATTCTCCCAAGGCTGGTAGTTGTAAAGGGAAGCGTAGCTGACGACGCGCAAATTCTCCTCGAACTCGTCGGCATAGTAGCGGTCGGCGACAAAGCCGTCGATGACGCCGCGCCCGGTGCACTTAAGCGTATCAAGGCTAATGCGGAATATTTTGGATTGCGGCGGGTTGAGCTGCTTAATATAGCGGTCGTAGGTGTATTCGCGGTATTCGGTGATATAACGGCCGAACAAATCACGGACGGGATTGCCTTTATTATCGTAGACCGTATAATAGCCGCCGTAGGTATACGGCTCCGTCTCGTACCTGACACCCGACCAGTCGGAGTTAAAGATGTAAAGGTTATCCTTGGAGACATACATCGTCTCCCAGCCGTACAGGCCCAAGTGCGCCGAATACTGCATGGCGGCGGTTGAGACGTCTACCGAGGCGATAATGACAAAGTTGCGGTAATACCAGTACGTATCGCTGGTTTTGTACATGTAAATATTTTCCGGCGCGATTTCCTCGCCGTTGATGCGCGGCAAATACGTGTCGCGGTGCGCGGCATACTGGAGCCTACCCGCCGCGGTGTCTGCAAAATAATTTGCCGGGTACACGTAGAACGTGTAATTGAGCGCCAGCACCAATTTATCGCCTATAAGGCGGCTTGTCAAAAAGTAGCCGCTGAATTCGTATTTATTTACCTCTTTAATCGAGGAGCGGCTCGAGATGTCGTATACGGCAACGCGCGTTTTTTCGTAGCTGGCCCACGAATAGCAAATCATGTCCGTCATGCCGCGCCCGCCGTAGTAGTGGTAGGTTTGGTACACGCCGCCGATGACAATAAGCTTGTTGCCAAGTACATACATCTCAACCGGCACAAAGTTCTCGTAATCGACCTTGGAGGCGATTGCCATGGTGCGGATGTCGACAATTACAAGCCCGGCGTTAGAGAGCTTGTAGATGTAGTTTTCGTCCACTTTTAGGATGTCGCCCTCGTCCACGCCCTCGGTCTGGACGTTGGTTTTGGCGTAATCGCCCTCGGCGACTTCGCTCGACTCGTTTTGCAGCGCGTCACCGGGAGCCATCGGCGGAGAGGGGGCGGGGGCAGCTCCACTTAGGTCCAGCGCATCCGAATCGCTCCGGATCGAATCGCCGCCGCTTAAGTAGCCGCCGGAATCTCCGGAGCCCGCGTTCTTTTCAATCTCGGCGATGATGGCATCGCGCGCGGAAAGCTTTTCGATGCCGGCGGGCAGGGATACGTCAAATACGTTATCGCCGTTGCCCTTGCCCTTATCGGGGTCGTCAATTTTGCCGTTCGCGCCAATGGTGCAGGCGGAACCAAATGCGACGCCGATTAGCAACACGGCGGCGAGCGCGACGGACAAAAAAAGTCTTCTTTTCTTCATGGGGCACCTCTTTTTCTCTAGTGCAATAGTGCAATAGTGCAGTAGTGCAATAGTTATTGATTTTTTTGTGAGTTGAATTCGTTCTTAGAAGTAATTCCTGTTCATCCTTCACTACTGCACTACTGCACTATTGCACTACTGCATTACTTATAAGACGTAAAAAGGTTGAAAAATTTTCACCGGAATTAAAAAAAAATAAAAATATTTTTTGCGGGACTAAATCTCTAATACAGCGCCCAAAAATACGGGCAAAAGGGTCGCGTTGTCGATGATGGCGTAGACAAACGGGCGGTCGAGCGTAACGTACTTGTAATTGGACGGGCCGCCGCTGGTGACGCCGAATTCGACGGATGTGACGGCGCCGGCTTTGGTGCCGCGCTCGTCCACCGTAATAAAGGTTTTATGCTTGACGGAAGAGATATACAAATCCCCGCCCGCCGAGCCAAGTGAGGTAAAGTCGGCAAGCCCGGGAATAAACGCATCGTTCATACCCAAGCTTTGCAGTGCGCCGTTTAAGCCGATTTCATACCCGTACTCAAATTTCGGCATCTCGGCGTAAACCTGCGTATTTTGTACGCCCTGCAAGAGTTGGCGGAATTTCTCGCCCGAAAGCGACGCGACATAGTCTTCAACCTTCACGCCCTCGTCCGGCAAAACGGCGGCAAAGCTGTAGCGATTGCCCGCATACGGTTTAATAAACCCGACTGCGCCGTCGCCCTCTAAATACCGGTTCTCCTCGGACAGCATAAACGGAACGGTTTGCTTTTTGCCGTTCGCAGCATTGAAGACCCCGTCAAAAATCTTTTTCTCGTTATAAATCTTTTGCCATTCCGCGTCGAACAGCACGGCGTTAATCAGGTACAGTACGGCCTCCGGCGGGATTTTATCCAAAATCGAATCAATCAAACCGTCAGTGTTTTCGCTGCACCACGCGTTGATGTCGGCGACCGTAGACTCGTCAAAGGCCGCCCGGTAGGCGGCTGCGCCGTAGTAATTGGCGTTGGTTTGCAAAAATGCGGGCTTTACGTCGATTGCGCCGTCCTTAATCCATACGGAGTTGGCGATTTCTAGCTTTGACTTTTCCTCGCTCGGCAATGCGCCGATGTATGAGTAAAGGTACGCGTTAAGCTCGGCAATGTTGAGCCCGCCCCCAAGCATGGCTTCCATCTGAGAAAGCGTCGCCCCGTCCGCGCCGTTTGCCGCCATCGCCAATGCCAGCAGCACCGAGGTCGGCGAAATTAAAGAGTTCTCTTTAACGGAAAAGCTCTCTTTAAACAGCTCCACGGAGAAATTCGCGACGGCCGCCTTAAACGCCTCGTCGAGCGCCGAGCCCGTCACCTCCGACGCGACGACGCCCTCCATCAGGTTTTTTGCCATAAACGCGCCGACGGGGCTTTTGTCGTCCGGCGTTTTGTCGTCGGGTTGCTTATCGTCGGGCGTTTTGCCGTCGGGCTGCCCCTCTTGCGTTTGCTCTTGCCCGTTTTGATTTTGCCCGCCGGCCGGTACGGAGGTACAGGCGGAAGCAAAAACGACGCAGAGCATTAGGACGGCGGCGAGCGCCAGGGATAGGAACAGTCTTTTTGTTTTCATGGGAACACCTCTCTATAATTATATTTTTATTGCGGTTTTTTGTATCAATGAGAGCTGAGAAAAACTCATACATACCGTTTTCGGCGCACTGCTCTAAAGCAATCTTCTCTATCATGGATACCAAATGCAAATGATATACTTGGTGCTTATGTTAGATACATTTTGTGTAAAGTTGTTAGTAGTAGAATTAATGACATAGCAGGCGCCGAGAAACACTCCGCCCGGATAAGATTTTACATAGCCGCCCGCGCCCGGCGTTAGGCCGGTGGAGGTAATCGTTTTGGCGCCCGTAGTTGAAAAAGTCAGCACGTGAAACTTGGGCGACCATGAGCTTGCGCCGCTGCCGCTGAGCGTGATAGCGGTGTCGGTTCCGCAATTCCGGTTGTTGGCGGGCCCCACTGCAAACCTCATGCCCAGAAAGCTTGGGTTGCTGACTTGCGCGGATATTACGATAAAATACGTCTCCCATGCCGTGAGGTTTTTAATAAAGCATTCCGACCCGCCGAATGAGGCGCCTAGATAATCCGCCGCCGCAGCGGAGTTTTGGTTGGAAATATACATCTTGGGGGCAAAGGCGTGCGCGTCCGGCTTAAACTGAAACACGTAGTCCCCGCTTAAGTAGGGAACAAATTTTATTGTCCTCGTGCAAACATTGCCTGTATTGGTCCAGCCGGTAAAAGTGCAACTGCCCTCGGCGCTGATGCTTGCCGGGCTGAAATAGTTAATCTCCATATTCGGCCGATTGGCGACGACGAGCTTTGCCGTCGTCGTCGCGCCACTGTTGTATACACGCACCCGGTAAATAATGCCTTGCTGCGGATCAAATGTCTCATACCCGCCCTTATAAAAAGACTTAGTCCCGGAAACGGCCGGGTCGAAAAATCCCGCGCTGAGGCTCCCCGATGCCCCAAGCAAACTAATCATCGCATGGTTTTGATACGTCGCGCCGAATTTTAAGAATACGTCCGTATAACTGGCCGTCGTGACTAAGATATTTGCAACCTCTTCGTATGGGTTGTTTATTGCGTAGGCAAGCTGATCCATGTAGTTAAGCGGGTTGTAGGCGTTGAGGAGCTTCACGTATTGGGTTCCGGACGGTGTAGATATCGGATGGTCTTGGATTGCGTGATTTAAAATCAGCGATTTTAGCTCGGCAGCCGTCAAATTGGGCACTTTGGATAAAAGCAACGCGGCGACCCCGGTCACGAAAGGCGCGGCGGCGGAGGTTTGGCCGAAAGTAGCGTACAGTGTGCCGCCTTTGTAAATCGCCCGGATCTCGTTGCCGGGCGCATAAATACTGACGGATTCGTCGCCGTAATTAGAATCGCTCCGACGTGTGCCGTCTTCCATAATCGCGCCTACCGAGATAACCCGATCGCTGAAATATTGATCACGTGAATAGTCGGAAGGGTAATGTGGCGTAGTGTCGTTGTCGTTAGTTGCATTACCCGCAGAGCATACAAATAGTCCCATGTAGTTTGATATTGCGGCTTTTTGCGCGTCAAGAGCATCTTTTAGAGCGGGAGTGCTTCCTGCGTCAGTGCTTCCTGCACTATAGTTTAAGATATCTATATCAGTCGTAGCCCAAGTAATGGCACGGGCGACAGCTGCGGCATCTAATTCCCATTTAGAAGAGCTAGAGACCCAAACACTTGCCTGCAACGAAATCAATTTCACATTGAGACAAACACCGGCGATTCCGTTCGCTTGCGCTCCAGAAGCTCCGGCTACGCTTGCAACCGCGCTGCCGTGGCCGTCCGGATCGAGCCTTAAGACGCCGGGAACGCCCGGGCTGCTCATGGTGACAAAATCCCCGCCGTCACCAGCTAAAAAATTCGTTCCTAAAGCGGCATGAGCGTCTATGCCCGAATCAATAATCCCGACGCGCACCTTACCAGTGCCTTGTTCAATATCCCAAGCGTTCTCCGCATCTATCCCTTTGGCGCCGAGCAATCCCCACTGCAAGTTATAATTCCCATTATTCGGCGGGTTGCCAGCCGGAGGCGTATAATCCGGGCTGTTGTAGTGGTTAGGACCAGCCCACAATATGCCGTCGATGGTTTCAACCTGCCGGATCACTTGTACCACGTTCTCCTTGGACGCAACTGGCAACTTGATTTGCAGTATTTGATGAAAATTTTCCACATCCAAATACTTTCTGCTTTTAATGTCCCCGGGCATGTAGGTTAAATCATACACGGCAACTTTGGGGAACTCGCCGAAAAAGCTTTCCTCATGCCGCTTGTTGATTCCCCCGGTTTGCTTGTCCATCACGACCAAGACGCTGCTGTCGTCGAAATCCTCGTCGATGCGGCCTTGCCAAAAGGACTTCACTTCCTCCCGTGCTTCGGTCGGCTCTCCGAGGAGTTCCGTTGTTTGTGCAAGCGGAACTGCCGGAGCGGTTTGCATGGTTTGTTGTACGGTAACGGTGGAAAGCATTACCGCGATTACCAGCAAGCAAGCGATTACAATACGCTTCTTCATCTTGTTGAAACCTCCTGAGTTTCTAATGTTTTTTGTTTTTTAGTTTTCTTTCCAAATAAAAATTGAGGCGTAGATGTCGCCAAGTATGAATGCTGCGTCGGCAATCGGAACAAGTAAGGAGCCCGTAGCTATCACCATGCGGGGATAGTAAAACATTATTACATAACAATGATTGTAAACGCCGTAATACCTGGTGATAGTAAAATTATCTACCGTTGCATCGGGATACTCCGGATTACCGTTTGGATCGGTTATTGAACGAAAGCGGTGCACAAGGGCTTCCTTTATGGTCTTTTCCGTTTCCTCACTTAAAACCTCGGGTTCTTTTGGAATCGGCGCATAATCCGTCGTACGTCTTGACCAACCCGACCAAGAACCGTCCGGGTTTGGATGGCTCAGCCAAAAAGAATTATCATAATCTTCTGCAACTACATGTTCGACGTAAACAAATTCAATTGCTTCGCCATCATCAAAGAAACTGTTGTTATGGTAATAAGCGATGCTTCGTACCTCGTTTTGCGTCAGCCAGCCATTATCAAAGGCCTCTTGCAAGCTATAAAACGTGCCTTTGGGCACATAGTCCGGCTTGCACTCCTCGCAATCGCAATCGGCGTCGTGGATATCGACGGGTTTGCATTCTTCGCAGCCACAATCCGCGTCGTGCACCACCGGGAGCTTGCAGATTTCGCAGTCGCAATCCTTGCCGTGAACGTTTCCGCCGGGATTGGCGGGAATGCACGCAAACAGCACGCACGTCAACAAAAGCGTTATTGTGATAGATATGATATTGATAACCTTTTTCATGATAATACGTTTCCTTAATCTCGGGATGCAGACGATACCCGCCCTAAGCATAGCACATTCCAATGGCGGTGAATCTTGTCAGAGAGGCATACCTTGCCTTGTTGTAGGGGCGAGGCGCGCCTCGCCCTGCATTTTGGGTATGCGGCATGATATTTTTAGGCATATAATGCAAGGCTCTATCACAATCCAACCGGGCGAGGCGCGCCTCGCCCCTACGGAAATCGGTTACAATCGCAAGTGGCTCTCGCCGGAGTGGTTTTGGATGCCTGTTGCATGGTAACGGTAGAAAACATTATCGCGATTACCAATGTGCAGACGATTAAAATACGTTTTTTCATCTTGCTGAAACCTTAGTTTATAAGAATTTTTGTTTGTTTTTAGTTTTCTTTCCAAATTGTAATTATGCAGTCATGGCCAATAACCAAAATGTTTTTAATGAATCTCCCCGAGGCAAGACCTCGGGGTATCCCCCTCAGCTCACTGCGTTCGCAATAAGCAGACCGACGCAAGACGTCGGGGAATAAAACCCGGAGAGATTAAAGTCAAGAATAAAACCCGTCTCGGCTATAAAAGTTAGTTCAACTCCGCCAGGAGAAGTTTCATTTGACTTTACACCCATGAGTACCGCATAGCAATCACTGTATACGCCATAATAACTGATGACAAAATAGTTCTCCGCTATAGGATTTGGGTATGCTGCAACACCCGTAGGAGTTGTCAATCGAGCATAATATGCCGCGACTTCTTTTAAATTCTTTTCTATTTCTTCGCTTAAAATCTCTGGTTTTTTGGGAATCGGCACATAATCTGTTATACGTTCCGCCCAACCCGAACAAGAGCCATCGGAGTTGGAAAATAGCAGCCAAAAAGAAAAATCCGGCTCTTCTGAACGTTCGATGTATACAATTTCCATTCCGTCGCCAAGGTAGTTGCTGTTATGATAATAAGCAATGCTCCGTACCTCGTTTTGCGTCAGCCAGCCTCGGTCAAAGGCTTCCTGCAAGCCGTAAAACGTGCCTTTCGGTACATACTCCGGCTTGCACTCCTCGCAGTCGCAATCTTCGCCATGCACAACCGAGGACACGCATTCTTCGCAGTCACACCCATCGCCGTGAACTACGGGCGGTTTACAGATTTCGCACTCGCAATCCTTACCGTGTACGACCGGAGGCATACACGCCTCGCAGTCGCAATCCTTGCCGTGAGCTTTGCCGCCGGGATTGGCAGGAATGCACGCAAACAGCACGCACGTCAACAATAATGCAATTGCAATAGATACGGATTTTATGGTTGTTTTCATGAATTATCGCCTCCGCTTGCCATCAATTTAAGTAACCATTCCGCTCGCTGCCAACGGTTTTAAATTTGCCGGATTGGACAGGTCGATTCGGATGGGATTTAAGGCTTCGCCGACGGTGATATCCACGGAATTTTCGAAAAACTTGGCAGACCAACGCGTATCGCCCACCGTAATCGGCTCATACTCGCCCAATTTATTTAAAGCGCCGTCCAGCACACACACTAAAACGAACGAGACGTCCTCATCCGAGGGGATATCCTTAAAGGGCACAAACGCGGCGACGCGCAAATTACCGCCCGATACATCCGCGTGGGCGCGGTCGGTCACGGCGCCGTCGATGACAAAAGGCGTAAGGCGGGCAAAAGAAGTTAAGTCAATCTTATACACTTTGGTCGTAACCGTGCCCGTTTGCTTGCGCTGTGCGCCGGAGCCCTCATAGGCAGCGGTTGAAAAATCGATGTTAAACACGTACAGGGCTTTGCCCGCGGCGTACACGGTGTCATAGTCGCCATACAAGCCGATGTGCGCCGTATAATCGACTTTAAGCGTTTCAAGATGAACCGTCAGCACGACGATGAAGTTGCTGTGGTTTCCGCCCCCGGCTTCATAGTTGTGTACTTTTTTCGCGTCAATCTCGGCGGAATTGATTTTAGGAATCAGCGCGGATTTGTCTTCTTTGTCGACGACGCGGTAATGGATTGCCAATACCAAGCGGTTCCCGTCGAGCGCCCCCACAAGCAGCCTTCCCGTCACGCTGACCCCGCCGTCTTTGACTTCCTTAGGGCCGAGCCGGTCGGTGATGTCGTAAACGGTAACCGCCGTATTCCCCGAAACGCTGCCGACACAAATCAGCCGATTCCCGGAAAGGTACATCGCCGCCGGGGTAAGGTGTGCAAATTTCACGCTTGCGGTTTTGGTTTCGTCGGAAGCGTCCGTAATACTTAGCTCCGTATTTTGAAATTTATAGATATAGCCGTCAACGGTTTGGGTAGTCGCGCCCGCCGTATCGACGGGACTGCCGTTTTGCTTGGGTTCTCCGGAATAATTTTCAAAAAACTCCTCAAGTTCCGTCGGCACTGTCGAGGCGGTTCCGGGATCCTGCTCAATTCGCCGCACGATGTCGTTCTTTAAGCCGTCCCGCGAGCCCGTCAGCGTAAAAAACACGGGGAAAAACACCGCGCAGAACAGCACGGCGGCGACAACCGAGCTTGCCACGGCGATGCGGCCGCGTCCAAAAACGGAGCCGCTGCGCTTAACGTATTCCGGCGCACGGTCTTTTTTTGTCGCGGGAGAGCCTTGTCGCTCCAGTTCCTCCTCCATCATTTTGGCGGTCCTGTGCTTTAGGCCCTCGCTCGCCTGAACCTTATCTAAGGAGTTGCGGTAGGGTTTCATGTTTATTAACTGTTTCTCCTTGTATTTGCGATGGCTCGTTAAGATAACAGATAGCAGATAACAGATAACAGAATGCGGTTTATATTTATCATGATGAACCAAATACTTCGGATACAAAATACAAATCCGTCATTTTTCTGTTATCTGTTATCTGTTATCTGTTAACTTTGCTGTGATATGATTATTTTTGACGCTAACTTCCGTCTACCAGCAAATCTTTCAACTTCTCTCTTGCGCGTTTTAACCGCACGTATACCGTGCCGGCCTTTACCTTTAAGTTTTGGGCAATCTCCTCTACCGAATAGCTTTCGTAGTAATATAGGTAGATGATGCTGCGGTCAAACGGCGGTAGCAGGCGGATTCTGTGCATGACGTCGGATTCCTCTTTGTCGAGGCTGTACGCGTAAACGTCCTTTAATTCGACGGCCTTGCGTTTTGACGACTTTCTAAAATCCTTGCCCTTGTTGATCGCCACGCGGATCAGCCACGCTTTGAGGTGCTCGGCGTCGCCCGAAAGGCCCTCGGGGCGCTTCATTAGCGCCAAAAAAACGTCCTGCATAATGTCTTCGGCGTCCGTGCGCTGGCGCGTATAATGAAAGGCTACCCGAAGGACGGTATCCGAGTACAGATCGACTGCTTTGCGAATAAATTCTTTGTCCGCCTGGCTAACCGTTTGAGTGAGTCTCCCTTCATATGTAAATCGATTGAGAGGGCCAAAATCTTACACGTTTTTAAAAATATTTTTATGTAAGTTATGTAAAAAGTTAAAATTATTTTACATTTGACCGATTTTTTGGGAATAAATGTGAAAAATGGCCGATTTTTGATGCTTTCCGCCGTGTTTAATTACAACTTCCCATAATGTTAGTATAGCACAGCTAGAAAAAAAAGGCAACAAATTTTTTGCAACGAATGATTTTTCACTTGTCACTTGTCACTTGTCATTTACCTATTCGCTATCCTAAGCATATCGCCGCGCTTTAGTTTAAGGCCGGTTTTTAAAAAGAGCTTTTGCTGCACGAGTTTTGCGTCCGCGACGGGATTGCCGTCGGCGTCGAACAGGGCGTCGACAAGAAACGTTTTATTAAAATTTTCGTCGGGCGATAAAACCTCGAGCGCGTCGCCCGCGCGGAAGCGGTTCCGCTGCTCGATTTCGATCAAGCCGTCTTTTTCGCCCGTGACAAGCGCGACGAATTGCCGGTTTTGGATGGGGACGGAGGATTCGGAATTGATAGTGGGCTCGGGGTTCGGGATTCGGGGTTCGGGGTTCGAAGATCCCGTAGGGGTCGGACAATTCGGCTCATTAAAATAAAACCCCGTAAAATATTTGCGGTGCGCGGATTTAAATAATTCCGCATCTAACATCCGCAATTCCTCACTCCTAATTCCTAACTCCTCACTTGACTTATTTTCGCTACGCGAAAATAAGTCGATGGCGCGTCGGTAGGCGTTGACGGTGTTTGCAACGTAATACGCGCCCTTAGAACGCCCCTCGATTTTAAAGCATGTAATCCCGGCGGCACAAAGCTTGTCAAAATGCATCAAAAGATTCATATCCTTGCTGTTTAAGATATACGATCCGCGCGCGTCACCCTCTACGGCCATATACTCCCCTTTCCGGGATTTTTCGCGGATCTCGTATTGCCAAGTTGTCAGGGGGACGGAGGTACCTTGACCACCTTCTACAGACACACAAGTTTTTTGGCAGCTATCAAAAGTAGTCAAAATACCTCCGTCCCCCTGACAACTTTCGTATTCCCAGCGACAGCTTTGGGCGCACTCGCCGCGGTTGCCGGATCGACCCGCTAAAACGGCGCTTAAAAGGCAGCGCCCGGAGTACGCGACGCACATCGCTCCGTGCACAAAGGCTTCCAGCTCAACAGACGGCGGCAAAGCGTCGCGGATTTCGCGAATTTCGGGGAGTGTGAGCTCGCGGGAGAGCACGATGCGCTTAATCCCCTGCTCCGCCCAAAACGCCGCCGAATAGCGGTTGGTCGTGTTGGCTTGGGTGGACAGGTGAATCGGAATATTTGGCGCGAATTTTTTTGCCAACACAAAAACGCCCGGGTCGGAAATAATCAGGGCGTCAACGGAGATGCTTTGCAGAAATTTAAGATAATCGGGCAGCTCGGCAAAATCGCGGTTGTGCGCGAAGATATTGCACGCGACGTAGGATTTTTTGCCTTTACTATGACAAAGCGCGACGGCCTTTTTTAGCCCGTCCGGGGTAAAATTGCCCGCTCCTGCGCGCAAGGAGAATTGCTTTCCGGCAAAATACACCGCGTCCGCCCCAAAGTGCAACGCGGCTTGCAGGCATTCAAAGTCCCCCGCCGGCGCTAGGAGCTCCGGAATGAGGTCGGTATGTTGAAGTGTGCCTTTTGGATTTTTCATTTATCATCTGCTTTCACTGACCACTGATCACTCGTCACTGCCGTATCCCCACACTACCTCCGTCGAGCCGTTCCAAACCGACCCGAGCGTCATGCCCTCGGGCGTGGTGCGCAGCATACGGATGGATTCAAGCGCCGTGCAGTTAAGAAACGCATTACTGCCGACGGAGGTGACGGATGCGGCGATCTCTACACTCCCAGAAAGGGACACGCACCCGGAAAATGCACTGCTGCCTATCGCCGTAAGCCCTGTGGGCATCTCTATGCTTTTAAGCGCCGTACAGCCCTCAAACGCGTTGGCGCCGATGGAGGTCAGGCTTGCGGGGAGCGAAATTGTAGCAAGCGCCTCGCAATATCTGAACGCTCTGGTACTGATGGTGGTAAGGCCTGCGGGGAGCGCGACGGAGACAAGGGACGTACACCCGTTGAACGCGTTATTACCGATGCTTTTTACCCCGGCCGGGACGGTAACGCTTATAAGCGCGTCGTAACCAGCAAACGCCAAGTTGCCGATCGCAGTCACGCCGCTCGGAACGGTAAAATCCGTCCCGTCGTCAAAGTAGTGCAAAAACGTGTTGTCGGCAATCACCCATTTGTTGTGAAAATCCCAGGCCGCTACCTTTTCCTCATACGCGCTCCAAGCCGTCTTGTAGGCCTCAACCGCCCCCTCGCGCACTAAAATTCCCCGCACTCCGACACTAACGCCGAAGGTTCCGTCCTGAATGGCAGCGGGCGTATCGGAATGCATAATGACCAGCAAGTTATTGCAGCCGCGGAATGCCTGAACGCCGATTTGAGTCACGGAGGCAGGGATGTCGACGGTCCTAAGATACGGGCAATCATTAAACGCGGTATCGCCGATTGTCTTTAGCGCGTCCGGAAGCGTGACTTCGGACAGCTGTGTACACCCATAAAACGTACTTTGTCCGATGACGGTAAGCGCAGGGGACAGCTTAACGGTTTTTAAGGCGGCGCAGTAGTAAAACGCATAATCTCCGAGGCTCGTAACCAGGGGCGGAAACACAATCTCCGTAAGTGCCCGGCAATTGTAGAAAGCTCTGCTTCCGATGCCCGTCAGCGCGTCCGGCAGCAAAACGCCGTTCAGACTGTTACAGCCGTAAAACGCATTATTGCCGATGTCTGTCAGCGTGTCCGGCAGCAAAATATCTCTCAACTTGTCACGGCCGTAAAACGCATAATTGCCGATATGCGTTATGCCCTTTGGAAGCGTAATGGAGACTAAACTCAGGGAGGGCATAGAAAAGCTATTCATGAATGCGTTGTTGGCGACTTTGGTGACCGGCTTGCCCTCGTATTCGGCCGGGACGACGATTTGGGTAACGTTAGACGGAATGGTGCCGTGAAAAACCTCGTATTCCGCGCCGTTGTTAATTAACCTAAAGCCAAGGCCGGGCGTTCCCGGGTCGGAAAGCTGCGTCCATTTGGCGTAGAGCGTCGCATTTTGGGTAAGCGTGAGGGGGAATGCGGCCAGGACGGTTAATTCGGCATCGGTAAACCAGCCGCTAAAAGTGAAGCCCGATTTCGTCGGGTCGGCGGGCTTTGCGATTTGCGCGCCCGAATTTACCGTAATAGGAGCAACGGCGGAACCGCCGTTCGCGTTAAACGTAACGGTGAAGGTTATTACAGGATCCGGGGATTCGACTTTCGTATCGTCCTTGTAGGTAATCGGGACGGAAAAATCCGAATCAAGGTACATTACGCCGTCGCCGATTGCCCGCACCCAGAGTGTAAGCGTTGCGCCGGGCTCACAGGGCGGAATAGCGTATTGGGTGAAGCCGCCGTTATTGATTGCTGCAGCATTGTCTACCTGCACCGAATAGCCGCTTGCATTTGGCACGGAATCCCACGACAAAACCCCACCGCTGATTTTCAGGTTAACCGGCGTAGGAAGCTTTTGCGGTTCGGGTTGCTTTTTGCCGTCCCCGCCGCACGCGACAAGGCTCAGCGCAAGCAGCGCGATAAGCAGCGATAAAAATACAATTTTGACAAGCTTTTTCATAACAGGTTTTCTCCTCGATTTTTGCATATTATCGCTCTTTGAGCGTGGTTGCCGGTTTTTGCTGTTTGCGTTATCCACACGGCACCGCTCGACAGCGGCACAAGGATTTGGAGTGCACACATATATTATACGTTAGGACACAAAAAAGTCAAGCAAATGCGCATAAAAAAAAGAGCGCGGTGTTACGCGCCCTTTTGCTTGGTCAACATGCATGGTTTGTGCTCAAAAACGGCGCTCTTTTTCGTGCATTCGGGCGGATAGCGAGGCCGCCCCTACGGGATGTAAATTCCGTGAAAAACCTATTTAGAGCCCCCCGTGACAACCCTCAATCCTCTCGAACAAATGCACCTTGGAATGTTACTCCGATTCACGCATCGCCGTACCCGACATATTTTGATAGTATGACTCATAAAAAGCCAAGGAGAAACTCATTATGAACGAATGGATTGTCAGCATCATTATGTCGGCCGTTGCGGTTATTCTCGCATTTGTCGGCTACACGCTGTATGTTTTAAGCAAGGTTAAGCACGAAGCGGCGGGAGCCATACTCGACGCGGAACAGCCGGACAGCGACGGAAAGGAAAAGTTTAACGCTTGCGTGGGCAGTTTGATGAACCTAATCCCCTTAATCTGCAAATTAGTGATTACGCGCACGGCGGTCGAGCGCATCGTGCAGGCCGTTTTTGACAAGGTGGAGGCATACGCCAAAAAGCAAATTGAAAAGAAAGGCAAGCCTGCGCTGCCGGAAAATCCCGAAAATGCAACCAACGGGCTAACCTAGCATTCAAAATCCTCGGATTTAAAGTGATGGTAATACCGGCCCTTTTCGGCCGTGAATTTTAAAACGCAATAGTCGGGATCGGTGACGCCCAGCGGATAATACATCGTGTCGCCAATGTATCCGTATTTACTAACTGTTTTGGGTAAAAATTAACGCCAGAGGGTGAGGTATCATCACCCTCCGGCTGTGTCGTTTCAATGGTAGCGTTTTCAAATACATCTACCTTAACTTTACAAATCGTGTGTACACAGTCGGGATAAATTATTATACGGTCAATCACTTTTATAAGCATAGCACGTTTTTCTTGAATTGTCAAGGTGTCAAACCTTTGTTCCCAATCTTTATATTCGTCCCGAACCATTTTTCTCAACTTTATTTGACTTTCAAGGTCTGCTTCCGCGCTTTCTGCCGACTCGCGCCGCTTCGCTAATTCAACAAGTTCTTGTTTGCGTCAAAGTCCTAGTAGACAAACGAAATTTGTTTCTTTTGCTCTATCGCGGATATGAGGGTATCAATCGAATAGAAAATATGCTTGTTGCTGTGTTTTACGGAGTCAAAGCAGACGACGTTCTTCTTTAAGAGTTCGGCGCGGTGTTCTCCGGCAAGGTCGGCTATTTTGGCGACAAATTCCTCGGTTTTATCTTCGGGGATAAAACTTGCCGCCTGTACAGCGTCTATCAATACCTTTAATTCGGGAATTTCAAATTGACGGTCAACGACATAATAGCAATGACTTTTCTTTTTGTAGGTTTTAACCTCAAACCCGTGTTCGTTGAGCAAGCGGACATCTTCAAGCAAAGCGCGTTTTCCGACAGACACGCCCTTGCCCTCTAACATCTTTATGATTTTTGCCGTTGACAAAGGGTTGTCCTCGTCGGTATGACGGGACAGTAAATCGTAGAGAATAAGCAATCGGATTTTTTGTTCCTTGTTTATCGGCATAATTCTTTCTTTAAGATAATTCAAGGGACACGGAAAAGCGTCCCTTGAATTGTATGTCGGTTTAGTTTAGCGATTTTTTACAAACCTACGCCTTTTTCTTTTTCTTGACGGCGATAATAATAGTGAAAGCGACTGTAATAAACGCGGCGGAACCGGCGATTATCGCTATAAGTATGCCGACGTTCAAGCCGCCCTTGTTGTTTACGGTCAGAGTTATCGTTTCGGAAACGCCGTCGCTAAACTCCGCGACAAATATGTGAGTGCCGTTATCAAGCGTCTTTAAGTAACTTTCTTTAAGAGTGATTACCGTGCTGCCCTCGGTTACGGTGTAGTGGGAAGGGTCAACCGTTTTGCCGTCCAAAAGCAATTTAACAAATTTAGTATGGTCGGCGTTTATCGTTGACGAAGCGTTGCCGTTTCCGTCCCACGCGCCAAATTCGGCGGTAACAGAGTAGGTCATAAAGGGTATCGGCTTCGTTTCAGTTTCGCCGCAACGGGAGCAAATCCGCGTTTCCACTCCGTCCTCTGTTTCGGTAGGCGGCGTCGTTACAATCCAGTCGCCCCAATTATGCCCAAGCGCGGGTATCGTCACATCGAACGTAAAGGTCTGTTCGTCCTTTTCATAGCTGTATCTGCCCGTACCCGCCGTTTCGCAGGTCGCGGCGGCAGCCACGCCATAGGCATAGCCGTTATCCGTACCGAGTACCGGTAACGTGAAAGTTTCCGTATGCGACGAATCATGCGAACAGGCTCGGGTCAGCAAGCCTTCCGTACTTACGGTCGGAGCCGTAGTTACAACCCAGTCGCCCCAATTATGCCCAAGCGCGGGTATCGTCACATCGAACGTAAAGGTCTGTTCGTCCTTTTCATAGCTGTATCTGCCCATACCCGCCGTTTCGCAGGTCGCGGCAGCCTCTATTCCGTAGGCGTAGCCGTTATCCGTACTTAGTATCGGTAACGTGAAAGTTTCCGTATGCGACGAATCATGCGAACAGGCTCGGGTCAGCAAGCCTTCCGTACTTACGGTCGGAGCCGTCGTTACAACCCATTCGCCAAAAGAGTGAGCGTCGGGGTCAATCTCTATCTCCCGCGTTTCAGTATGCGCGGAGTTATGGACGCAAGTCCGTGTTTCCACGCCCTTTGCCGAGCAGGTAGCGGGGGCCGTAACAGACCACTCGCCCCAAGCGTGTGCGTCGGGGTTAATCTCTATCTCCCGCGTTTCGTAGTCCGTACAGCCCTCATAGGTGCAATACCGCCTTTCCTCGCCAACG
>WQYM01000023.1 GCA_009781235.1 Bacillota bacterium
ACCCCTAACCATGGGTAGGTTCCCGAGCGGCCAATGGGAGCAGACTGTAAATCTGCCGGCGTACGCCTACGGTGGTTCGAATCCACCCCTGCCCACCACATAGACAGGCAAGGTTTAGTAGATTAAACCTTGCCTGTTTTCTATCCCAAAGGGGCGGTTAAGGCTTGTTTTAGGTATCTTTTACGCTTTGACGGCTTTTTGCGCTCATATTATATACTTATCATTCTCTATACCTTACGGGGCGAAAGGGTAAAGTACGCATAAAGTACGCACCAAAATTAAAGTGAGCATAAGTACGCATAAAGTACGCATAAAGTGAGCATTTGGGATTTTTACGGCAAAACGGCGGCACAGTTTGCGACACACAGGCTTTTAGGGGCTTAGCCTATAAAGAGAATAGAATATGGTGATAACGCGCCCGTGGGTAAAACTACGGGCGATTTTTTTGGTTTTTTCTAATTGCCCCCCGATTTCACTTGTCGATTTATTGCAAACTTGCTATAATATAGGTTGTCGTCTTTTTGGGAGGTTCTAATGGAATTTAGTGAAAAGCTGAAACAGACACGGAAGGCATTAAATCTAACTCAAATGGAATTAGCCAAAATACTCGGCGTTGCCTTTACAACGGTGAATCGCTGGGAAAACGAAAGAGTTATGCCGAACTATCGGACGCTGAAAAAGTTCGAGGTGTTCTGCGAAAACAATAGCAAGGACTTGTGTGTGCAAAAATGAGGTGCTAATGAGCAAGCTGGACTTAATCCATCTTAAAAAAATATATGACGGCAAAGTTCTTGCCGTGGATGATGTCTGCTTGTCGGTGGAAGCGGGCGAGTTTATTGTGTTAGTTGGACCCTCGGGCTGCGGCAAAACGACGACGCTTTATATGATAGCGGGATTAGAAAAAGCTACGGAAGGGCAAATATTCCTCGACGGTGTGGATGTTAGCACGAAGGAAGCAAAAGATAGAGATATTGCTATGGTTTTTCAAAGCTATGCTCTATATCCTCATTTGTCGGTGCGTAAAAATCTCGAATTTGCCTTAAAGATAAGGAAAGTTAAAAAGGATATTATCAAACAGAGAGTAGAAAAGGTTGCAAAGGCTTTAATCTCTCCGGGTTTTATTCCCCGACGTCTTGCGTCGGTCTGCTTATTGCGAACGCAGTGAGCTGAGGGGGATACCCCGAGGTCTTGCCTCGGGGAGATTCATTGATTGAGGATTTGCTTAACCGTAAACCCGACAAGCTCTCTGGCGGTCAAATGCAGCGGGTGGCTATCGGGAAAGCCATTGTTAGAGAGCCAAAGTTGTTTTTAATGGACGAGCCTTTTGCCAATTTGGATGTTGTTCTGCGAAACCAAATGAGGCACGAGTTAAAGGAGCTACATAAAAACCTCAACGCTACTTTCATTTTTGTAACACACGACCAAATGGAAGCCTTGTCACTTGGGACACGAATTGTCGTAATGGATAAGGCGGTTGTTCAGCAAATTGGGACACCCAAGGAAGTTTTTAACAAGCCTAAAAATAAATTTGTTGCAGGCTTTATTGGGACACCGTCAATGAATTTTATTGAAGTGTTTATCTCAAATGACAAGGGGCTGTTTATTGATTTTTGCGGTAAGAGAGTTTCCTTAGACTATATTAAGACAGATATAAGTCGTTATGTTGATAAGAAAGTAATTTTGGGTGTGCGACCAGAAGATTTTATTCTATCCGATACGGACAAAGGAATAAGAGCAAGCATAATCACAGCTGAGTTAATTGGCTCAGAGGTAATACTTAGCGTCAAAATTTCAGACCTTTATGATGCGTACATTAAGATAAACGCTGACAATTATAAAGAAGGCATGGAGGATATTTTTATCGAGGTAAACACAAATAAAGTACATTTATTCGATGTTGAAAGTGAGGAAAACATTATCCTATGAAGAATTTATTGAGCAACCGTAAAAACACATTGCTTACTGCTATGGTCTTACCGACCTTAGTAATTATTTTCATTTATAGGGTTCTTCCGTCGATAGTACTTGTAATCGCATTCAAAGATTTGAATAACGAAAAAGGAATATGGGGAAGCGATTGGGTCGGTTGGCAAAACTTTGAGTATTTATTCTCGTCGGGGGTGATGCAGCGGGTTGTCGTGAATACGCTTGTGTACAATGTGGTTTTTTTGGTTCTAATAGTTTCCTTGTCGCTTTTAATAGCGTATGGCTTGACGCAGGTAAAAAACAAGAGAATGGTGTCGGTATATATGGCTATTTTTATGATACCGAGCGTGCTTTCTTGGATTATTGTATCATACATATCGAGGTCTTTATTGGACGGAAATGGCTTTATCAACTCTATTTTGACGATGTTCGGGCAAGACACAAAAAACTTTTATCTTGATTCAAGTCCGTGGTTTATTATTCTAACGATAGCTTATGTTTGGAAAAATATCGGATTTTACATTTTGATTTTTTATTCCGCGATGTCGGCTGTAAAAAAGGAGTTGATGCTTTCTGCGGCTATTGACGGCGCGGGGAAAATGAAGCAGTTCTATAAAGTGGTTCTTGATTTATGAGGAAACGGGTGCGCTGTATACCAAGTCGCCCGAAACGATAGGCAGGACAATCAGAAGCTATTCGGATAGGCTTTTGGCGGACGGGATTACTCATTCAGAGGAACGCGGCAAGCGGCATCTCTTTATGAGAAAGCAGCCGAAGCTGTGGAGTAGCCATTATGAAAACGATTAAAAAAGGCTCTTTCTGCTATCATACCGTGACAACCGATACAACCGATACGCTACTCTCGCGCTCGCGTATAAACCGTCGTTTATACCGATACGGTGTCTTTCAAGCGTATCTAAAGCATACAAGAGAACCGCAAAATACTGTAAAAAAATTCCGCCTAAACCGTAAAATTTTTCCGCCGCCGCAGGTGTAAAAAAAATCCGCCGCGGGTGTTAAAAGTGCACCGCCGTATTCAACCGGAAAAAATCTCGCCGTTTGAATCCGTAACGGAAAACCCTTAAAGTGTTAGAACTTTGTTAGAACTCGGAAAGCAGTAAATCTTAAAAACGCCCTAAAACAACAAAAAAACACCGCAAATACGGTGTTTTTGGTGCCCGAGGCCGGACTCGAACCGGCACGGAGTTGCCTCCGAAGGATTTTAAGTCCTTTGCGTCTGCCATTCCGCCACTCGGGCATATTCAGTTTTTTGATGGCAAACGCAGAGGATTTTAAGTCCTGTGCGTCTGCCATTCCGCCACTCGGGCATGATTAATTGAAGTCCAATCGTGTTAATTGCAACTTTCATCCTGCATGGATGAAAGTTGCAATTTGGAGGCGCCAACCGGATTTGAACCGGTGGTAAAGGCTTTGCAGGCCTCTGCCTTACCACTTGGCTATGGCGCCGTAAAACAGTGAAAAACGAAAAGTGAAGAATGAAAAGTTAAAGCGGCATTTTAACAAGATTTATCCATAACTTTTCAGTTTTCAATTTTCAGTTTTCACTGCCCCATAGGGGCGTGGTGGAGCGGATTGTCGCAAATGCGAACCGCAACAACATCGCCCTGTATAATATTAGCAGAAGCGAGTTTTATTGTCAAATAAAAACAGCACTCTAATCAAAAATACTGCTTGAAGTAAAATAGAAGTGAAATAGACCGTTTTTCATATTCGGCTGCAAGGGCTGTCATAGCGTTTCGATATAGACGCCGTGCCAGCCTTTTTGCGTACCAACTATCAAACGGCAAACTTGCGTGAATACTCTTTGTATCATCGCTTAGGTTAATGAGGGCTACGCCCCGAGGCCGAAGGCTGTGTCTGTAAGATAAAATTCATCAAAAGAAACATGTTCGGCCGCTGCAAATTTTCGCTCTTGAAAACCAAAACCTTAATGCGAAACCAATCAAAAAGAAAAATTTTTTACGATAAATTCACCCTATTTGAATAAGAGCCAAAAATTCCAAAAATTCCGTAAATCGGGTTCGTGTTCTATCAAAGAAACGTTGACAGCGCATCAAACCTATGCTATAATCTTTACAGCGACGCCGTGCAGTTCGTCCAAGCCCGGGCAGTTTAAGATGGATAGGGATTGCGTCCCGTGTACTCCGTGCCCGCCAAGCCCCGCAACCCCTGTGGCTCTTGCAAGCCTTGTTAGCCGGATAGCTTTGCGGACAATGCTAATCCGGCATTGAATATTCCGGAACTCCAGAACCTCAAATCCCAGAAAAGGAGCTAACTATATGAAAAAGAAAATTGTAGTGTTTCTAACGGCGGTTGTTATCGTGTTTTCAAGCGCGTGCTTTCAGCCGGAACCGGACTGGTGCAACCGCTTTACCGAAGCGGTTATGGCTATCGGTTATAAGGTGGAAGATACCGAGGAGTGCAAGAAAAAGATTGAATATGCGGCGATGATATACGACGAAAAGTTGACGCTCGACGATAAATACCGCATCGAAGAAGCGGCAATAAGATTTGCCAAATTAGCCGAGGACTATTACCTTTTAACCGGCGTAAAGCTTTTTATGTATGAAGCGCTGCCGGAAAAAGAGGACTATAGCACCAGCGGTAATACGGGCGGTAGCAGCAATCCCGGCGGCAACCCGGGCGGAAATACCGGCGGTAACACGGGTGGGAATCCCGGGGGCAACACCGGGGGAAATACCGGGGGCAACCCGGGCGGAAATACCGGCGGAAATACCGGCGGCAACGCGGGCGTCGGCGGCGGAGCGGGGCGTTATAATCCGGACATCGACCCGGCCGCCTGCACCTTTTACGACGATTTTGAGGGCGACGAGCTGGATATGACTAAGTGGTCCTACGATCAGGGCGGCGGGGGCTTCGGCAACGGCGAACAGCAATATTACCGATCGCAAAACGCGGTGGTTTCTAACGGGACGCTGAAATTGGTCGCCAAGCTCGAGCGGTACGAAAACCGCAACCACACCTCGTGCAAGATTTGGACGCGCAATAAGTTTCACCAGACCTACGGCCGCTTCGAGGCAAAATTGCGGCTGTCCTCCGCTTATCAGGGCTTTTGGCCGGCATTTTGGATGATGCCGCAAAACGCCGAGTACGGCGGCTGGCCTAGAAGCGGCGAGATTGACATTATGGAAATGAAGGGACGCCTCCCGTACAATGCCTCTTCATGCTTGCACTCCGGCGCGGGCGGCGGCAGTACGTATTGCGGCGCGGACAATAACCCGGGCGACAACCCCTCGGACAAGAGCTTCGACATCCGGGATTTCCACGTCTACACCGTGGAATGGGATGTAGGTATCATCAGCTTTTACTACGACGGTCATTTTATAACCTCAAACACCTGGAACGGCCAACGCGAGGCAGGCGATTACCCCAACCCGCGTATGTTCGGCGCCAATAATTACACGTGGCAGGCAGGCGGAACCAGGGCCACGGCGACCAACCCCGCGCCGTTTGACCGCGATTTTTACATGATTTTAAACTTTGCCATCGGCGGCCAGTTTGACGGCGGACGTATGCCCCCGGATTCGGCGTTTGAGGCCGGCGGGGCGGACGAGGATCCGTATTTAGAGATGGAGTACGTCGCCGCGTACAGCAAGCAATATATGCTTGATAACCCCATCAGCCCGGCAATGTACGCGCAAGCGGAATAGGGAATGGATTTTTTGGAGGCAGTGTCTTGAAAAAAAGAATCGCAGTAATCATCTTTGCGCTTGTCATGGTTTTTTCCGCGTCCTCTTGCGCCATCGGCTTTAGCTCGCGGGACAGGGATTCGGGTAGAAACACGGATAAAGCACCCGACACGACGCAGGGAAAAGACGAGGAAAAGATTCCCGGCAAGCCTTTAGATAAGGCGGAGCAATTCATTCAAGCCGTGGTTGCCGTCGGCATGGTCGACAATTCTGCGGCGTGCCGGAAAAAGATTAAGGATGCGGCCGATTTGTACGATACGCTGTCAGCCGGCGATAAGGCGCGCGTTGAGGTGGCAACAGCGTTATTGCGGCAAAAGTCGGAGCAATTTTATGGTTTGACCGGCGAAGTGCTCTTTGCGTTTGAGGGCTTGATTCTCCCCGACCCTCCGAACCCTGTCGACCCTCCCGACCCTCCAAGCCCTCCGCTTCCGGATTATTCCGCCTATGCCGGCAAATATTATATCTATGTCGACGGCATTAAGCAGAGCGACGTGTGGTGGGAGTTAAGAGCGGACGGTGCTTGGGGAGGTGCCGACGGGGATACCGTAGTATGGATGGGTAGGTTCACGATAATCGGTACTGCCATCACGATGGATATTACCGGCATCACCGTTTACATAGGCACAATTTTAGACGGGGTGTTGACTCTTAATGAAGTGTACGAAGGCTCGGTACTCGCGTCGCTGGTTTTTAAAAAAGACGGGAGCGGCCCGGTTACGCCGCCCGTTTCGCCGCGTCCGGAATTTGCGGCTTGTACGTTTTTTGATGATTTTAACGGAACCGCGCTGGACGAAGAAAAATGGGGCTTTGAAGAGGGTGGCGGCGGCTTTGGTAACGGGGAATCGCAACATTACCGCCGCCAAAACGCCGTCGTGTCCGACGGGACGCTTAAACTAGTGGCAAAGCGGGAATCCTACGGGGGCAACAGCTATACCTCGGCAAAAATTTGGACGCGTGACAAATTCAGCCAATCCTACGGCAGGTTTCAGGCGAGAATCCGCCTCACCACCGCGCATCAGGGCTTTTGGCCCGCGTTTTGGATGATGCCTCAAAGCTCCGTATACGGCGGCTGGCCCCGCTCGGGCGAGATTGACATCATGGAAATGCGCGGCCGGGAGCCGTTTAACGCTTCCTCTTGCCTGCACTCCGGCTCGGGAGGCGGCAGCACATATGCGGGCGCCGACTTAAACCCGTTAAACGCCCCCGGGTTTATCTTCGACGTGCGTGATTTCCATACCTATACGTGTGAGTGGGAAAAAGGAAAAATCAGCTTTTATATCGACGGGGCTTTACTTTACTCCAACCTGTGGAACGGCCAACGCACGGTGGGTAATGCGCCCAGGACACTGTTTGGCGCTAATAATTACACCTGGCAGGCGGGCGGCGCAACGGCAACGGCGGCCGATCCCGCGCCGTTTGACCAAGACTTTTACATGATTTTAAACTTTGCAATCGGCGGACAGTTTGACGGATACCGGTTGCCGCCCAACGAGGCATTTATGTCGGGTAATTCCGCCCTTACCGGGGATCCAGCCTTAGAGGTAGACTATGTCGCCGTATATGATATGGAATATATGCTGGCAAACCCGCTCGCCTAAAACCGTCGGCGCTTCTTTAGTGCCGTCACTGCACCGGGAATAATCATAATTCAATCACTATGCTCAATCGTTGAGGAAGCATCTTTAGCACATGAAAGTAGGAGTAGGATATTCAGATCGGCCGGACAGCGCTGTCGCAGGCAGGAGATCGGCAGAAAAAGCCCTTCAAAATTCAGGAAGAAAAACCCCTTGTGATTTTTGTTTGCTTTTTAGTACCGTACGGCACAACCAAAGGGTTTTGCGGGACGCGGTAGCCCGTGTAATCGGTGCGCAAATTCCGATTTACGGAGGCGGTGCGGCCGGTGTGATAACAAACGACCGTTACGGATACGGCGGCGACCAAGTCGGCGTCGCTTGCATTTGGTTGGACGGGGCTTTTGGTAACGCGGTTGACGTGGGCGGATTGGGCGCAGCCTCCGCAGAAAGCATCGGTATTAGCTTGGGTAAGGCGCTCGCGGCGTCCGGAGCAAAAGCGGATTCATCTGTTGTGCTGCTGTATGACGCCGCGCATTGCGGGAAGGACACGGAGCCGTGCTTTTTGCCTGCGTCGCAGCTTTTGCAGGGGATGGAAAAGAGCTTTGGCCCGTTGCCGGATTCGGCGGTCGGCGCCGGGCTTTTAGGCGATCATTCCTTCAGCGCGACGGGACAGTTTGTCGGGGGCGGCATCGCATGGAATCGGGCGATGGCGCTTGTTTTTGGCGAGGGGATTTATACGGACAGCACGATTATGCACGGCTGCAGCCCGGCCTCCCCCTTTTACGAGGTGACAAAGGCAGACGGCTCCGTTATTTTAGAAATCAACCGCCTGCCCGCACTGGACTTTTTAGAGAAACGGCTGGATCCCCTGGTTAAGTCCGGCGATTATCCGTATAAGCTTTTGTTGGGCGTCGATTACGGCCAAAGCCAAAGTGCATACGACGAGGGAGACTATGCGATTCGTTTTTGCACGGCGCTCGATCGGGCACGCGGCGGAATTGCCGTCAGCGAGGATATGCCGGAAGGCACCGAATTTCAAATTATGTACCGCTCGCTGGATCCGGCCTACATGTCCCCGCGCATTGACGCGCTTTTTGGACGCGTGGCAAAAGCCGGCCGCGAGCCGGTGCTGGCGATGTATTTTGACGGGATGGGGCGGTGCGCCGGTTACGGCGGGACGGATATCGAGGACGCAATAGCGTTGCAACAAGCCGTGGCGGGCCGGGCACCGGTGTTCGGCATTTATACCGGCTCGCAAATTGCCACGGTTGCCGGTGTTCCGAGGGGGATCAACCGCTCGGGCGTATTATGTCTGTTCTCGCAGGAGCGAAAGGGCGGAAAGCGAAAAGCGGGGGCGCAAAAGGAAAAATCCGATGCAGTGCAAGCGGTTGTGCCGCCCAGAGCGCAGCGCGGAGAGAGTCCCTCCGTCGAGTTCGTGTGCAAGATGTGCGAGCAAGACGCGGCAAAAATTCTCTCGCTGGATGCGCAGCTTGCCTCCTTCCGTCAGGAATTCGAATTAAAGCGCCGGGGCTTTCGTTTGATTTCGGAGCTTTCGGTTTCTATCCGGCAGACCGACAACTATGAAAATGTGTTTGCAAAGGTGGCCCGCCGGATCAACACGGCACTCAATATGCAAAAAACAATTGTGTTGTTTGCCGAAAAAAACGGGTTGTTTGTGCCCGGTGTTTTGCAGGGCTTCTCCGAATCCGAGTGGGAACGGCTTTCCGGGCAGCCGATTCGGCTTCCCGAGGAGCTGCTGGAATCTCATCCGGTCGTGGTGAACGGCGCCGATAGCCCCGAGCGTTTCAAAGCGCTGCGCGCGCATTTTTCGCTGCCGTTTTTTGTTTCGTCTTCCATTTTTATGCGTAACGAGGTGTCCGCCGTATTGATTACGGGCCGCACGGCCGAGCAGCTCCCGTTTCTTTCTCGTCTGGGTTTCGGAGATGCCGAAACCGTTCAGGCGTTGGCGGAATTGGTCGGCTCGGTGTTGGTACGCATACGCCTTCATGACGTTATCATCAAGGCGGAAACGGACTCTCTTACGGAGCTATGGAACCGCGATACGTTCCAGCGCCTCGTCCAAAACCAGTTGGACGACGCGCGCAAGCATTCCAGCGCGTTTTTTATGATGGACATCGACTTTTTTAAATCGATTAACGATACGTACGGACATGCCGCGGGCGACGAAGTATTAATCGCTTGCAGTGAGGCTATGCGAAAAGTCCTGCGCGACACCGACATTATAGGGCGCTTGGGCGGCGACGAATTCGCGGTGTTTTGCCGCGGCATCGGCGAACCCTATAACGCCGAACACAAGGCCGAACAAATACTGCGGGCGTGGAAGGAAATTGTGCCGAAGGGCGGGTCTAAATCCATTACGGGAAGCATCGGCATCGCGATGGTTCCGCAACACGGCGTAGAATTTAACGAGCTGTACAACAATGCCGACATCGCCCTCTACAAGGCGAAGGAAAAGCGCGACCATTTTGAAATGTTCCTTAAAGGAGAGTAGGGGAAGATAACAGATAACAGATAACAGAAAAAGGAGAGACAGCAGTACGTGGCAAAAAGTATATTGAGAGAAAAAGCAAAGCGATTTGCGATATCTATTATTGAGCTTAATAAGTTTTTGAATGACAAAAGAGAAAAGGTTTTGTCTAAACAAATTTTGCGTAGCGGAACAAGCATCGGAGCAAATTTATCCGAGGCTGAATTTGCACAAAGCCCAAGCGATTTGATCAATAAAAGCCACGTTGCGCTAAAGGAAGCAAGCGAAACAAGGTATTGGCTTGAATTACTTGTTGAGACAGATTATATTTCACAAGAGCAGTTTGATAAATTATTTAAGGACTGTAGCGAACTTATAAATATGCTGGTGAGTGGAATAAAAACATTGAAAGATAGCAAATAGATCCGTTTTCTGTTATCTTTTATCTGTTATCTTTTATCTATGCCGCGAAGTTTGTTGCTGAGAAAGCTATGGAAATTTACGCATTATCCGACTGGCATCTGTCCGGTCAAAATCCTAAGCCCATGGATATTTTTGGAGGCGCGTGGGAGAACTACGTGGAGGTTTTAACAGGAAACCTTCATAAAGCTTTGACCAGCGACGATATTTTGTTGATTGCGGGCGACATAAGCTGGGCGATGCGGCTAGAGGATGCCCGGCCGGATTTGGATTTTATCGCGGGCTTTCCCGGAAAAAAAGTGATTTTGCGCGGCAATCACGACTATTGGTGGCAAAGTATTTCGGCCGTGCGCAAGGCATTACATCCGACAGTTTTCGCGTTGCAAAACGACTCGGTTAAAATATTTTGCGATGAGGGGAATGTTGTGATTGCCGGCAGCCGCGGCTGGCTTGAACCCGACGGCACGGTAGAAAACGACAAGATTTACGCGCGCGAGCTTGCGCGCATTAAAATGTCGCTCGAGCACGCGGCAAAATCGCGCGGTGCGGGCGACCGTCTAGTTGTTATGACGCATTATCCGCCGTTCGGCGCAAAGCTGAATACCCCCGTTACGGATTTGATTGCCTCGTATGCCCCGGACGCCGTGGTGTACGGCCACATCCACGGAAAATTTTATAAAAAGGACGTTAAAACCGTGATCGGCGGCATCCCGTACTATCTTACCTCGTGCGATATTTTAGAGAACACGCCGCTCAAGGTGCTATGATAATCTCTTGCAAAACGCTTAAAGTTGTGTTATAATCATCCGGTGCAATACGTTCGCGAGACATTTTTGTATTTAAAGCATGTTTTTTTTAAGCTGGGGCTCATATGCCTGCCGGCGGCGGTTGCGCTTGGTTTTTGCATTCGTCCCGTTTCTGCGGTCACCTTTTTGCCGGCGTACGCAAACGAAAATGTCAGTCGCGGATTTTCCGATATTTTGCGGCTTGTGGCAGGGGAGTACACGCTAAAATACGTGGTGCTGCCATTGATACTTGCGATTTTATTGCTATTAACCTTTTGCTTTATGTTTTCCTTTATCGAAAAGCATTTCCGCATCGGCCGGACGATGTTTAAAAAGTCTTTTTTTGAAATCAACAATTACTTTATTCCCGTTTTTAAAATCATCCTGATTTTATCCGGCGTTTTGCTTGTTTTTTACGCCTTAGCGGTTTCAGGCGTCACGTTGCAGCATTACATTTTTTCGGGCGAGGGAACCCCGAACGCCGGCTCCGTTGTCGTCGCGGCGCTGTGGACGGCCGCCTTGTCCGCGGTTTTAGTGTGGCTGTGCTCTCCGCTCATATTTATGGTTCCCCTGATGCAAATTTACGGGTATACGTTTATGGACGCTTTTCGTTCCTCGTTGTCCTATTACGGCAACCACTCCGTAAAAATCACGCTGGGGCTCGGATTTGGTTTTTTAGTCGTCGGTGCGGCCGGCCTCATTGTAGCTATCTTAGATCAATTTATTCAAAATTGGTATTGGGTGCAAACCACGATTCACATCGCGTTGCACTGGCTGTTACTGATTTACATCGGCGCCTACAGCATGGTGACAGCATTCTCGGTCACCGGAATGGAAAGAAAAGACAACAGGAGGTACTATTAGAGAAGTGTCTTTTGTTCACGCATTGCGCATATTAATCAACCGCTTCCGCCTCGTTTGGGTGCTGGCGCTCTTTATGCTTGTCCTGATTGTGATTGTGGGGCTTTTGAGCCTTTCGTTCATTGACCCCATCGTAAACATGCTGCGAAAGCACGGCACTTTTGACCAAGCCGCCGAGATTGTTTCGATGTTCTGGGAGGGCAAATCCGTCGCGGCCGTTTTTGAAGAGTTCCGGCTGCTCTTGGATAAAACCTCGGAGCTGTTTCAGGCGAGCGGGGGTTTGGTGGTCAGGACTAACATCATGTTCTTTGTAGTTTTGGCCATCTATAAGTTCCTTTTAGGGTTTTACGAATTGCCCATGTATCGCGTGTTGGACGGCGCGATGTCGTCTAATGCAAAGCTTGGATTCTTTAACCGGTTCGTATCGTGTCTTGGGCTTTCCAGTCGGTTTGTTTTGGTTAAAATCATCTACACCACCGTCTATGACGCGCTGTTTTTGCTAGTATTGTACTTGCTGTTCGGACTATTCTTTAGCCCGATTGCCATATTGGCGCCTGTCATCCTGGGTGTATACGTCATTGTTTTCCAAGCGCTCCGCTACACGCTGACCGCTTTTTGGGGGCCGGATGTCGGCGTTGAGGGGAAGCCTATATTTAAGAGCTTTGTTTATTCCGTCAAAAAAGCCGGCAAAAGCTTTTCATCCGTTTTTTCGAGCTTTGTGGTGATGTGGATTATCTTCATCGCGCTGAACTTGTTCATCGGGATTTTTACGTTCGGCGCAGGGCTTATTGTGACGGTTCCGATGTGTATGTTGTTCGTCTGCATCCTAAACATGACGATGTATTATAGCAAGACCGGCCGTCGGCATTACGTAGACGGGGAGATTGTCACGCCGAAATCAGTGATAAGTGATGAGTGATAAGTGATAAGTTAGGGATAGTTGCGATTGGGTACAAAAGAAATGTTCATTTTTTCCTCAGGAACAACAGAAATTTGCCCTTATTCACACACGCACTTATCCTAAACTTATCACTTATCACTCATCACTTATCACTTATCACTTATCCTAAACTTATCACTTATCACTTATCACTAAAAACCATAGGAGTTTTTTATGCCCAAGAAACAATTCAAAACCGAGTCTAAGCGCCTCTTAGACATGATGGTGAATTCCGTCTACACGCACCGCGAGATATTTTTGCGTGAGCTCATCTCAAACGCCTCCGACGCGATTGACAAACTCTATTTTAAGTCGCTCACGGAGCACGATATCGACAACCGCTTTGAAATCCGCATCGCGCTTGACAAAGATAACCGCGAGCTTTCCGTCTCCGACAACGGTATCGGCATGAGCGCGGACGAATTGGGAAATAACTTGGGCGTCATCGCGCGCAGCGGGTCGGCCGAATTTAAGCAGGCGCACGAAGCAAAGGGCGAAATCGACATCATCGGCCAATTCGGCGTCGGGTTTTACTCGGCGTTTATGGTTGCGTCACGCATAACGGTAATCAGCCGCGCATACGGCAGCGATGAGGCTTTTTTGTGGGAGTCCGAGGGCATGGACGGTTTTTCCGTTTCCCCGTGTGAGCGGGACGGCGTCGGGACGACGGTGGTGCTAAAAATCAAGCAAGACTCGGATGAGGTGAATTACAGCGAGTTTTTAGACCAGTACCGCATCGAAGAGGTGGTAAAAAAATACTCCGACTACATCCGCTACCCCGTCAAGATGGAGGCGGAACGCTCGCGGCTCAAAGAGGGGACGGGGGACGGCAAAAAGCCGACGGAGTACGAAACCTTCCGGGAGCTTGAAACGCTGAACAGCATGATTCCTTTGTGGCGCAAAAACAAGTCCGAGGTGACGGAGGAGCAGTTAGGCGACTTTTATAAGGATAAGTTTATGGATTTTGACGACCCGCTAAAGGCGATTCATGTCAAAACCGACGGCATCGTCAGCTACAACGCGCTGATGTTTATCCCGTCGCGCCCGCCCTATAACTTTTACACCAAGGAATACGAAAAAGGCCTCATGCTGTATTCGGGCGGCGTTTTAATCATGGAAAAGTGCGCGGATCTGCTGCCGGACTATTTCGGGTTTGTTAAGGGTTTGGTGGACTCGGCCGACTTTTCGCTCAACATTTCGCGCGAAATGCTGCAACACGACCGCCAGCTTAAGCTCGTCGCCAAAAATTTAGAGTCTAAAATTAAATCCGAGCTCAAAAAAATGCTGGATAACGAGCGCGACTCGTATGTCAAGTTTTTTGAGGCGTTCGGCTTGCCCTTAAAATTCGGCGTATACAACAACTTCGGCGAAAATAAGGAGGGCCTGGTGGACTTATTGATGTTCCGCTCCTCATCCGAAAACAAGCTTGTTACGCTTTCTGAATATGTGGCACGGCTAAAAGAGGACCAAAAATACATTTATTACGCGCAAGGAGAGAGCATCGCCCGCATCGAGCGGCTGCCGCAAACCGAAAGCCTTTTATCGAAAGGCTTTGAAATTTTGTACATGACCGACGATGTGGACGAATTCGCCGTCAAAATTTTAAACGAGTACGGCGGCAAGCCCTTTAAGTCCGTTTCCGCGGGGGACTTAGAATTGAACGATTCGTCCGAAAAAGAGGAGAGTAAAAAACTCGCGGAGGAGAATTCGGACCTATTTAAAGCGATGAAGGACGCGCTGGGCGATAAGGTGAGCGAGGTTCGGCTGTCCGGGCGTCTGGTTTCGCATCCGGTATGCCTGGCAAGCCAGGGCGAAATCAGCTTGGAGATGGAAAAGGTGCTGGGCAAAATTCCGCAAGGCCAAAAGGTGAAAGCCGCCCGGGTATTAGAAATCAACGCGAGCCACCCGATTTTTAAACGCCTGCAGGACGTATATTCCTCAAATCTCGAAACACTGAAGACGTACGCCGAGATTTTGTACGCCCAAGCCCTTTTAATCGAGGGCCTGGTGGTCGATGACCCGGTTGCGTTCTCGCAGGCCGTATGCGGTCTTTTAATCAAATGATAAATGATAAATGATAAATTTCGGATAAGTACGAGTGGATATAAGGACATTGTTCTTTTATTCCTAAACACTTGGAACAAAAGAACAACGCACTATTTGCGTTCTATCACTTATCCCTAATTTATCATTTATCATTTATCATTCATCGCTCATCATTTATCGTTCATCATTTATCGCTCATCATTCATCATTGAGGTTACCCATGAAACTTGGTGTAGTTGGCCTCCCCAACGTAGGGAAAAGCACATTATTTAACGCGATAACGGCGGCGGGCGCGGAATGCGCCAATTACCCGTTCTGTACGATTGAACCAAACGTCGGCGTCGTGCCGGTTCCGGACGAGCGCTTAGCGGTGCTCGAAAAAATGCACGCCGCAAAAAAAGTCACGCCCGCAGTATTAGAATTTCTCGATATCGCCGGGCTTGTTAAGGGCGCTTCCGCGGGTGAGGGGCTTGGCAACAAATTCCTCTCGCACATCCGCGAGGTGGACGCGATTGTGCATGTCGTGCGCTGCTTTGACGACAGGGCCGTGATTCATGTGGACGGCTCCGTCAACCCCGCCCGCGATATCGAAATCATCAACCTTGAGCTTGTTTTGGCGGACATCGACTCTGCAAAAAAGCGCCTCGATAAGGCGGAGAAAAACGCCAAATCCCACGACCCAAAGCACGTCGCCGAAGCCGAGCTGTTACGCCGCGTCGTAGCCCACCTAGAAAAGGGCTTGCCCGTCCGCACCCTATCGCTTTCCCCCGAGGAGCGCGCTGCCGTCAAAGGTTTTTTCCTCCTCACCGACAAGCCCGTCATCTACTGCGCCAACATCGCCGAAGATGATATTGCAACCGTAGGAGCCGCACTCCCGTGCGGCCCGCAGATGACCGAAAACACCCACGTCGCTGCCGTCTATACCCTAGCCGCTGCCGAAAACGCCGAAACTGTCGTCATCTCTGCAAAAATCGAATCGGAATTGGCTGCATTGCCCGAGGACGAACGTCAAATGTTTTGCGAGGAGCTTGGGCTTAATGAGAGCGGCTTAGAGCGCATCATAAAATCCGGCTACAAGCTGCTGGGGCTCATCAGCTACTTAACCGCCGGTGAAAAAGAGGTGCGTGCCTGGACGATAGAAAAGGGAACCAAAGCGCCGCAGGCTGCCGGAAAAATCCACACCGACTTTGAACGCGGTTTTATCCGCGCCGAGATCGTTTCGTATTCCGACCTCATCGCCGCAGGCTCTATGGCCGCCGCCAAGGAACGCGGCCGCGTGCGCAGCGAGGGCAAGGAGTACGTCGTCCAAGACGGCGACGTGGTATTATTCCGATTTAACGTTTAGATAGTGTAATAGTGCAGTAGTTCAATAGTTCAGCAGTGAAGGACGGATGGCATGGAAGCTTTCAATAAATGTTTGTTTGTACTTGTTCAAACCAAAATATCAATAACTACTGCACTATTGCACTATTGCACTACTGCACTAAGGAATCCACATGGATTATAAAAAGATTATCGCAGATTGCATACAACTCGATTCCGTCACTTTTGACGAAATCTATACATCAATCACCGTTCCGGCCGACCCGTCGCTCGGCGATTTTTGCCTGCCGTGCTTTAAGTTTGCCAAGGCGCTTAGGAAATCCCCGCAGGTCATCGCCAATGATATTAAGGAGATGCTTATTGTAGGGGCGGATGGCAATCCGCCCGATAATGTAGGGCGCGATTGCCTCCCCGTCGCGCCGCAGTGCGCATTTGTCACCATATTCTCTTCCGTCGAAACGGTTGCCGGCTACGTCAATTTCCGCATGAGCCGCAAACTCTTTGTGCAAGGTGTTGTCAGTGTCAGGGGGACGGACCCATTGACCACACCCGTGGTCAATGGGTCCGTCCCCCTGACAACTAAATATCCCCCCAACGGCAAAACGGTCTGTATTGACTATTCGTCCGTCAATATCGCCAAGCCCTTCCATATCGGCCACTTGCTCACGACGGCCATCGGCGGTTCGCTATATCGCATTTATAAATACCTCGGTTACAACGTGGTCGGCATCAACCACTTGGGCGACTGGGGCACGCAATTTGGCAAGCTCATTTCCGCCTATAAACGGTGGGGAAGCGAGGCGGACATCGAAAAGCGCGGCATCACGGCACTTAGTGAGCTCTACGTAAAATTTCACTCCGAAGCCGAAAAAGACAAGACACTAGAGGATGAGGCGCGCGCCTATTTTAAATCTATTGAACAGGGCGAGAGGGAGGCTTTATCGATTTTTGAGCGCTTTAAAGCCGTCACAATGCGCGAGGTTGAAAAAGTATACCGCCGATTGGGAATTAAATTCGATAGTTACAACGGCGAAAGCTTTTACAACGATAAGATGGACGGCGCGGTCGAGCTCTTAAAACAAAAGGGCCTTTTAACCGATTCCGACGGCGCCAAGGTGGTGAATTTGGAAAAATTTGGGATGCCGCCGTGCCTCATCCTAAAATCCGACGGCGCATCGCTGTACGCCACGCGCGATTTGGCTGCCGCGCTGTACCGCAAAAAAACGTATGATTTCCATAAAAACCTCTACGTCGTCGCCTATCAGCAAAATTTGCACTTTAACCAAGTCTTCAAGGTGCTGGAACTTCTTGATTTGCCGTGGGCGGGGGACTGCGTGCACGTGCCGTTCGGCATGGTCTCGTTGGAGGGCGTCGGTGCGCTCTCGACCCGCAAGGGCAACGTCGTGTACTTAAATGACGTCCTCGAGACTGCCGTTCAAAAAACCAAGGACATCATCGCCGCCAAAAATCCGGAGTTGGTAGACAAAGAAAAAACGGCGGAAGCGGTCGGCGTCGGCGCGGTCGTATTCATGGCGCTCTCAACAGGCCGCATCAAGGATCTCGTATTTTCCTACGATAAAGCGCTCAACTTTGACGGCGAAACCGGCCCGTACTTACAGTACACGCACGCGCGGTGTTGCTCGGTGTTGTGTAAGAGTGAGGGGTTAGGAGTGAGGAGTGAGGAATGGCGGAGGGAGAGTAATCAGCGGCCGGTAGTTAATAGTCAGGAATTCGATGGGAATAACTCCGTCGTTCCTCACCCCTCACTTCTCACTCCTCCCCCCGACGATTTGACCGACGACGAGGGGTTTGAACTCGTTAAGCTCATCTCCCGCTTTGACGAAATTGTCGAAAATGCGGCGGAAAAATACGAACCCAGCATTCTGGCACGGTATCTTATCGATGTCGCACAATCTTTTAATCGCTACTATATTTCCCATCGCATCATAGGCGAGCCTAACCGCGAAAAGCTCACGCTATATGTGCGCAACGTCCTAAAAACCGGCCTTGATTTGTTGCTCATTGATGCCCCGGAAAAGATGTAAAAGGGTTGTCACGGGGACGGTGGTGTTTGACAACTTAACAAGTTGTCAAACACCACCGTCCCCGTGACAACTTTTAATGGAGTTGATATGAAGCTACGCGATAAATTTTCCGTTTTTCTTGTCCGGCGGCTTAACATGAATCCGGAGAAGAAGGATAAAGTAATCAAAAAAGTCAAGCTGTACGGAAAGCTTGGGCGGCTACAGCCGCACCGCTTAACGCACGGCTTTGAGCGCGCCGTTTACGATGTAAGCGGCGTTTCGATGGATATCTATCGCCGAAAGGGTGCTCAGCCAAAAAAGGCCATCTACGTTGTTCACGGCGGCGTTTTCATCTTGGGATTACTTAACCTTTGGCGCAACCTGCACGCAAAGCTCTCTAACGCCGCCCACGGCGCCGCCGTCGCCGTCATCGATTACCGTACCGCGCCCGAGCATAAATATCCCGCCGCGCACGACGATGTGCGGGCGGGCTGGGAATTCTTATTGAATTTGGGCTACGAGCCCCGCGATATCGTATTGATGGGCGACAGCTCCGGCGGGAACCTGGCGCTTTCGCTTATGCTTACGTTACGTGACGAAGGTAAGCCCATGCCGGCCGCTGCGGTACTGATGTCCCCGTGGACGGACCTTTTGGCGACGGGCGCGTCTTATCGGCAAAACTACAACCGCGATGTCATTTTCGGCCGCAAAAAGGGCGTGCTTGATGAGGGCATCATGCAAAGGCTGCTAGAATGCGGCGTGTTTTCATATGCGCACGACGCGGATCGGAGCAACCCCTACTTGTCCCCGTATTACGGGCAGTTTCACGATTTTCCGCCCGTGCTTCTGACCGTCGGCTCGCACGAGATGCTATTGGACGATGCCTTGCGCGTAGCGGAAAAGCTAAAGGCCGCCGGAGTCAGCGTCGACGTCATCGTGGGAGAGGGCATGTTTCATATTTACCCGTTGCTGCATAGCCTGTCACCTACGGGTAAATATGCGTTTCAAAAAATACTCGCTTTTCTTGGCGTGCATTTGAGCGAATAGCGGGGAGCCGCTATTTAACAGCAGCCGTCCCGGGCGGCGCTTCGTCTCCTATCGTCGCACCCGTCGTCGCATCCGTTGCGCCTTGCCCGATCGTCACAATCGCAATCGCGTACAGGCCGGCACGTAAAGACGTTTAGCAGCAGCGCGAGAATAATAATCTCGTTCAACGACGAAAAGAGAGTGCCGCCGCTAACCCCGCCTAAAATTCCGTTTGCGCCGCGCTCGTTTGAAATCAATAAAACGATTAGCAGCAGTTTAAAAATATCTTCTTGATTCAAAATGTAATACCTCCAAATTATATACGACATAGCGCAATCGACAAAACTCGTCAAAGCCCGTCAAAACCCGTTGCATCAACTTATTGACTCTTATGTATGCACATATTATAATACCTATAATATATATGCAAGGAGTTATAAAAATGATAGTTTTTGAGCGGCCGCGCAATCTTTTAATCGATTGTAAAACCGAAACGCTGATAAAACAGCTTATGCCCAAGGAGGACACGCTGGACGCCATGGCGGGCTTTTTTTCAACGCTTGCCGATCAAACCCGCATCCGCCTCGTCTCAGCCCTAAGTATTTCACCGATGTGCGTAGGCGATTTGTCTCAGGTGTTGGAAATCAACCAAACGACCGTCAGCCATCAATTAAAAAACCTAAAAACAATCGGCGTTGTCAAATGTAAGCGTCAGGGGAAAGTCGCGTTTTACAGCCTCTGTGATACCAATATTTTAGACGTGATGCTGAACGCCGTGAATTTTATCTAAGATAAGCGTTAAAACGGTTGCAAAACCGCCACTATCTATGCTATACTCTACTTTGATGCAGTGATGTAGCATAAGAGTTTTTGCTTTCGACAGAGAGCGCCTTTCCAGCTGAAAAAGGTGCGCGCAAAAAAGATATTCACTACGAAGCACGTGCGGTGAACAATTTCCCTCCCTTAAAAGGATTCTTCCAAAGGCGGCGGGGGCAGTTTTGTAGCCGGAGCGCGTTGGCAACGTTATAGCCGAATTGAGGCAAAGCCACGCCAACCGATTTGTTCAAGCAATAAGTCGGCCACAATTGTGTTTTTGCGAAAAAAGGTGGTACCACGTTATTTTGGCGTCCTTTTAGTTTTTTAAGGGCGCTTTTTGTTTGTCAAAAAAGGAGTTAAACCGTATGATGAATCTTTGTGAAGAATTATTATCCCGCGCAACCGCTCAAATCGACGCTGCAGATTCCGCCGTCCGTCTTGAAGCTTTACGCGTCGCATTGCTCGGCAAGCAGGGCGAGCTCACCGCCCTGTTAAAGGGGCTGAAAGACCTGCCCGACGCCGAGCGCCCGGCGGTCGGCAAAGCGATTAACGATGCGCGCACGCAAATCGAGAACGCGTTGTCTCATAAAAAAAGCTATTTTGAAGACGCCGCGCTTAGAGAGCGCTTGCAATCCGAACGCGTTGACTTTACAATCGATATTCCGGACAGGCCGATCGGGAGCATCCACCCCATCAACCATACAAGACAGCGCATTTGCGATTTTTTTGTATCGATGGGCTTCTTCGTTGCGGACAGCCCGGAAATTGAAACGGAGTTCTACAATTTTGAGGCGCTCAATATCCCTTCCGACCATCCTGCGCGCGAGGTGCAGGACACGTTTTTTTTGGCAGACGGCATCGTGCTGCGTTCGCAAACCTCGTCCGGTCAAATCCGCTTTATGGAAAAGTACCCGCCGCCTTTTAAAATGATTTCGCCGGGCAGGGTGTACCGCTGCGACGACGTGGATGCGACGCATTCGCCGATGTTCCATCAGTTAGAGGGCTTAGTCGTCGATAAAAATATCACGATGTGCGATCTTAAGGGCATTTTAGAGCTGTTTGCCAAGCACTTTTTCGGCAGTCAAACCAAAACGCGGTTCCGCCCCTCGTTTTTTCCGTTTACCGAGCCGAGCGTAGAGGTCGACGCCTCGTGCTTTAACTGCGGCGGGAAAGGGCAGGCAGGCGGCGTGCCGTGCAGAGTTTGCAAGGGGACGGGCTGGATTGAGATTTTGGGCGCCGGGCTTGTGAATCGGCGCGTGCTGCAAAATGTCGGCGTTAACCCGGACGTATACTCGGGCTTTGCATTCGGGATGGGCTTAGACCGTATCACCAATATCCTACACGGCATTACCGATTTGCGCGTCGTGTTTGAGAACGACGTGCGGTTTTTAAAACAATTCAGATAAAGTAAAAAGTAAAAAGTAAAAGGTAAAAAGTTTGGAGGATAAACATTGTATGAAATACCCGTTGAGTTGGATATCGGAATACGTGGATTTGAGCGGCATGACCGCTGAAAAGTTGGCCGAGAAGCTTGTGCACATCGGCTTTGAGGTCGAGGAAATCATCGACAAGGGCGCCGGAATTTTTGGTGTCGTCGCAGGGCGTATCGTCTCGCTACAGCCGCATCCGGATGCCGAAAAACTGCAAATCGCCTTGGTCGATGTCGGCAAAAAACGCCCTGTGTGTATCGTCACAAACGCGAAAAACGTTGCCGGGGGCGACGTGGTGCCGGTCGCATTGCACGGCGCGACGCTTTTAGGCGGTAAAAGCATCCAAAAAGGATCTTTTCGCGGGGTTATGAGCGAGGGAATGTTTTGCGGCAGGGCGGAGCTCGGCGCCGACGATTCGGTTTTTGCAGGCGCAGACGGCGACGGCGTTATCGTATTGGCAGCAAGCGTTGTGCCCGGCGCGGATGTTAAAGATGCGCTGGGTTTAGGAGAAATCATTTTGGACGTCAGCATCACGGCAAATCGGCCGGATTGCCAGTCGGTTTACGGCTTAAGCCGCGAAATTGCCGTCATGCTGGGGCGGGAAATTAAGCCCTTAAACCTCTCCTACAAAACCAAAAGTAGTGCGTCAAGTCGTTTACCCGTGCCGGCAACCATCGAAGATTTTTCGCTGTGCCCGCGCTATACGGGACGCATTATTGAAAACATCCGCATCGCCGAATCTCCCGATTGGCTAAAGCGGCGACTGCGCCTCTACGGCCAGCGGCCGATTAACAACATCGTCGACATCACAAATTATGTTTTGTTGGAAGTCGGCCACCCTTTGCACGCTTTTGATATCCGCTGCGTGAACCAAAAAATCACCGTCCGGCGCGCAAAAGAGGGCGAAAAAGCCAAGCTATTGAACGGTTGCGGTTACACGCTTACGGATTCCATGCTTGTGGTATCCGATGAGGACAAAGTTTTAGCGGTCGCCGGGGTGATGGGAGGAGAGAGCAGCGGTATCGCCACGGATACCCAAACCGTCTTTTTGGAATCGGCTCGCTTTGCGCGCGGCTCGGTGCGGCAAACCTCGCGGGCGCTCGGGCTAAAAAGCGATTCGTCGGCGCGGTTTGAAAAAGGCGTCGATTACTTCAGCGTCGACGCGGGACGGGAAC
>WQYM01000024.1 GCA_009781235.1 Bacillota bacterium
CCAGCGCCGGCGCCGCGGTCGAGGCGGCTCCGGAGGTAGAGGAGCAGACGGAATTCGCGCTCGTCTTAAAGGAAGTCGGCGGCAACAAGATTGCCGTCATCAAAGCGGTGCGCGAGGCGACCGGCTTAGGGCTTGGCGAGGCCAAAGCGTTGGTTGACAACGCCCCGTCCACCATCAAAGAAGCCCTCAACAAAGAGACGGCCGAGGAATTCAAGAAGAAGTTCACCGAAGCCGGCGCCGTTGTCGAGCTGAAGTAGGGGCGGATGGCGATCCGCCCGTCGATACCCACCCATCCGTAGGGGCGAGGCGTGCCTCGCCCCTACGGGGTTGTCGTATCCATAGTCAGGACTTGTCCCCGCACACAATCGCTCACCAAACGCGAAAATTTTATCGCGGCCGTTTTTGGTCGCTCAAAATCACAAAAGCGGCCGTTCTTTTTTTAGGGTAGCCGCTTTTGCCATGTAAGTTGTCAGGGGGACGGTGGTATTTGACAACTTGGCAATGCGGCCTTTTTTGTTGCATTCAATACAAAGTTGTCAAACACCACCGTCCCCCTGACAACTTGCACGCATAATCACTCCCGTCCGACCAGTTCGTCGATACTGATTCCTAACACATCCGCGATTTTCCAGCAATCCAAAACGTTCGGGACATTTATATTATTCTCCCAAAAGCTGATGGCCGCGTGCGAAGTCCCGATTAACTTTGCAAGCTGCTGTTGGGCGAAATTTGCTGCTTTTCGCGCGTTTTTGATGGAATCCCCGATGCCTTTGTCATATGCTCTCATAGCATAATAATATAAGAATTCTTACAAAAACGCTTGACTTGTAAGAATTCTTACAGTACAATATTATTATTCTGTTAGGAGCGTACAAAAGCTAAATGAATGCGCAAGATCAATTCAATCTGGCACAAGTCGAATACCGCAAACTAATTAGCCTTTTTAAAACTAATTGTACGGCGATTCAGAAATTTATTCCCACCTACTCCGAACGGATTATGTTGCAGCAGTTCGATCGGATACTGCAGGCATTTTTGATACACATTGCGTGCAGCGATTGTAATTTTGACAGAATTGAAATTCAGTTTATTCGGAAAATTACCGACTATGCAGACATTTTGGGCGGTTTGGATTCCATTCCGCGCTCTCAACAAATAGACGGGCAGATTTTTTTTGAAAGGGAAGCGAAAAAAATTTTACAAAAAGCCGAGGAATTTTTTGCTCCGATTGCAATAATCGACGGAGCGCTTCCACAAATTGACCTTTTTAAAGAAATCAACAAAAGCATGAACAGCATCGCGGTATTGCTTATGATGGTGGACGGAGAAGTAGAGGAGTGTGAGAAGCATAAAGCGGCGGAAATGTTTGTAAAATATATTCTCAATCCATATCAGAGCATTAAAGAGCATGCAAGTAAGCAATTGATTCCGGCGGTTCAAAAATCATCCGCGCCAAGAAATTCGCTTAAGGATGTGTATCAAAACAAATTAAAAAAAAACTAATTTTACCCGGAATTAATTATCGTACGGATAAAAAGCATTACCCGGATGCAATAATCTATATAGAAACAGATAAGGGCTCGGGAACCGGATTTTTTATTACAAATGACGGCTATGCGATTACTTGTGCCCATGTAATAAACGGCGCCAGCGAAATTTATATAAAAACCACATTGAGAGGAATTTGTGATGTCCACCGAGCAGCGATCTTTGCCGTCAATACGGAAGTGGATATAGCCATCATCAAAGCGGAGGGTGGGACTTTCCCGTTTATAGAATTGCTTGCCGAAAATGAGAGTATTGAGATAGGTGAAGAAATCGATATTTTGGGATATCCTTTTGGAAGCAAGCTGGGAGACGACGTCGAAGATTTGCAAATCAGCCTTACAAGAGGGTTCGTTTCGTCAAGACAAAAAAGAAATGGCAAAACTGTATATTATATTGACATAGCTGCACGTGCCGGAAATTCGGGAAGTCCCGTCACTTCCCGCGAAAGCGGGAAGGTTGTTGGAGTGCTTTGCGGCTCCATTGTCAACGGACGCGAAGAAATTAATTACATGTGCCCGATAACATACTTTTGGAAAGAACTCACGGATTGACAAGGGTAGCTGACAAAACTAATTACGGATCACGAATCACTAACCACCTACTGCGGCTTAAAGTCGCTTAAAACCATGTCGTCGGCTTCGGCCAGAGCGGCATGTTTTTCTATTTGCTCTAAAAGCGCCTCGAGGCTTACGGTTTCACTGTCGCCGTAGTTCGTATGTAAAAAGTCATGGGCGAATTCGCAAAGGATTCGTTCCGTATCGGGTAGGCTATGCATCATTTTTTTCCTCCGTGTGCGGGATAAGCTTATCTTTTTTTCTTGAAATTTGTTCATCCATTCAAATCCGGAAGGATTTGCACATAGATAACCCGGGGTGAGCAAAGCGTAACCCCGGGCATGGGGACATCGTTCTCACCTCACTTCCTACTCCCCCCTCGCCCAACCTCTCGGTGCGAGGATGGGGGAGGGGGAAGTAGGAAGTGGTACTGCAGCTGGCTTTCCCGGCCTTAGCGCGGATGCTTTCTCGCCGGGTTATCCACGTTTATAACGCCTACGGCGTAGTCGTGGAAGATGCGAATATATCGGTCTAGCGGTAGTTGGCATTTTACGGCATAGCGGATGGGGTTTGCGCTTATTGGTCTAGTTTTAGTATGCGCCCCACGGCCGATTTTTAGCGCAAGGAGTTTTTAGAAAAGATAGGAATCAATTTGACAAAAATAAAAAAATCGGTTAATCTATATAGAATTATGCCGCTTACAAAAAAACAAAAAAATATTGCCGAAATGGTCCGGGCGATGCAACAAGAGGAAAAAACCGGCGTCCGAAGCGTTTTTATCGAGCGGCAAGACGCCGTAGGCGCATCTGCCCGGGGAATCGTGCGGGATTTAAAACGCACTTTGCGTCGCGATAACGCCGACGCGGCGGACGGAGGACAACAAAGAGCGGGTTCCGAGCGCGGCTCGGCGATCGGTGAACGCCGCGGGGGCGAAGAGTGCCGTTTGGGCGGCGACCGCCGAAAACTCGAGGGCAGCCAAAGCGATGACCGCCGCCAAAGTGATGATCGGCGCAGGCGCGGCGAGAGGCGCGGCGAGCTCCGCATATATTACCAGCCGCAGCTCGACATCGAGGGCAACGTGGTCGGCGGCGAGGCATTGCTAAGGTGGCGTTACGGCGAAGGTTACCTCTTTACGCCGCTGATTATCCGGCTTGCCCAAGAAGCCGGCCTTTACGGAGCGCTTTCCGAATGCATTATACGGCGCGTTTGCGGCGACGCGCGTAAGGTCTTAGCCGCCGCGCCGGACAATGACTTGCTGCTGTCCATCAATGTCCACGCGAGCGAGCTCACGAGAGACTTTGTTCAAAACATCAAAGATCGCCTAAAAGAAAACGGCGTCCCGTTCCAAAATATTTGTCTAGAGGTTTCCGAGCCCGGCCCGTCGGCGATGAATAAGGCGGTGCCCAAAGAGGTGGCGGAATTAATCGCGCAAGACGGCATTTATCTCGCGCTTGACGATTTTTCGATGAAAGGCCCCGAGCCGCTATACGCGCTCCGGAAGGAATTTACGTTTGTAAAATTAGAAAACGGTTTGGTGAAGGGTTTGGCGGCCAACCCGCAAAACGCCGAGGAAATCGCGTCGCTTACCGCGCTCGGCGAGTGCTTGGACTACGTGGTGGGCGCCGAATACGTCGAAAACGCCGATATTTTAGAAAAGCTGACCAAATTGGGGTGCAAGCTGTTTCAAGGATGGCATTTTAGCCCCGCGGTGCCGATCGACGAGTTTATCGCGTACGCAAGGGCTAGGGGATAGAACCATGCTCTATTTCGTCGCCACTCCCATCGGGAATTTAAAGGAAATTACGTACCGCGCTGTCGAAGTGTTGGGCGCGGTGGATTGCATTTACGCCGAAAACCCGCGCCATAGCTTGGTGCTCTTAAACGAATACGGGATTAAAAAGCCGGTGTTCGAGCATCAAAAGTTCTCGGAACGCGAAAAAACGGCGGAAATTATCGAAAAACTGAAAAGCGGGTTGACCATCGCCGTCGTTTCGGATGCGGGTACGCCGCTGATTTCGGACCCGGGATCCGTTTTGGTTGCCGAGCTTATCAAAAACGAGTTGCCCTATACGTTAGTAAACGGCCCGTGCGCCGCGGTAGCGGCGGTGGTATTGAGCGGGATAAACGCCGGCGCGTTCTGCATGGCGGGGTTTTTACCGGAAAAAAAGGGAGAGAGGGAAGCGTTTATCGCAAGGTTTTTAAAGCTCGAGGCGACGCTTGTTTTTTATGCGGCGGTGCATGACGTAATAAAAGATTTAGCCTTTTTGCACAAGCGCTTGGGCGCGCGCAAAGCCGCCGTGGTGCGCGAAATCAGCAAAAAGTTCGAATCCGTCACGCGCTTTACGCTGGGAGAGGCTCCGGAGTTTCCGCTGAGGGGAGAGATAGTACTGGTAATCGAGGGATACAAACCGCAAGATAGCGCACAAGAACGTCCAAGCGTCGCCGAGGCTTTGCGCACGCTGATAGATGCCGGCGCCGATAAAAAAGAAGCGGTGAAGCTGGTGGCGGCGGAGTACGGGATGAAAAAGAGCGAGGTGTACCTTGAGAGCGTCGTCATTTCAACGAAAAACGAAAAACGAAAAACGAAAAACGAGGGATAAGTGCTTAAACGTTCAAAAAATTCTTTCTTTTGTTCCGGACGTTTTAATCTCTTGGGGTTAATTTCCCGACGTTCGCGTCGTTATCCGCATCACCGTAGGGGCTGCACGATGTGCAGCCTGCGGGTCGCACACCGTGCGACCCCTACGATACCCCGATGCTTGCGTTGGGGAGGGTTCATTTATTATTCTATCAGCCAATCCGTCCGACGTTTTTCGTTTTTTGCTGTTCGTTTTTCGTTCCAAAGGAATTTTCCGCAAAGAAAGTCAAGATTTTAAGTTTCGGATATGCTAGACTGTTATCATCGAAGGGAGAGGAACAGCATTGGATTTTAAGGCGGAAGCGGTTTTAAAAATGCAGCGCCATATTCGCGCGCACATCACAGAGGAGATTACCTTGTCGGATTTGAGCTCAATCTGCGGGTATTCGCCGTGGTATGCGCACCGGTTGTTTGTGCTCTACACCGGGCATGGGCCGGGCGACTATATCAAAAAGCTGCGCCTCGCCGACGCGGCGCTGACTTTGCGCGACGGGCGGGTTAAAATCATTGACGCCGCCCTCGACGCGGGGTTTAGTACGCCCGAAGGCTTTACGCGCGCCTTTTACAAGGAGTTCGGCGTCAATCCCAAAGTGTACGCGCTAAATCCGCGCCTGATTCCGCTGTTTCATCCTTTTGAAATTGAATACGCTAAAAAGGAGCGAAAAATCATGAAAGACACCACAAACATTTTCATCACCCCGGTCCAAAAGCCCGCGCGAAAGGTTTTGATAAAGCGCGGCATAAAAGCGACGGACTACTTTTCCTATTACGAGGAAGTCGAGTGCGAAACGTGGGGCAAGCTATTGTCCATCAAAAGCATCGCGCCGGAGCCCGTGTCGATGTGGCTGCCCAAAGAATTCATAAGTCCCGGCACCAGCGAATACGTGCAGGGCGTCGAGGTCTCGGCCGATTATGCGGGCGAAATCCCCGAGGGCTTTGACGTTATCGATTTGCCCGCCGCCAATTACCTCATGTTCCAAGGCGAGCCGTTTGCCGACGAGGACTATTGCGAGGCCATCGAGGCGCTTTGGAGTGCGCAAAAAAAATACGACCCCAAGGTTTTGGGGTACGTGTGGGACGACAAAAACCCGCGCATCCAGTTAGAGCCGCTCGGGGAGCGGGGGTATATCGAGTTGTTGGCAGTGAAAAGTGAAAAGTAAAAAATGAAAAATGAAAAGTGTCGGATGGGTTTTTAACGAAAAACGAAAAACGAAAAACGTTGGATGGAACGGCGTGTTCGAATACAATAATAGTCGTTTGGAACAAAAGAAAGGATTTCTTGAGCCATAACACACTTATCCATCGTTTTTCATTTTTCGTTTTTCGTTGATAAACACTTATCCCTCGCTATTCGTTTTTGGTTCTTCGTTTTCCGTTGACGCTGAACCCTCTTCAAAGAAAAGCGCGTGGAATTTAGTAAAACGTTTTGTTTTTGCGTCCAGCATATCCCACAACACGCTTGTGCCCAGCGCGATGGCGGCGCCCAACGCAAGGCCCGCCAAAACGTCGCCCGCATAATGGACGCCCAAATACACGCGGGTAAACGCGACAACCAACGGTATCAACACACAACCCGCAACGAGGGGGATAATTCTCTTGTAGTTTTTAAAGCAAATTATCAAAAGGACGGCGACGGCGATAAAAAACGCAGCGCTGTTTTGCGCGTGGCCGCTCGGGAAGCTGAAGCCCGACTCGGCTTCCAGCGGCAAAATGTCCGGCCGCGCGCGACGGAAGATGTGTTTTAGCACATTGTTTAAAAACAGGCTGCAAAGCAAGGCAAAGGCGGCGGGGTAGCCGAGTTTTTTTCTTGTTTTTTTAAACAGTATCAGTATCGGCGAAAGCAAAATCAACGCGTACCACGAGCCCGCCACGGTGAGGATGCGCATGCAAAGCGTCAACGAGGGGTTGATAGAGCCCGCAATCCCGTCGTACACGCCGCTTTCAAAGCCCGAGAGCGCGCCCGACAGGGTAAGCGCGGCCATGGCGATAAACAGTAAAATAAGCGCGGAGGATAATATGATTCGAATTTTTATAGGGCGCATACTGCAAGTATACGCAAAGCGGGACTAAAAGTCAATGATTCGGTTGACAAAGAAATCAAAATGGCGTTAATATTTAGAGGAACCCTTATGTCCCTAATCAACATTAAAAACTTAACATTCGCCTACCCCGGCAGCTACGACAATATTTTTACCGACGTGTCGCTTGCCCTCGATACCGACTGGAGGCTCGGGTTTTGCGGGCGGAACGGGCGCGGCAAGACCACGTTTTTACGCTTGCTGTGCGGCGGCTATGAGTACAGCGGCTCTATTTTGACAAGCGTGGAGTTTGATTATTTTCCGCCGGGGGTATCGAATCCGCAGGATAACACACGCGATGTTTTGGCGGAACTTGCACCGGAGGCGGAGCTTTGGCAGCTTCAAAAGGAGCTCTCTAAATTAGCGGTGGACGAGGGAGCGTTGTACCGCCCGTTTAACACGCTAAGTAACGGCGAACAAACCAAAGCGCTGCTGGCGGGGTTGTTTTTGCGCGAGAATAATTTCTTGCTGATTGACGAGCCGACCAACCATTTGGATATGGAGGCCCGCAAAATCGTGGCGCGATATCTTAAAGCTAAGCCGGGCTTTATTTTGGTGTCGCACGACCGCGCCTTTTTGGACGAATGCGTCGACCATGTTTTATCGATTAACCGCAGTGGCATCGAAGTGATAAGCGGAAATTTTTCTACCTGGTGGGAGCAAAAAGCGCGGCGGGACGCGTTTGAATTGGCGCAAAATGAGCGTCTGCAAGCCGATATACAACGGCTGAAATATGCGGCAAAAAAACGCAACGAATGGGTTTGTAAGGCTGAAAAATCACTCAAGAAGAAAAGCAATTCAAAGGCCGCCGAGCATGAAGACATTAACACCGCCGACCAATCCCGCTTAATTGCAAAGGCCGCGAAACTTCAACACAACTTAGAACGCCGTCAAAACGAGGCTTTGGAAGAAAAATCGGGGTTATTAAAAAACCTTGAGCGCGCGGACGTGTTAAAATTGCGGCCCGAAGCGTATCACGCGCAAACGCTGATCACGCTTTGCGGAGTTTCAATCAGCTATGGCGCAAAAGAAGCGGTGCGCAACGTTAATTTAACGTTGAAGCGCGGCGGCCGCATCGCTTTACAGGGCGGGAACGGCAGCGGCAAAAGCAGTATCCTAAAAGCTATCACGGGGTCGGGCTTAGTGACAGTCGCTGTCACTAAGCCCGACCCTGCGAGGGCGGCGATGTTGCAAGCGGGGCGCGTGGACATCGGCAGCCGTTTAAAAATCTCGTACGTTCCCCAAGACGCGTCATATTTATCGGGCAGCTTATCCGATTACGCTGCTTCTCAAGAAATTGACGAAACGCTTTTTAAGGCGATTCTTTCGAAATTAGATTTTTCCAAGCAACAGTTTGATAAGGATATGGCGGATTTTAGCGCGGGACAAAAAAAGAAGGTATTAATCGCGGCAAGCTTAGCCACCCGCGCCCACGTCTACATTTGGGATGAGCCGCTCAACTACATCGACGTGTTCTCGCGCATACAAATAGAGGAACTGATTTTAGCCTGCAAGCCTACGATGATTTTTGTCGAGCACGACCGGGCGTTTTGCGACCGGGTGGCGACGGAAACGGTGAATTTAGTGATAAATGATAAGTGATAAGTTAAGTATTACTTTTGGCAACTGCAATCCCAAACCCACACGTACACAAAAAACAAGTAAAATGAGCAAAAACAAGCGTTTTTCGTGTTTGGGATTAAGTGAGCAGTCGATAGTTCGTATTTTTATTAGAGGTGATGTGAGTGAAATGTGTGTGAAACTTTTTGTTTTCTTAGCGCCGAACCGAACTCCGCCAAACCGTTATTTAGCGTTCAATAATTCGATATACTTGCGCTCTTGGTCGTCCGCGATATGCGTATAAACCGCCTTTGTCATTCTGCTACCGATAGCGTGCCCGACCCACCGTTGCACGATTATTTCATCAATGCCTTTCTCGTGGCAACGGCTTATAAACGTATGCCGCAACTCGTGCGTAGTCAATCGGGGCAAGTCAAGATTTTGATTGAACAACTGCTCAAGCCTTTTCGCAAGCGCGGCGTTCGACAGGGTGTAAATCCGCTCGTTAGGGTTCATGCCCGCATACTTTAGCAAGAGCGTCCTCGTCAATTCAAACATCGGCATTTTGCGGTTGCTCGCCTCGTTTTTCGTTTGCAAGTCCTCCGGGTGCGCCGAATCGTAACTCTCGTCTATCCGCAAAATACCGCTTGCAAAATCAAAGTCGTTCGGTCGCAGGGCAAGCATTTCGCCCTTTCGTAAACCCTGCAACAAGCAAATCAGTAACGGCTCGTATTGCTCTAAATTTGCAAGGCACACCGCAATAAACTTCTTTTCTTGCTCTTGCGTAAACGCTCGCTTTTCGTTCTTGGCAAACTGTTTCGGTCGCGGTATGCTCGCGGCGGGGTTTGTTTCGATTAAACGGTTATTGAACGCAACGGCGAACATCTGCTTAATCAAGTTGTGAACCGCGTCTTTTGTCGCGTTTGCCTTGACTTCGTTAATCGCCCTAGAAAGCATTAGGTTTGTAATCTCGGCAATCGGCACGTCATACAAAGCCTTTAAGTTTCTAAACCGTATCTTGAACCCGTCAATCGTGCAAGCCCGCACGTTCCCGACTTTGAAAGAGTTTAGCCATTCCGCAAACCATTCTTGCAGGGTATAGCCTTTTGCGGTCTTACTTTCGACTTGCGTAATCGCAACCACGCCCGCGACCTCGACCGTTCGCGCCCCATCGGACGCGCTCACCCTTGAGAGCAGACGCGCAAGTTTTTGTTGCTCCACCATGTCGGCAAGCGCTTTCAACTTCCCAAAAGCCTCCGCCTTTGTCCTGCCGTACACCGAGATATATTTGCCCTCGTGCCGGATACGCGCAAACCAATTCCCTCGCGTATGTTTTGTTATGGTTTTGTTCTTATATGTCATGTTTTTATATAAGACAAAATCACCGTTGTTGTTTCACACAACCTCCTTTCAAAGATTCCTCACCCCTTTATTGTACCATAAACCCGCCCGAAAAGCAAGGTTTTTTTGTCCGATTTTTTTCTTTACATACCCCCGAATTTATTGTATACTATCCCTAATGGATAAGTCCTCGACATTTCAACGCCGATTTCGGCAGCGTGCCGCGCGAAACCGTTTCACGATAAATAATCCGTTCATTACGGAGGACACCAAAATACTCGACCCCGACAGCCTGACGGACGAGCAAGCCTCACTATTGGGCAAAATTTCCCACGATTACGCATACTTAAAGCAACCGCAATACGAGGGGCTTTTTGTGTTCGCCCTCGTGGAATACGACCTAAAAGACAACAATCAAATCACGGGCAAGGCGGTGGCGGAGCGCGCATTTTTCAAAGATTACGAATCGGCTTGCGCGTATTTCAAAACGATAGGCTTTATAGATTACGTTTGTTTCCAATACGAGATGGGCGCAAGCGGCAACCGCCATTTGCAAGGCTTTATGCACTACAACCGCCAAATAGATTTCTCTATGGTCAGACTCATTTTTCCAACCATACACCTCGACCCCTGCACCGAAAGCAATTATTATTACCGCGCCTACTGCTGTAAGCAAGACACCAAAATAGAGGGCTTTGAATTTTTTGAGCACGGCGTATTGGTCGAGGCGAGAGAGCGCACGGATATTCAAGCCTTTCAAGCGCGCGTTTCCGAGGGCGCGAGCATCACAGAATTGTTCGAGGAGTTCCCGCACCTCACCACCACGCGCCTAAGCAGTATCACCGTGATTCAGCAGGCGTATAAAAAGAAAGAGTTTGGCGGAAAAGCACGCGATTTGCACATTACATACATCTACGGCGAACCGGACGCGGGCAAAACCACCTTTTTAAGGCGCGTATTAGGTTATACCCCTTTGCAGTACGGCAAGATTACGGACTATAAATCGGGCAATTTCGACGAATACAACGGGCAAGACATTATCGTTTTTGACGAGTACCACGGTCAATACCCCCTCACGATGTTTAACGACATCTTAGACGGAGAGCCGCGCGAGCTGCCCGCACGGTATGCTAACCGTATCGCCTGTTATACAAAGGTGTTTATCATCTCAAATTATGCGCCGGACGAACTCTACCGCAAGGAGCGCGCCGACGGCAAGGAACGGAGTTTTATAGGCTTTATGCGCCGTATTACCGAAATTATCTATATGCCCGACCGAAATATTTATATTTGGCAAAAAGGCGCACCGAGCGAGGAAGTCAAAGCGACGCTCGACAAGCAAGGCGCAAAATTTGAGATTTAAGAGGTGCTAGACAATGAGTAAATATAAGAAAATATTAGATGTAGACGAGGCCGTCGAGGTTGAACTGGCGGGAACTCCGGTAAAGGTTTTAGAAGAGGACGTTGAGGCGTTTTTTGAATCGCTGATGGAACGCGTAAAAAAGCTGTTTGCACGGCTGTCAAAATACATGACCGACAATAACCAGACCACCGACGGCCTACTCCTGTTTTTAGACAAGTACGCCGAGCTTTTCGCCTGCGATTACGACACGATAAGCCGCGATATTATCAAATGGTCGTTGGCGGAGAATATTAAGAAAAGCCGCGCTCTTATAGATAAGATCCAAGAGATTGAAAAGAGGTTGGGGCTGGATATCCACCATGAATGGTAGGCTGACATACCGCGCAAAATAAGGGCTCGCGGCGAAGCGAACCCTTAATGTGAGTGGTTTTGATTAGCGCCGTACTCTCAATCTTGGCTCCGAATAAATACTGATGTAAATCTTGCGGATTTTAGCGATTATATCCCAAACGGTCGATGTACCAATGGACAAATACCTTGCCGCTTCCGGGTAAGACATCCCGCTCATACGGCATAGTAACGCCTCGCGCTGACGGCCGTCCAATCCAAGCGCCTTAATCGTATTGTCAATCGCATCGTAATCCTCATCGTATTTACTACCGGCCTCATCGGTTGCAGGTTCATCAATTTCAAGGCTATCCGGCGCCTCTAAATGATAGAACTCATCAACATTGAGCAAATTCCTATATCCACGAAACATCGCGTTAATGGCTCGACTGACGGTTCTAAGGCACGCTTTCTTGACGGAGATGGGTTTTCCGTTCTTGTCCACATACAGCAAATCGTTCAATTTCTTGCCGAAATGTGCGCACAGAAATACAATCGCATCCTGCGCAAAGTCATAGCCGTCCGACACAGTCTTTTTTTGGTTATACGGACGGGCGATATCCAGCAATAAGCCCTTGTACAGCCTGTCAAAATCCACTCTGGCACTGTAGCTTGCGAACGATTTCATTGCGCAAATCGCCATCATCTCGCCAAAATATTTGACGTTCTCGGGTGTGATGGATTCGGATAGACATATCTTACGCTTACGTTCTATCCTCTCCGGTCTAACTTCTCTTACTTCTTTCATGGGGTGATTACCTCCGATTTTTTTTCCTTTCGGCTAACCGCAGAAAAAACACCGGAGTTCACAAGTCCCTGTATCGTAAAAAAGCGTATCCAATTCCGTTAATTTTGCACTCACCCTACGCTAAAAATCCCGTCCACCCCCTGTCAACGACCCAGGAAAAAATATACGTCCCTGTTCAGCATAGCCGAACAAGGACGAAGTCCGCAGTGAACGCCACGAAGCGCAGCGTAGTATATTTTTTCCCGTTGACAGGGGCTTTGAACTCCGGTAACCCCAAAAAGCCGAAAGGAAAACAAAGCGGAGTAAATGAACAAAAGCAAGTCAAAAACGGCTTGCTTTTTGCTTTAGATTCATTAGATTCATTATTCAAAATAATTATTGAAATTGAGTTGACCTTTTTGCGCGAGAGTGCTAAAATACAATCACCACACTATATAGACTTTAACTTACCTTATTAGTAGAGGTATGCCCTTTTGGCTATGCTCCGCACTGATAAGGTGTCTATATTGTGTGGTAACAATTAGGAGACGGCCTCTTGGGAAGCGCGTCTCTTAATGGGGCGCGCTTTTTTTAAATAAAAACAGTGTTGCAAATCTCAAATTGGAGGAACTCTCTTTATGAAAAAGTTACAGAAATTAGCGGTATTGACTCTAATCGCGTTACTGTGCGCGCTGGTCGTTGTTGCGTGCGGCTGTGGTTGCGGAGATGAGGCTGAGAAGTTGTCTATGTCGGCTTCCTTGCAGATTGGCGCAACAGGCACTACCATCGAGTCGCCTGATACGATACACGGAATAGCAGCTGGATTCGGTCACTCGCTAGCCATAAAAAAAGATGGCAGCCTTTGGGCTTGGGGGCAGAGCAGCTATGGTCAGCTTGGCGACGGCGCGACAACGCGAAGAAGCGTACCCGTGCAGATTGGTATAGATCATGACTGGGATTTCGTGACAGCTGGTAATAGTTACTCGCTAGCTATAAAAAGCGACGGCAGTCTTTGGGCTTGGGGGCTAAATGACTTTGGCCAGCTTGGCGATGGCACAACGACTAATAGAAACATACCCGTGCAGATTGGTGTAGATTATGACTGGGATTCCGTGACAGCTGGGGCGGAACATTCACTAGCCATAAAAAAAGATGGTAGCCTTTGGGCTTGGGGGTATAACTACTATGGCCAATTAGGGGATGGCACAACAACTAATAGAAGCGCACCCGTGCAAATTGGTAGAGACTATGTCTGGGATTTCGTGACAGCCGGAGGATTCGATTGCACGTTAGCCATAAAAAAAGATGGCAGCCTGTGGGCTTGGGGGAATAACTACTATGGCCAATTAGGGGATGGCACAACAACTAATAGAAGCGCACCCGTGCAAATTGGTAGAGATTATGACTGGGATTCCGCGACAGCTGGAGCCTATCACTCATTAGCCATAAAAAAAGATGGCAGCCTGTGGACTTGGGGAAATAATGGCCGTGGCCAGCTTGGCGACGGCACAACGACTAATAAAAACGCACCTGTGCAGATTGGTATAGATTATGACTGGGATTTCGTAACAGCTGGATACTATCACTCACTCGCCATAAAAAAAGATGGCAGCCTGTGGGCTTGGGGGTTCAACATCGAAGGTCAGCTTGGTGTCGGTACGACAACACAAAGAGACTCTCCCGTGCAAATTGGTATAGATTATGACTGGGATTCTGTGACAACCGGAGGAGTGCACACGTTAGCCATAAAAAAAGATGGCAGCCTTTGGGCTTGGGGACGTAACTACGATGGCCAGCTTGGTGACGGCACAACGACTAATAGAAGCATGCCAACAGTAATCGTTGCTCCGGTTGTAGGCGTAAGCTTGGACAAACAGAACGTGGAGCTGTATGGCGTTGGCGCAGGTACGGCCTTAGCTCCAATAATTTCCCCTCATTATGCCATAAACAAAAACATAACTTGGCGTAGCAGTAATGAAACCGTTGCAACAGTTAACGGTAACGGCGTAGTCAAGGCTCATGCGTTAGGCGAAGCAAGAATCATTGTTACAACCGAATGCGGCGGATTTGAAGCGGAATGCAGGGTTTCCGTAGTTCCGATTGAAGAAACAGGCATAGCAATCAAGTTGCCTGACACGATACGCGGAATCGCGGCAGGAGATTTTCATTCATTGGCTATTAAGTTTGATGGCAGCCTTTGGGCTTGGGGGGATAACGATTATGTTCAGTTAGGCGACGGCACGCCGATTAGAAGACGCGCACCCGTGCAGATTGGTATAGATTATGACTGGGATTTCGTAACAGCTGGTAATGCTCACTCACTAGCCATAAAAAAAAATGGCAGCCTTTGGGCTTGGGGGCAGAGCAACTATGGTCAGCTTGGCAACGGTGGGACAACACAAAGAAGCACACCCGTGCAGATTGGTATAGATTATGACTGGGATTCCGTGACAGCTGGAGCCTATCACTCATTAGCCATAAAAAAAGATGGCAGCCTTTGGGCTTGGGGGTATAATAAATATGGTCAGCTTGGCGACGGCACTACGACTATTAGAAGTAGGCCCGTGCAGATTGGTATAGATTATGACTGGGATTTTGTGATAGCTGGAGGCGATCACTCATTAGCCATAAAAAAAGACGGCAGCCTTTGGGCTTGGGGGAATAATGGTGGCAGTCAGCTTGGCGACGGCACTACGACTATTAGAAGTAGGCCCGTGCAGATTGGTATAGATTATGACTGGGATTTTGTGACAGCTGGAGGCGATCACTCACTAGCCATAAAAAAAGACGGCAGCCTTTGGGCTTGGGGATATAATAGCGTCGGTCAGCTTGGCGACGGCACTACGATTGATAGAGGCGCACCCGTGCAGATTGGTATAGATTATGACTGGGATTTTGTGACAACCGGATCCGGTCACACATTAGCCATAAAAAAAGATGACAGCCTTTGGGCTTGGGGATATAATAGCGTCGGTCAGCTTGGCGACGGCACAACGACTAATAGAAGCACACCTGTGCAGATTGGTATAGATTATGACTGGGATTATGTGATAGCGGGAGGGACTCATTCACTAGCCATAAAAAAAGATGACAGCCTTTGGGCTTGGGGAGAAAACTTCTATGGTCAACTAGGCGACGGCACAACTGTTTACATTATAAGAAATCCGAAAATGATACAAGACGGCAAGTTTACCGATGCTTTCATCCTGCCATGCGGAAGCACGATACAGTTGTGTGCGCAAATTTTTCCGCCAAACGCTACGTATCAGGAAGTTACATGGGGCAGCAGCAATATTAACGTCGCCCGAGTCGACGAAAACGGCCTTGTCATTGCATACGAGGCAGGAACGGCTATCATTACCGCTAGGACATCCAACGGGATAGAAGCCTTTTGCGAGGTATCCGTATACAGGCCAGTTGAGAGGGTGTCCCTAAGCGCGGATTCCATGACGCTCATCGTAGGCGAAACGGGCATGTTGACGGCAGAGGTTTTTCCGTCAAATGCAACCTATAGAGAAGTAACGTGGAGCAGTAATAACGAATGGGTTGCCGGTATTTTAGGCGATGACGAGGGCGATGGACTAAGCGTTTTCATTGTCACAAATAATTTGGGGCAAGCGGTTATCACCGTAACTGCGATCGATGACACCTATGGAGCCATATCTGCTTCCTGCGTAGTCACAGTAGACCGCAGGCCTGTGACCGGAATAAGCCTAAACACCAGCGCTGCGTCCGTTCTTATAGGGGAACCGTTATCCTTAACCGCATTAATAGAGCCTATTAATGCCACATACAAGGATGTGAATTGGTGGTATGATTATGATATTGATTGGGATTGTTATGAAGAAGAGATGGCAAAATGGTACGAAGAAGGCCATGACGGTGATTTTTATGAACCTTTTACTTTTATTTTAAACGATAATAGCGGTTCAGAAAACAGCAATAGCGTTACCATCATAATCAATACTTTGGCATTGACAGAATTGCGTATTTTTGCTGTCGCTCAAGACGGTTCATTTGGGGACTACTTAACGGCAGAATGCGTTGTGACGGTCACACTTGATGAAACAGACGTGCAGGGCATTATAGTTAAGCCATCCGATTTATCGTTAGAAGTCGGATGGAGCGCGTCCTTATACGTTGAATACATACCTCCTAACGCCAATATAAACCAAGCCGTGAGGTGGAGCAGCGATAATGAGAGCATTGCGACTGTTGATAATTACGGCAAAGTGACAGCGATTTCGATAGGCAAGGCGCGGATAACAGCTGTTACGGAGGATGGCCGTTTTATAGCATACAGCGATATTACGGTAACGGTTGCTCCAACCATCACATTGAACAAAAGCGAAGCGGTTATTGCGGAAGGGCGGATTGAATATCTTAGGGCGGTTGTTTCTCCGCCGAGCGCGTCAAACAGCGTTGTAACATGGCATAGCGATAATACGGACATTGCGACGGTAACCCAAACCGGTATGGTGACCGCGATTTCGGCAGGCACGGCAACTATCACTGCTTCTGCGGCGGATGGCAGATGTACAGCGTTTTGTATCGTTACCGTAAAGCGGTTGCCGAGCGTAGAGATTGCAAGGTTGGATAAAAGTGCATTCCTCGATAACGCGGGATCAATATACATATCATGGAACATACAAAACTCCATTGGTTCGCCGATTGTTACAGTCGACAAAAATAATCAGCCTTTCGAAGGTTTGATTAGTTTTGACGATAACGGCATCGCAATTACGCCGTCCAAGGCCGGCGTTTTACGAGATGTTTATACGATAAGGATAACGGTTAAAAATAACGGGGATACCGATTCCGACGCCGTTTCGTTTGAGGTATACAATGCAAATGCCTTGCAAGCGGAATTCCCTGACCCAATCACTATTAACTATTTCGATGACATTATCGGGAAACCTAACCAAGCAATGCTGGATGCGCGCAGCAAATTATCGCTGACTCATGAAATAAGGCTGTCTACAAATACTTTTCAGTGGACAGGGTCAGACAGCCTGTTTTGGGAAATATCGGGAGATCAAAATATAGCTGAAGTACAGGTATTTCTTAACGGTAATTGGGGAGCGGTATCTAAAAATAATGCCCTGCCGCCGCTTACCCCCGTTCGCCTTATAGGATTAGAGAATGGAACGACCGAAATAACTGTAACCCACAGTAAGACGGGAATGAAAACAACTATCCCTGTGACGGTCGAAACGCTGCGGGACCAATTATTCTTTATTAGGGTCACCAACCCGTCTATAACAACAACCGTAACATATACAGACGGGTTGGGCAATAAAATATCGAGCAACGAGTTTGGTTTACTTATTACTAATAGTTTTGGCGAAATTGCGATATATGACCCGAACGGAATCCGCGAAGTCGAATTCGTTGCCCGTAGCGGGGACAATGTTTATTTCGGCTCCGCGAACAGGGCGCAGTTATTTTCCGGTGATACCCGTATGGTTCAACTATATCCGATGAACACGGTGCGGATGAGGTTGGCGACCAATCAAACGTTCTTCATATACCAACCGAACGGCCAGCCTTATATAGGCAATGTGTCCATCACAGGCGGCTTGCTGAAAGACGGCGTGTTTGTGCCGGGCTCGAACGAAGCCGCATATAACCCCTCATATCCGGTTTTGGAAGGCAGCGGCGGGCGAATCACCATATACATGGATTCACGGTATTTTGGTGACAATATCAATACAAGCCAAAGCTATGAATTTGTGTACGAAGTATGTTTTCCGGGTAGGGATTACGCGCCCTTGTTAATCCGGGTAAACGGTTTCGGCACCAATAACGAAAACATACGGCTTAATGACGCAATCCTGCGCCTTAGCCAATGGAACGGCGAAGGCTTTACGGTGCTACGGTATTTATATGATGGTGACGACGTTACAAATAACAATTCATTTATCGGATTAAGCGGAGACGACGATTTTTCGGGTGAACTGACCGCTATCATTGTAGCGGAAAAGAATATTGACCCGAACAGCCTAAAATTTGTCGATCAATTTGGAGACACGCCGTTTAAACAAATTCCTTTACATTATTTGCTCAATGATGAATTTTTGTATTTAAGCGGCGAATACGTTTACGTCGAACTAAAATTGACGGTCGACGGGGATTTGATGCTGAGTTCCGGGGAGAATCGGCAGTATGCGATTCACGGACGGGATAATACAGGCAGTACGCGAAGGCTTGATTTACCCTTTGGCATATTTAATAGCGTCGGGTTATCTATACCTCAAGAATTACTTGACTTTAATTTCAGATTAAGTAATTCTCAAGGCGGTGTTCCTACGGATTCTTCCCTTATAAATTCCGTTCTTGGCGGGGGCAATCTTAGCGGAGTCGCTATTGAAATTCTTAGCAAAATCGCCCCTGCGAGCATACCTAACGTACCCGATATACTTGGATTTAAAATTAACATTACGCAAAAAGAGGGCAATCCCTTAGTTTATGAAGTTATGGGAGTCCTTGACCTTAACCGTCAAGCCAATCTGCCGCCACAAACAGTATGGTGGTCAACCGGCGAGGGTGCATATTCTATACATAACAGGCCTGATTGCATGGGGTTTAGTAATTCACCAAAGGAATCGGGAACCATTCAAGAGGCAGCGCAATTTAGAGACAGTAGAGGGAACAACAGGACTCACGAATGCCAGTGGAAAGGCTCCCTTGGTTGCGCGTCGCGTTGGGATCAGTTCCATGAGGATTTCAAAAAGGAAGTTGACAAAGCAAAAAATGATTTTAATAAAGCTAAAACCAGTAATAGCAGCATTAAAACAGAAGGCTATTTCAAGGCGGAAGTAGGATACAATATTCATACGAAAGAATGGGTTCTTACATGGACCGAGTTAGGAATAATGCTAAAATGGGAGCCTAATTCTTTTAATCGCAGCTATAATATTCCGATACCGGGGCCTGTGCCGGGTTTAGCGGTTACAATTGAGTTTACTGCCGGCATAGGTTTGGAAATAGGCGCGAAGCTGTTGCCATCCGGCATGGTGTCAGGATTCAGCAACTACGACTGGCTGGTTCTTGAAGCAAAAACAAAAGGTTATATGCGGCTGAGGGGTGCGATAGGTATAGATATTTGGGTCGCAGCGGCAAACGTCGGCGCTTTTGGGCAAGTTGATTTGACTGCAGAATTCATTATGTATGTGCTAAAACTTCAAGCGGCAGCCCGTTATAGCGTATCAGGCTCGATAGGCATAGACATGACGTGGCGATTGGGGCCGCCGGTTACAGTTCGAATACCGTTCATAGGAAGAGTAAAACTATATACGGAAGGGCGAGAAGTATTTTGGTCAAGAAGTATATCAATAGGCAATGGCCAAATTTTCGGCGACCAAAGTTTGTTTTCCGGTGGCCGCGGAACCGGAATTCAAGCGCTTTCGGCTCCCTTCGCTTTGTCAAATTTATTATTATCACAGCAGCTGCACGAAATTCCGATAAACCAGCTTCCGTCCGATGACCCTGTTATCGCCGGAAATGAAAATTTTGCCGTCGCGGCTTGGACAAGTATCAATAAGACGGAGGATGAATGGGATCAATGGGGCAGCCGATATGAGAAAGATGGTGAATTATACTTAGATGCTAAAAACATCATTGGGCTTGCTAACCTTTCAGAGGTCACGGTAAGCATATATAACAACGGCACATGGAGCGTCCCGCTTACATTAACCGATGATAATTTCCCGGACATCAACCCCATTGTCGCTGTTAGTGGCGAACGCGCTGTCGTGGTTTGGCAACGGACGGCATTTGCCGAAACACCCGAGGGTATGATGATTGCTTCGACAGATTTATATTACAGCATTTATAGCGACGGCGCATGGTGCGATCCGCAGCGAATAGAGGCAAATATAAACGGTACAATCAGTGAATACTCTGTGGCGATGAACGGCCTTGATGTTGCCGTCGCTTTATCCGTATACGAGTATGATATTGAAAGCGCCGCAGCATGTGAAATTTGCACACATATACCGTGCGACAACGTGGATTGTGAAATTTGCGATAATATTTTCTTGTGTGACGGCCATATTCTTTTCGACATCCATACACTTCATATAAAAAATGGGCAAACTACGCAAAACAAAGCTGCGACTAATAATAGAATAAATGTCGCCCCGCAAATTGTTGATTTTGGAAGCGGCTTTATATATTCATATTATACGGTCAACTCAAACGGCAGCAGTGACATCGTGCTTCAGCAATTGAATGCTTACGGAAATGTCGACAGCAATTTTAAGCAGAGCGTCGCAACCTCTGCGGCATTGTTTGGACTCGATCCGTCTTTCAATTACTTACTTATCGCCGGTGACGGTGACATTTATGTTGCATGGGCGACATATGAGCCCGTGGGCGGAATATACGCGGTAAAACTCACTAAAGAGAATGGTCATACCGCATTTACTTCTCCAGTAATGTTGGAATTAGGCTCAAATGAATTGGCAACTTATAAATTGTTAGACGGCATTATCGACAACGACGGAAGCATTATAGTCTTATACAATCACATTGGGTCAGAAGAGCAACTCAAATACTTGAGATATTTAGAATATCACTGGCTGCAAGAGGAACTGCTCAATACAGACCCAGCCAACGCGCGTTATCAGGAAATAAGCAACAGGCTTGCTGAATTGCTATTTTTGGATGGTTCACAATTTTACGATAATGAGATTCCATCCCTTGCCGGTACTAACCTTTTAGCAACGGGTGCATTCAAAAACAGCTTTTGGCACAGCATTCATATAGATGATGAAATAGTCGCGCGCGGCATCGAACTACCGATTTCCATCACCGTAGTCAACACCGGTATAAGCGAAATTACCGGAATTACAGTCAATATCCGAGGTGGGAAAGAAACGGTATCGTACGATTTTCCCATTCCGCAAAACGGAATCGCGATAGGCGACATGTACTCCGATATCGTGCATGTAACGCTTGATGAAATTGTCAGAGATTTATACTACGATATTGTTGTGACTTTTGCCGGCCAAGCGACGCCTGTGAAAGTGAATAACGAGGTTCTCGCAATAGCGCATCCCGACATCTCAATTGGCAGTGTGGTTCTTACTAAAGCAGAGGACGGGATACGGGAGTTCGCTGTCAATTTATTCAATGTCAGTGCTACAGATATATCGCCCAATCAAAAAGTGGTACTGACGTTCTTCAAAGATCCGTTGTTGTCGATACCTGCAAACGTCACATTGGTCACGGCAATGAGTGACAGCGAAATACGAAACCTTATAAACGCGGGCGGAGTGAGTTTGACGTACAGGTATTTAATAACTCAGGACGACTTAAATGCAATAAACGAAATACCGGACGTAGGTATTCGGTTATTTATACACGCCGAAATACTTGATGGCGACAAGCCTGTATTGGAAAGCGATTATACTGCTAATATAAGCAATATCCGCTTCGATAGTCTTATTCGTTACGGACAGGATTCGGTCATAGCATCGGTAGAGCGATATAATAGCGTTGATTCTGTAGCAACTGTTTTGATAGCAAACCGTTCAATGAATGATGTTCAAGCTAACTGTGTAAGAGTCATTGCCTATTTGCTGGATGAAGACGGCAATGTTATAGAATCGAAGACTCAAACTATATCTGACCAAATAAACGCTGAATCAACTCAAGTATATGATATCTTCTTCATTCAACTAGGAACTGAAGCACTAATCATCTTAATTATGGAAGGCCACAGCTTAACTAAAACGGACGCTGTCGCGGCCACCTGTACAACTGCAGGCAACCCCGACTTCTGGACGTGCTCAGTCTGTGGTAAATACTTTGCGGATGCGGCAGGGATGACCGAACTGACGGCTGGACAGATTATCATC
>WQYM01000025.1 GCA_009781235.1 Bacillota bacterium
TCCGCGCTTTTCGCCGCCTGAATGCTCCGCTCTATCCCCTGCCGCTCCGCCTCGGAATCCGCCTCGCGCATCCCGGCGGTATCGGTCAAAACAAACTGCACGCCCTTATAACTAAAGCTTTCCTCTACGGTATCGCGGGTCGTGCCGGGCTCCGGTGTGACGATAGAGCGGCTTGCTCCCAGCAAACGGTTTAACAACGCGCTTTTGCCGACGTTGGGCGCGCCGACAATTGCGACGCGCACGCCCTCGCGCAAAAGCCTGCCGCTTTTGTATGAATCCCTAAGCTCTAAAAGGGCGGAAACAACCTCCGCCGCGCCGGATAATATTTCTTGTCTTGCGGGCGTAGCCAAATCCTCCTCCGGATAATCTACGGCGGCGGAAGCTGCGGCGATGAGCCCGGTCAGCCGCTTTTGAATTGCTTCAAACGTCTGATACGTTTCGCCTTTCACTTGTGCGTATGCCGCCGTCACGGCCGAGACGGAAGAGGCTTGTATTAGGTCGATAATCCCCTCAGCGGCCGTTAAATCGACGCGGCCGTTTAAAAAAGCCCTGCGTGTAAATTCGCCGGGTTCGGCGGCGCGGCAGCCGTTTGCAATTAACGCTTCGACGATGCAGCACGCCAAAAAATAGCTGCCGTGGCAATGGATTTCCAGCACGTCCTCACCGGTGAACGACCGCGGCGCCTTAAAGTACAGCAGTATGACTTGGTCTTGTACAACTCCGGTATCAAGTGCGGCGATTTTTGCCGTCCGGTCTTTTAGTATACCGCGGTACGACAAAATCGGCGCCGCAAATGCAAGCGCCTGAGAGCCGCTGATCCGTACAACCGCAATCCCTCCCATCCCGGCGGGCGTAGAGATGGCGGAAATGGTATCGGAAGCAAAAGGTTTGTCGTTTTTTTTCATTCTCTAACCGTTGAACTCTATCATAGCGGTTTCAGTCGCGGTTTATTTCCTATTCTTGGATACTTTGAATCGGTTTCCTTTGTTTTTTTTATGACAATCAATACGCGCTCTAAAACTTCGCCTTTCACCGTTAGTACATACGGTATTTTTTTTTCTATTTTTCCGCCTAAAATGCCGAGCGCGTTTTGTGCCGCCAATATTTCTTCTTCCGCCTTTTGCGCTTTGTACGCAACCAAACGCCCCCCTACCCTTAAAAACGGCAAGCCGTATTCGCATACTATATTAAGCTCCGCAACGCCGCGCGCCAAAACAAAATCAAATCGGTTTATTTTTGAAAATTCCTCTATTCTGCTTTTTACCGGGCGAATGTTTTCCAATTTAAACGACTCTTTGACGCTTTCTAAAAAATCCACCTTCTTGCCAACACTTTCCACTAGCGTAAAATTCACTTCCTTTAAACACATTGCCAGCGGTATCGACGGAAAACCCGCCCCAGCACCTACATCCAAAACCTCTATTCGTTTTTTTTCTTGCTTGATACTTTTTTTTTCCTGTTCCTCTACAATCAACGGGTACGCCGTCAAACTGTCTATCAGGTGTTTTTGTTCCGCCTCTTCCCATTCTGTAATCGATGTTAAATTAACGTATTTATTCTTTTGAATTAATGCTTCAAAAAAACACACCATCAAATCACATACTGCTGTTGGGTGTGAAATATTTAATTGATTTACATGTTGATTTAACATATGGCTTTATGAAATAAATAATATATTTATTTAATAGTATTAATATTAGTAAAGGGCGTACAAATGTGGAAAATAAAAATTTTGCGTATTAGTAGTATATAAATGGCAAAGAAAAACTTCATATAGTGAAAAAATAAAAATTAAAAAACACATAATATGCACATTGTAGCGATAATAAGGTGGAGTATTTTTAAAAAGAAAAAAGAAAAAAGAGGAATACCCACAATCTAATTAACAAAGCATAAAGGAGGGGGTTGTTTAAAAAGCGGAAATGTGGAAAAAGCGGTTTTGTTGGGAGGAACTTTTGTATAAAAAGCGGAAAAAAGCGTTGATAAGTGTATTTGGTTTTAATTTATAAAACGCTTTTCCTTGAATGGCAGTTAAAGCAAAAGGGCCGTATTTACGGGAATCGTTAGAATTATTGCGGTTGTCGCCCAACACAAAAATATGCTTTTCGGGAATATGAATCAAAAACCGGCCGTCCTCGTCAAAGGTGGAAGGGTAAAAATCTTTCGGGAAGGCAACGGATGAATATAACATATCGTCAAGCGCAACCCTTGGAAAAGCCGCCCGTACAAAATCTTCCTTTATTTCCGTGAATCCTTGGTTTCCCTTTGCCTGTCGGGATAAAACAACCCTTGCCGGGTCGTCCGGGCTTAACTCAAAAAGGAGGTCGTCGCCGCCGAGCGCGACGACGCGTTTGATAAAAAGAATATGTTTATCTTCGTTTGCGGGCTGGACAGAGTCGGGCGCGTCCACAATCACGATATCGCCGACTTTTATTGACGTCGGATATTTTTGCGTTAGCACATGATCATTTTGAGAAAGTGTTGCTTCCATGCTCGACATATTTACCTCGCACACGCCGACAAACGAAATCAAACACAAAAGGCCTACCGTGACCCCTACGATCAAATAAAGGGCTATGGTAACGGCCAAGTTGCTTTTGCCGGTTTCAAGAAGCGGCGATCCTGACAAATTCCGAGTTGTTATACGCGTATCGGACATAATGAATTTACTTTCTAATTTTTTTTTCGAGCGCCTCCCGCTCTAATAAAACCGTATGCCCGCACGTAAGGCATTGCAACTTAAAATCCGCACCCGTGCGCGTAATTTTCCATTGAATGCCGCCGCACGCATGGGGTTTTTTAAGGGCGACGGTATCGTTAAGTTTTAGGTCGGAAACAGCCATAAATTATCTTATACCCACAATAAACTGCTCACCGCCACCGGCGCCGCGCTTTCAATCTCCAGCGTCAAAACGCCCGACCAATCGGTGAGTGCGACGCCCGCGCCCTTAAAATCGCTTGGGCTCAGCGAGAACTTTATCCACGCCTCCTCACCTGCAAACGTTTTGACGCAAACGAATTTGGAGAACCCGGCGTCCGAGACACGGATGCCGAAGTTAACGCTTTGGCGGACGGGCGAATATACGGTGAACTGCAGCGCGGAGCCGTCGCGCCCTTTAAAAGAAGGGTCGGCAAGGCGGAAGGTGGTTAAAAGACCCGACGCGCCGGAGACGCCCTCTAAGTTATGGGGTCCTGTTCGCATCGAAATTGCCCGGTCGGCCGCATCGCCGGATAAAACCAGCCAGTCGGAAATGCCCATGCCGCTGTCGTAAATCAGGCGCTTAAAGCTTTGCGGTGCCGGCGTTACGGAAAGTGCGGAGGGGATGATGCACGAAACCTTAGAGGAAATAACCAAACCGTCGGAGTATCTCACGTTTACAAACGCGTAGACCGGGTCGGAAGCGCTCAAAACGGAAACCCGCGCCAAATATTCACCCTCCGTTACCCGTTCAACGTGTTCAGACCGCCAGTTTCGATACGCGCCGGCCTTTTGGATGTGTGCGACAAACAGAGAAATCTCCGCAATTTCGCAGGGCGTAGCGGCTCTTATTTCGTAATAAAGCTTGTTTTGACTGCCTTTTGCCCGGATTTTTGGCGGAGCCGGCAGTTTTTTGCCGACCCCGAAGGAGGAAAACCATAAGGGAACGTTGTTTTGGCGCACCTTGTCGAGGTATCGGTCGGCGCGTTCGAAAATCGACAGGAATGCGTTGCCGGGAGTTGCCGTCTCATAGAGCTCGCTCATATAATCCAGCGAGGAATTTTGCTCGTTAGAGGTGACTTGCATAAAGACGGGGCACTTGACGGATTTTGCGTATGCGCTGGAATCGATCGCCGCGCGATAGACCATAAAACGCTTTTCCTCTTCGGCGGATAAGGTGCGCGGCGGTGTTTTGCGCGGCCCGTCCGAAAAAATGACCGCGCCCGCGCGCAACGCCCCGTCAAAGTAACAGGCCTTCCACACCGGCGCCCCGCCGAGCCCGATGCCCAACATAAAAATATCGCCGAACCCCTGCGCCTCTAAAAAGGTGATGGCGCGCAACGCCACGGTGGCATACACGTATCCGGAGCCGCGCGTTGGGGGGATGCCCGTTTCCTCCTCCGGCTCCGGGCGAAAAGCGCAATTAACGTGGCTTAAGCTTTTGGGGTAGAGGGTAAAACGCTCTTTTTTGCAGCCCGTACCCGCGTAGTCGACCGCCAGTACGGAAAAGCCGCACGCCAAATACGGCGCGGGGTCGAGCTCGCCGACAGGCTTTTTAATATCGTCAAACACGATAACCGCCGGGCGGCCAGTAGTCAGTGGCCAGTGGCCGGCGGCCAGTTTTTGTGGAGTTGACGGAGTGTATGCATCCAACCCGTTATCTTCTTTACTGATCTCTAACCCCTGACCCCTAACCCCTGCCTTTGGTTCGTACAGTTTCGCATAAATGCGCGTGACCCCGTCTTTTTCGCGTTCGCCGTTAAAATATAACGTATGAAAAACAAAGCCCTCGCCCTCGCCGGAGCGAATGACGGAAACCTCCAAAGGGACCGATTTTCGGTCATAGTCCTTCCAAAGCTGTTGCGGGGTAAGTATCATGGTACGGGGATATTATACCGCGTCCGGCGCAAGAAGTCAACCGGAAATTGAAAAATCGAATTGTAATTTTTCTCTTATACATGCTCAGTCTCTGCAATTTGTAATTTGGCAAAATCCATCCATTGCGTAAGCCCCGTTGCGGCGCCCCCTGTGTAAGATCCCTTGCGCCGCCGTTCGCTTGACGGTGCGGCCCGGATTATGATATACTCCCTTTATCGCAAGCGAGGTGCTTTATGGATTTTCTCCCCGTCATCGTCACCGTCATCATAGGCATCTTCGTTGCCGTCTCTTCGGTAAGTAAGAAAAAGCCCGTCGGAAACTCCATACAAACCGCGCCTTCCGCAGAGATTCAAGGGCCGCCGGTTCGATACTCCGGCGGTAAAGGCATGCGGATATTTTGGGCGCTTATTTTGGCCGGTGTTGCGGCAATCCCGCAGGCGATAGCGGGCGCCGTGCTTTACGGGGCAAAAAGCGGCGCCGTCGCGTTCATCGTATTGCTTGCGGGCGCTTCCGTCATAGCCCTGCAAATACTCGTCAACCTTATTATATTTTTGGCGCGTCGGTCGAATTATAAAAAAAGCGATCTCGGCACGATTTTTGAAGGGCTGTTCCGCGAGCGCGCCGAGCGTGAAAAATTCGGCTCGACCGGCCGTAAGCTGGGCGCGCTCATCGCGCTGTGCTATTTTTCCCTGATTTTTACCGTCATCGCCTTTATCTGCGTTTTTGTCGGCGGGTTCGGCGCGTCGCCGCACGCAGGCATCCGCGTTGCTACGGTCGCGGCGTCCGTGTTGGCGCAAACATGCGTCCTATACCCGCTATTGCCGTCAAAGCGCCTGCCCTCGCAATACCCCGGCAGCGAGCTAATGCCCTCGCAATATCCCGTGTTGTACGGCGCCGCGCATTCCGCCGCCGAAAAGATAGGCTTAAAAAAACGGTTTATGATGTACTTGTCCCCCGATGCGAACGTGTCCATCGCGCTTGCCGGCAAGCGTTTAGAAATTCGCGTCGGCAAGGACATATTGCGGGCATTAAACGAGGCGGAGTTGCGCGCCGTCATGCTGCATGAATTCGCCCACTTTTTGCACGGCGACTTAAAAGCGGGCGGGCATATCGCCTGGCTTGAAGCGTTCGCGCAGAAAAAAACGCTGTTTAGAATCTTTGCAAGCGCGCAGTTTAACGCCGTGGCAAACGCGGCGGCGCGTTTTAAGCTGATATGCTCTAAAGACGGCGAGGAAAAAGCCGACCGGGAGGTCTTAAAAAGCGGGGCGGCGCAAAGCTTTATCGACGCGACGGCAAAACTCACGATGCTGGAATATTACATCGGCGCGCCCAATGAGCGCAATATTTTTGAGGAAGAAGCGCCGCCTAAAAATTTTTCCGTCATGTTTTTTAAGGAATTTTTACATAGCTACTATAAGAACGGCGAAAGATGGCGGGCGATGTGCAAAACCGAGTTGCCGGCACGCTTTGGGACGCACCCGGCGTGCAGCGAACGCATGAAAAACCTCGGGGTGGCAGAATTTTCGATAGATTTTAACCGCGCGGACGCGTTTTCCGGGGACTCGGGGGAAGCAATGCAAGCGTACAGGCTTGCCGACGAGCTGCACGGGTATGCGGGCACGGATTGGGCGGAGGTTCGCAAGCAGGCGTATTTGGAGCCGCTGGAGCGGACGCGGCGCTACGAGACGGGCGAAACGGACAAGAACTTAAAGGAAGTCGTGGAAGCCTACGAGGCGCTTTGCCGTTACGACGAGGCGTTAGAAATTTTAGATAAGATTTTGGCCGAAACCCCCCGCGACAGTTTTGCGCTGTTTAAAAAAGGCATAATCTTGTGCGGGCGGCACTGCGACCAGGGTTTAGATTGCTTACAGGGCGCGGCGGAGGAAAGCCTGCACTATATGCAAAACGCCGTAATGCTGATGAGCCTGTATGTGATACGGCACGGATTATCCGAGCGCCGCGAGGCGTTGCGGGCTTGGTCCGACAAAAAGCAAGCGGAGGCGTACGCTTTTTCCAAAAACATGGCGTTCCGCAAACTCCGCGACTTAAAGGAGCACAGTCTCCCGAGGGAAACAATTGCAAGCATTACGGAAATGCTAAAAGCGGAGAGTATACAAAGCTGCCGGCTGGTCCGATACGTTACGCCCGAAAAAACCGTTCATTTTATGCTGGCAGAGCCCAAAACGCCGTGGGGAGCCGAGGGATATCATGAAAAAATGCAGCGTATTTTTGACGGTTTGGCGGCATTCGGGGGCACTTTTTTCCTTTCCGACGCCCGCTCCGATCGAAAATTATATAAAAAAGCGGCAAAAATCAAAGGCAGCGAGCTTTTTAGGTGCGAGGAATCCATTTATAACGCGCGACTCAAAAGAGACGGCTCGGCAGACCGCCGGAAATACCGTTTTGATAAGGGGCTTTGGTTTTTTACCGCGACATTGGTATCGCTTTTTGGCGGATTGGCGATGATCATCACGGGCTTTGTCATGACGGCGACAAGGAAAGACTTTCCGGTCGGGCCCTCCGGTATTCCGGCCGCAATGATCATTGCCGGCATCGTCGTTTTTGTCGGCTCGATTGTCATGGCGATCGCGGCGCGGGTGGCGGAAGCGCGCGACAAAGAACAATTTAGGAATAAGACGTTCCGGCGCCCGCAGTTCGTTTTTACAGGCGAGCTTGACGAGGGCACGCAAGACCGGCTGAAAGCCCGCTTTTCCCAAACCTGGCAATTTGCCGAGCACAAAGGGAAAATGGTTTTCCTTTTTATTTGGCAGTCCGTTCCCGAAAACAATCCCGTTACGGTAAACCTGTCTATAGAGGTTTGGGCAACCGACGGTAAAATTACCGTCGAGGGTTATGTAAAGGTATTTAACCGCAACGGGGCGTATTATGAAACAGGTTTATACGGCATCGACCGATATTTTGTCAAACGAACCTTGCGCGCCTGCGTCGGTATCGCGTTGGACATTTTAGCTGCGCCGCCCAATATGCGCGTGTAGGCGGCAAAGGATTAAGCGGCGGTTGGGCGGTCTTACCACCCGACCGCAGCTTTTACGTTTTTGGGCTACTCAAGTCCGTGTTGTTCTCCGGCGGTTTTTTGAATTTCCTTTTGCCGGCCATCAGCAAAACGACCGGAATTACGGCGGCAAGCGAGAGGGACGCCAGCACCGCATATTTGGCTATGCCGTCGTCAAAAAGGTTAAACAGCAGCGGAAAAAGCAGCGCGGACAGCCCGAAGCCCACCATCACCGCGCCATAATTTGAGCCCACGTTTTTGACGCCGAAATATTCCGCCGTGATGACGGGATAAATCGACGTATACCCGCCGAAGCAAAAGGCGACGGCGACGGCGGCGACGGCAAAAAGCCACCCCTCGCTAAAGCCCAGCGTAACCGAGCTTGCCGCGGATATGATAAGCATTGCCACCACGCCGCCCAGGTGGTCGATTTTTTTTGACAGCACGACCAGGCGGCCGAGTACGCTTCCCCCGCCCGCTAACACGATTAGCAACATGGCGCCGGTGTGGCCGAAGCCGCGCCCGCGCGCAAAAACCGCCAGCGCGGGGTTTAGCACAAAATATGCCGAAACCGCCAAAGCGAGCGAGAGCGCAATCAGGTAAAACTCTTTAAACCGCACCATTTCCTTAACCTCAAAATAATCCTTGCCGAGCAGCGCGGCAGAGGCGGGGTGCGGGTCCGACTTGAAATTTTTCGGTAATTTAATAAAACTGAACAGGATTAAAACCGCGCATAAGAAAATGCCGGAGAGGATCATAAACATGGTTTTTACGCCGAAAAAAGCGGTGAGTAGTTCGACAAGAGGGGCAAAAATAACGGCGGACAAACCGAACGCGGCGAGACTGACGCCGGTTACAAAGCCCCGATGCGTGGGAAACCATTTTTGCGCGGACGAAAATGCCGCCGTATACCCCATGCCGACACCCAAGCCCCCGACGGCGCCGTAGGTTATGTAGATAAGCCATGCGGCCTGCGGTGGGATAAAGGCCGTCGCAAACATGCCGCCCGACAGCAACAGACCGCCGAAAAGCGTCGTTGCCTGCGCGCCGATTCTTACCTGCAGCCTTCCGGCGACGATGATGCCGACGACAAAGGCGCCCAGCATAAACGCCGCCGTATATTCTACTGACGCCACACTAAAATCGAGCCGGTCTGCGACCGGCTCGACAAAAATGTTCCATACGTAAATAATTCCTAAGAATAGCTGCAAGACGCTGCCCGCAATCAGAACTTTTAAGCCCTGTTTGTTTGCAAAAACTTCTTTTATGGCGGATAGGTTTTTGTGCTTATCTGTCATATAGTTATTTTAGCGTTGTCTTGACTGCCTTTTACAATATCATTTTTAGCATACCATAAAAACGAAAAAAACACAAGCGCTTTTTGTAATATTTTTAGCGCCGGTTGGCCAAACAAGGATTAAATAAGTTGTCGGACACCACCATCCCCCCGACAACTTCTCCGTTGTATAGTCCGTAAACCGCCTACCCCCGCGATTTCTTAAGGTACTCAAAAATAAAGCCGTCGAGCCCGCCGTTCATCACGCGTTGTACGTCGGGCTCCTCGTAATTCGTGCGGTGGTCTTTTACCAGGGTGTAAGGCTGGAACACATAGCTGCGGATTTGGCTGCCCCACTCGATTTTTTTCAAGGTTCCCGAAATCGCGCCCGCTTTTTCGGAATTTTCGCGCTCGCGCTTTTCAACGAGCTTTGAGATTAACATCTTCATCGCCGTTTCGCGGTTTTGGATTTGCGAGCGCTCGTTTTGGCACTGCACCACAATCCCCGTGGGCAAATGCGTAATGCGCACCGCCGAGTCGGTTTTGTTGACGTGCTGGCCGCCCGCGCCCCCGGAGCGGTAGGTGTCGGTTTTAAGGTCCTCGGGCGCGATTTTAATCGAAACGTCGTATTCGATTTCCGGCATCACCTCTAAGGAGGCAAACGAGGTGTGGCGGCGGGCGTTAGCATCGAACGGGGAGATGCGCACCAGCCGGTGCACGCCTTTTTCCGCCTTAAGGTAGCCGTACGCATGGCCGCCTTTTAGTAGGAACGTAACCGACTTTATGCCCGCCTCGTCGCCCGCCAAATAGTCAAGCTCCTCTACGGAAAAATCGTTTTTGTCTGCGTACATCTTGTACATGCGGTACAGCATTTCCACCCAATCCTGCGCCTCGGTGCCCCCCGCCCCGGCGTGCAAGCTTAGGATGGCGTTTTTTGAATCGTATTCGCCCGTGAGCAGGGTGGAAAGGTAGAGCTTATCGAGCTCCGTCTCTAAGGCCCAAAGCGCTTCGGTGATCTCGGCTACGTACTCTTCCCCGCCCTCTTCCTCGACCAAGCTAATAAAGTCGTCTAGGTCGCTTAGCCGCTCTTTTAGCCCGCCTAATTCCGCGAGTTGCTTTTCTAAGCCCTTTGCCTCCGCGTTTACCTTTTGCGCGGCTTTGGGGTCTTTGTAAAACTCGGGCGCGTGCTGCAGAGCCTCTAACCCGCTCAGCCTTTTTTGCATCTCCTCCACGTCAAAAGCGCCGTAGCAATCCGCATACAGCTTATCGAGGGAGGCGTATTTTTGTTTTATGTCATCGAGGAGAATCATCTTACAACCCCAACAGCGACTTGCTTTCCTCAACGGTCATCCAGCCGCCTTGCGCGACGCTGTCTTCGCCCTCATTAAGCTTTGCTATCAAAACGGCTTTGGCTGCTTCAAGCGTCATGTCCGGAACCTTAACCGAAAAAGGTAACCCTTTGTGCAGAACTACCTGATTAAGAAAAACGTTAATTGCTTCGCTCGGCGTCAACCCAAGCTTTGCCAAAATCTGTTCCGCGCTTGCCTTTAATTCGGGCTCTACCCGCGTGTATACGGTTTCTGTTTTTGCCATGGAAAAATCCTCTCACTATTATTGTATGCAAATTATATCACAAATAACCGACAAACGCAAGCGTTTTTATACGATTTCGATTTTGGCCGTACAGAATTCCATGAGGCAAATTAAACGAAGTAAATTTCCTTGACAACTTATCGCTAAAGTGATACATTGACCATGCGACACTATACTTTTCGAAAATCGCGGCGAATTCTGCCCATCGGGCAATTCTCCACGCGATTTTCGTGTATTGTGTCGCAACAATTAGGAGATAGTCTTTTGGGGTGCGTCTCTTAATTGAGGCGCACTTTTTTATTTGCGTCGAAAAAACATTTAGCATATTATATTAAGGAGTAAAACCATGGGATTAGTCGCTGCAAAATGCACGCAATGCGGAGCGGATATCGGAGTTGACGCCACCAAAGAAGTTGGGGTTTGCGCGCATTGCAACACCGCCTTTATTGCCGAAAAGGTGATAAGCAATGACAATACATACGTCTCTCAGCACGTTACAAAAAATATTTTTGGTAAAGAGAAAACCGAAACACAGGAATTTTTAAGGAACGCCGACGCTTTTATTAAGCTGGGAGACTACCGGCAGGCAAAGAAACAATTGAATTTGGCGATAACCTCCGATCCTTCTAATTGGCGGGTTTGGTTCGGCATGATGCGGTTATCGACCAAAAACTTTTCCGATGTATCCGATAGCGCTTATGAAAATTATTTGAAATATCTTTACAATGCCCAAACGGTTATGCCGCCAGACGAACAGCCGGCATTGACGGAGCTATGCGCGGCGTATGAACAAAAATTGACGAAGTTATGCGTGGTTTGCGAACAGGAAAAGGAGCAAGCAAAACAACAACCAAAGCGGGCAATAAAGGAGTGCAGATTGACATGGAAAGACGACTTTGATACTTAACGGCAGCAGATCCGCGAACTAACAGTTCAGCAGTGCGGGCCAGCGAGGAGTGCGACCCCTACGATTGGCGTGATTAAAATTCCAAAAATTATGTAACGTATTTCGTTCGATAGTAAAAATCCAAGGGGATTTTTACTATGCGTTATGGTCTTTTTCCCAGCAGCACATCTTGTACTTTTTGCCGCTGCCGCAGGGGCAGGGGTCGTTGCGGCCGATCGTCTTGTTGGCGTTTTTGGTGGGTTCCTTGGCGGCCTTGGCTTTTTGGCCGTCCCCGCGCGAAAAGCTGAGCTGACTCATGTCTTGGGACTCGCGCTTGACCGGCGCGCGCTCGATGTTGACGCGCATCAGTAGCATCACCGTTTCTTCCTGGATGCGGCGCGTCATGTCGTAAAACATTTCCGAGCCCTCCTTTTTGTACGCCGTGACCGGGTCTTGCTGGCCGTAAGCCTTTAAGCCGATGCCGCGCCGCAAAGAATCCATCATGTCGATGTGGTCCATCCACTTGTTGTCGACTACCTTTAACAGGATGACGCGCTCTAATTCCTCAAAATCGATGCCGACCGCCTTGCCGAGCTCGATTTTTTCGTTGTAAGAAAGCAGCATCGCCTCATAAATCCGGTCTTTTATCTCGTCAATCGAATAATTCCGCAAAAGGTCATCGCTGCAAAACGCCGTGTCGCCGTTTAGCAGCACCCGCCCGGCCTCGCGCGCCAAATTTTCGCAATCCCACTCGTTCCAGTCGGTTTTGGGGTCGGTGTTGTCGTCCACGATGTGCGAAACCTCGTCGCGCATCATATTTAAAACCTGTTCGTGCACGGGCTCGCCGCGCAACACGGTATTGCGCTCCTTATAGATCGTGGTGCGCTGGGCGTTCATGACGTTGTCGTACTCTAAAACGTTTTTGCGGGTGGAATAGTGGCGCCCCTCGATGCTTTTTTGCGCGTGCTCGATTTGCCGCGTCAACAGCCCCATTTTGAACGGCTCGTCGTCGGCCACCTTAAAGAAGTCGGCGATGCTTTTCATTTTGTCGCCGCCGAACACGCGCACCAAATCGTCCTGCATCGACAGGTAAAACACGGACGAACCGATGTCGCCCTGCCGGCCGGCGCGGCCCCGCAGCTGGTTATCGATACGCCGCGACTCGTGCCGCTCGGTACCGATGATCCTTAAGCCCCCCACCGCGATGACCTGCTCTTTTTCTTTATCCGTCTCGAGTTTAAATTCGTCGTAAAACTCGCGGAAGGTCTTGCGCGCCTGCAAAATCTCCGCATCCTCGGTGTTAAAATACGAGGTGGCGTAGTAAATGTGCTCTTCCGCCATGCCCAAATTGCGCATCCGCTTGGTCGCCAGATACTCAGCGTTGCCGCCCAGCATGATGTCGGTGCCGCGGCCTGCCATGTTGGTGGCGATGGTGACGGCCTTGTACTTGCCGGCCTGGGCGACGATTTCGGCTTCCTTGTCGTGGTATTTTGCGTTTAGGACTTTTGGGATAATTTTTTTCTGCTTGCGTAAAATGTCCGCCAGCTCCTCGCTGCGCTCGACCGTCGTCGTACCCACGAGTACCGGCTGGCCGCGCCCGTAGCACTCGGCGATGTCCTCGATGATGGCCTTATACTTGCCGTTTATCGTCGTATAGATAAGGTCGTTTTCGTCCACGCGCAGAGAAGGCAGGTTGGTGGGGATAACCACGACGTCCAACCCGTAGATGCCCCGAAATTCGCTTTCCTCGGTTTTGGCGGTTCCGGTCATGCCCGCAAGCTTACTGTATAGCCTAAAATAATTTTGGAACGTGATGGTCGCCATCGTTTTATTTTCGTTTTGAATCCGTACGTTCTCTTTGGCCTCGATGGCTTGATGCAGGCCCTCGGAATACCGCCTGCCGATCATCAAGCGCCCGGTGAACTCGTCGACGATGATGATTTCGCCGTCGTTGACCACGTAGTCCTTGTCTTTTTTCATGATGAAGTGGGCGCGTACGGCGTTGTTGATGTAGTGGTTGATTTCGGCGTTGTCTACCGCCGTGATGTCGTCTAAGCCAAAGTACCGCTCCGCCTTGACCACGCCGTCTTCGGAGAGGTGGATGGTCTTTTTCTTTTCGTCAATCTCGTAATCGCCTGGGCTTAAACGGCGCGCAAAATCGTTGGCCGTCTTATACGTCTCGTCGGACTTTCTGCCGCGCCCGGATATGATGAGCGGCGTGCGTGCCTCGTCAATTAAAATCGAGTCCACCTCGTCGATAATCGCATATTTTAAGGGGCGCTGAACCAAATCCTCTTTATAGATGACCATGTTGTCGCGCAAATAGTCAAACCCGAGCTCGTTATTGGTCGCGTACGTAACATCGCAATTGTAGGCGGCGCGCTTGGCTTCATTCGTCATGCCCGCGATGGCGACGCCGACGGACAGGCCCAAAAAGCGGTGTACCTTGCCCATCCATTCCGCGTCGCGCTTTGCCAAATAGTCGTTGACGGTAACGACATGCACGCCCTCGCCCGAGAGCGCGTTTAAATACGTGGGCAGCGTGGCGACCAGCGTCTTGCCCTCGCCGGTGCGCATCTCGGCAATCCTGCCTTGATGCAAGCAAACGCCGCCCATGAGCTGCACCTTAAAGTGGCGCATCCCCAGTACGCGCTTAGACGCCTCGCGCACGACGGCGAACGCCTCGCACAGCAAATCGTCGAGCGATTCAAAATTCTCTTTGATGCGCCGTTTAAATTCGCCCGTCTGCGCTTTTAGCTCGTCGTCGGACATTTTTACGTACCGGTCTTCAATCGCCTCGATTTTATTGGCAAAGAGGGTAAATTTTTTGATGTGTTTTCGGTTGTCGGCTTCGCCCAACCATTTGAATAGGCCCATGGGTAAACACTCCGTGTTTTTAGTGAAAAGTGATAAGTGATAAGTGATAAGTTATGGATAATTATTTTTGAACCTACCAATTATACCCCAAAAAAAGTTTTTTAGCAAGTTAATTTGTTTTCTTTTAAGAACAAATCCAAAAACAAAATGCGCAGTAAATTCTCAAAGTAAGTGCAACAGTGGCATTTGAGGTTGCATTTAATATGAGAAGGATTTTGTGGTAGCATTTAATGTGAGAAATTTTTCGTTTTACCGGAGGTACGAAACTTTATTGAACACTAAAAGCAAATCACATTTGACACTTGAACAGCGCATTGAAATTTTCATGAGGTATGCCTTACCTTACTAAAAAAATCCAAAAAAACACCTATTTTCAAAAGAGATTTTTTATGGTTGACAACGGATTTCTAGTTGACAAAGCCGTAAAAACATCATATAATCAATTATGCAGTCGATTATGCAGTCGATTATGCATATGGGGGGTTGCGCTATGCGACCTCTTGACCCTAAGAAACGGGAGCGGATTTTATCAGCCTCCGTCGCGCTATTCTTAAGAAATAGGAAGATTGGCCGCAACAAGCGGCGGCAGACACAGCGGAAGCGTTGATGGCCATATCCCTAAGCTACTTTTTAATGGGAAATCTTGACGGAGCGAAAGCAGCGTCGCTAAGCGTGCTTAAAAACGCAAGGGCTCAACTGCAGCTAAGCTATTAGAGAGGTATATCCAATCCGCCGCGACAGAAAAAACAAATCGCAAATATTTATGCAAAAATTAACGGTGTTGTTGGCTGTTGTGGCGACGCTACTGTTTTTTGCTGCATATCGGTGCGGCTTCAGTATGTTCGAACCGAAACCGTACGCGCGGATTCTTGCAGCATCGTCCCCACTTACCCCCCCCTTCTCCGACACGCTCCGCAACATCGCCCCCGTAGCCGAAGCATCCGATGCGTCCGGCTTTGCGGGCGGCAACGGAAGCGAGGGCAGCCCTTTTTTGATTTCCACGCCCGCCCAGCTTGATAATGTGCGAAAGTACGCGGCGCGGTACGACGCCGAGATGCGGGCGCTGCCGGGATACTATTTTGCCCTCACCCGACACATCGACCTTACGGAATTCCTCTCCGCGGACGGCGCGGGCTATAACGGCGGCCGCGGCTGGCTGCCGATACAAATCCGCTCCGCCGTATTCGACGGCGGCGGCTTTACGATTAGCGGGCTTTGGAGCAACCGCCCCGGCGAAGAATATATAGGGCTGTTCGGCCGCTCCGTCGACGTAACGATTAAAAACGTAAACCTGCGGCTGGGCGCGCGCGGAATCACGGGGCGCGCGCGCGTGGGCGGCCTTGTCGGCGCGCATTCGACCTCCTATCGTCAAAAAGATTCCGGCGTCGTCAGCCGGTGCTCGGTCGAAGGCCGCGTTACGGCGGCAAAGCCCTACGCCGCCGCGATACTCGCCTCCAACCCCGCCGACACACCCTCCTACGCCGGTTTAATTGCCGGCAGCGTCTCGTACGCGCGCCTAGTGGAATGCCGCGGCGCGGGGCGCGTGACGGGCGCGTTGGGCATAGGCGGCCTTGCGGGCGCGCTGCAGAACGCGCTTGCCCGGGATTGCCTGTTCGTGGGCGAAATCGCGCTCACCGCGCCCCCCGAGGCCGAAAAAGCGTACGCGGCGGGCATCGCCGGCGTCTGCTACGGCGACAGCGTCGTGAGCAACTGCTTCTTTTCCGCCGCGCCCCCGCCCGACGCGTCTACGGGCGAGGTGGTTACGTTTTACGCCACGGCTCCGGACGCGCGCGTCCTCGCGGTAATCGACTGCGACGGCGCCGATTTCGAGGAGCCGGAAGAAGACGCGCCCGTCGTCCGACCGATTGTGCGGGACTGCTATTTTTACATAGGCTCGAAAAGCCCGGCCGAATACGCAGGCTGCGCCTGCGACGACCCCGAATGCGCCGCAAACGCCCCCGTCGGGCTGACGCAAGCCCAAATGCGCCGCCCCGAAAACTTTACGGGCTGGGATTTTAAAGCCGTTTGGGGCTTCGACAAGGGCGGCAACGTCGGGCTGCAGGCGTTCGGCGCGTCCCCGCCTCCTGGCCCCAGCCCCTGGCTGTGGGCGGGCCCCGCGATGGCGGGGGCCGCAATCCTGGGCGGTGCGGCGATATTCCTTACCTACGCGCGCCGAAAGCCCAAAACCGTTACCGAAACCGTCGAAACTGAGGTTATCGTCGAAAAGGAAGTCATCGTCGAGAAAGAAGTGGTAGTCGAGAAAGAGGTCGAGGTCGTGGTCGAAAAAGAGGTCGAGGTCGTGGTCGAAAAAGAGGTCGTTAAAACGGTCGTAAAAGAAGTCCCGGTCATAAAAGAAGTCGTCAAACAGGTCGTCGTCGAAAAAGAGGTCCCGGTCGTTAAAACGGTCGTCAAAGAGGTCGTGGTCGAAAAAGAGGTCGTTAAAACGGTAATAAAAGAGGTTCCCGCCGATTCCCGCCAACCGCTCCCCCCGGAGCTCTCCGCGCAGGAAAAGCGCGTTGCCGCCTTAATTTTGCAGGGCGAAAACGCGCGCGAAATCTCCCGCTTAATGCGCGTCAGCGAAAACACGGTGCGCACCTACATCGCGCGCCTATTTGTTAAAACGGGCGTCAACAGCCAAAAAGAATTCATCGCCCTGTATTATGTGTAATGTGTAGGCGCCCCGCCCGCAATGGAAATTAACGCATCACCGACCGGGCAAGGCGTGCCCAATGTCATTAACTTAGGGATTGTGCAATTTGACTCTAAAAATGCGAGAATAAGCGAAGCGATTGCGGCCTCCGCTCAGGACGACGGAAAGGAAGAAACCGTCATTTTGCACCCATTACCATGCACGAAAATGTTGCTCGAGCGTTATTCCCTAAGTTAATGACATTGGGGTGCGCCCCGCCCCTACGGGTACATCGGTGCCGATATGGGGCATCTACGGCAAAACAGCCTTATTTTGGCTTATTTCGGCGTAATTCACGCCCAGATTTTGGATTAGGATGGGAGTTTTTGTGCTTCGTCGCTTTTGACCGATGTATTCCTTACGCACGCTTTTGCCATATTATGGATTCTGTTTTATTGTTCAATTTCACGGCGCACCCCCTCGCGGTAAACCTTTACCAGTTCGTCGGCAAGTCTTCCGACATCGCACCCCCTCTTAAAAAGTTGCACGTTTTCAAGGCTTTTTAAGTTTTGCCTTAAAAAGTCCCGTGTTTTCAATACTTTTTAAGTGATTTCTTAAACAGTCTCGAATAGGTCTCTAGGCGTGTATAGCCGCTCGTAATTTTTTTGAACCTCCGCGTTGAAGCCGCTCCCTGAAAAGGCTCCGACGGATGCAACCGCAAAGCTTGGGATTTTTTTTGTCTTTTCCTCTAAAGCGTTCATGACGGACATCCCTAATTCCGCCTGCTGCCATTTGCATTCGTAGACGATATAGCCATTCGTGGTTTTTGTGCAAATATCCACCTCGATTTGAGTTCTTGCCGCGCTGTCGTTGAGCCAGTACCTGCCGATTTCGAGTACCTTTTCTTTGGCAGGCGTTTTGTTCTTGCGCGAAAGGAACTGCTTGCACACCTCCTCGAAAACAAACGACACATACTCGTCTAATCTCGGCTCGACAATCATCGTGTAAAAGTCTTCCGGGGCTAGTAGCTCATGCGCCGAACGGTTCTCATCCATAAAGGAGTACACGAAGTTCACGAGGTTGTTTTTTAGCTTATATATCGTTTTGCGCCCGTCCTTGTCACCGAAAGCCGTTTCCTTTCCTACGAGCCCCATCGCGATAAGGGGCTTTAAGTAGGTGGCGGTTTTCGCGGTATCTCCGATGTGTGACGACCGGCTTATCTCGTTCAGCCTCGTCTTGCCGAGCGCAACGACGGAGAGTACCGAAGAGTAATTCGCTTTGTTCCTAAATTCCGTTTGAAACAGAAAGTCCAGTTCGTTCTCTAGGTGCGCGTGCGGTCGGATGAACATGGCGATGATATTCTCTTTCAGCGTTTTGGTGTCGTCCATAAGCGACAGATAGTACGGGGCTCCGCCGCATACGGCATAAACGCGAATTCTGTCCTCGTAAGAGTAGCGCGGGCAAAATAAGGCGGACTCAAAGTAATCGAACTCCTTCAGCTTTATGGCAAATGTTTTTCGGGCATAGAGCGGCTTTTTATATGCGAGCATATCCTCAATCATGCCGACGTGGCTGCCCGAAATAATGAGTTTTAGATTTATGGAGTCTTTGTACTTGTCGACGGCATTTTGCAACTCGCTCAACACCCCCTTTTCCACGCCGACCAAATAGGTGAATTCGTCAATTACGACGATGGTTTTTGATTTGATGTTCTCAAACAGGTATTCCAACATATCCGAAAAGGACGCGAATTTTATGTCTGTCTGCCCCGTGAATTTTCCAATCTCCTTGGCAAATAACTCGAGGTTCATCTCGAGCTTTTTTTCGTTTGCTACCAAATAAACGGACGGCTTGTCCCTTATGAACTTCTTCAGTAGCGTTGATTTGCCGATTCTGCGGCGACCGTACACTATGCCGAACTCGAACCTGTCGGAGGCAAATATCTCATCCAACTTGTCAAGTTCACTCTCACGACCGATAAATTGCCTTTCGTTTTTTGTGGGATTTTGCATATCGCTCTCCATTACTAAATCGTAATATACTAAATCATGATTTAGTACCCCTATTATACCCTCTTGTAACACGCCTGTCAACAAAAACAAGCGCGCATTTGCATTTTTATCTTCCGTGTTGTGTTTGACTTGGGCGTTCTTTTTTATGGTGTCGGCGCTTGGGACAATCCCTATACGTAGGGGCGGGGCACGCCGCGCCCCTACGGGAATATCGGTATCAAAAAAAATCTAAAAAAAATCTAAAAAAAATAAAAAATTTTTGATTTGTCATTAATTTTTATGACAAAACGCCTAAATATTTATGCTAGAATAGCCAAAGTACCCTATTATGGGTATTTTTGTTCACATCTCTGCAGAATCCGGACTGCGCAAAACCTAAACAAATGCGGATGAAAAACGCGGAATCCCAACCGCGCACCAAAGAGGGCTGAAAAAGAAGAAGGCCCCAAACTTCAAAAAAAACCGGGAAACGAAGCGCCCGGCTTCGTGCAATAAACGGGCTGAAAACAGGGCGCCCGAACCCCATAACAAACCGGGCACGGAGCAGGGAACCGCAACCCTCAATCAAAGCGGCTGGAAAGGAAGAACCCCGACTTCATAACAAAAGCGGGCTGAAAAGGAAGAACCCCGACTTCATAACAAAAGCGGGCTGAAAACGAGGAATCCCAACCTCATAACAAAAGAGACTGAAAACAAGGAACCCGAACCTCATAACAAACCGGGCGCGGAACCCCAACCGCCGTAAAAAAAGCGGGCTGAAAACAGGGCGCCGCAACCCCACAACAAGCGCGGCTGAAAACAGGGAACCCCAACCTTACAATAAAAGCGGGCTGAAAACGAGGTATCCCCACCTCATAGTAAAGGAGACTGAAAATAAGGGACCCCAACCTTACAACAAGAGCGGGCTGAAAAAGAAGAATCACAACTTCATAATAAAAGAGACTGAAAATAGGGAACCACAACCCTACAACAAAAGCGGCTGAAAACAGGGAACCCCAACCCTACAATAAAAGAGGCAGCAAAAAAAATTTCAGGAGATTTTATTAAAATGAAGAAAAAAATTATTGGTATTTTGGTCGTAATGGTATTGGCTGCGGGCGTTATTATGCCCGTCGTTTTTGCCGCGCCCAAGGTACCCAATCCGTTCAGTGATGAGTATGATATCGGCACCGCTAGAACGGCGCAAATGGAGAATGTCGGCTTCCACTGCGCTTCGGCGGGCGGCAACGGCAGAGTTTGGGTTGAAGCTTACGACGTCAAGGCTGCGGCGGCCAAAGCGTCCGGCGAGAAGTGGGTTGAGGAAACCATCATCTACATTGATGATAATTCTTGGTTGCTCGCGAACACCACAGACTACGTTTGCCCGGTTTGCGGCGGCACCTATTGGGTATCATTCAGCAACAAGAGCGGCGTACCCGACGGCAAGAACATGCAGCTCACGCACTACTATCCCCCGTCAGACGAATGGGAGTTTCTTAGCGGCGGCGGCGTGTCTATCGTGAAAACCAAATACGGCGAGTATACCGACTGGTTTGCATTGCCTGGCGAGTTTACCTTTGAATTATTTGCGATCGGAGAAAATGGCGCAGAGGAAAAAGTCGCAGAAGGAGAAACAAACTTTTTTGGTTGCGTTGAATTCTTCAATCTTGAGCCCGGTGATTATGTTGTAAGAGAAAAAGTGGCGGTAGATGTTAAGACGATTCCGAACGGTTCCCATGGCTACAGATATGTTTGGAAAGCCATTTATCCGGACGGTGCCGACGGTTTGTATTTCACTCTCGACAAAGATGGAAAAACCTTTGTTGGCGAACTTGAAACTGACCAGCTCGCAATAGACAACGTATACTACTGCAAGCATGCGGTACAGTGGACTAAAGCACCCGATGACGCTGAGTATGCTTGGGCTCTTAGTGTGGGCGCTGTTCCTTTCGAGATAACAGCTGGTGACCGGGGCTACCTTTGGTACGGCGTATGCAGCGGTGACGGCAATGTATGTAGGGCGCACTATGTCGAAGCGACTTGCACCGCCAACGCATATATCGAATTGTGGCATGATTGCATCGGGACAGGTTCCGATGGGTTGCCGTATGATTATTCGACCGGTTGGAATTGCTACATCCCCGACACCGCGCTCGGACATGACTTAGCTCCTTGGAATCCCGGCGGCTTCAAACCCTTTTTATATGGCTATTTTGCCCAATATTGCACGAGAACTAACGATACCAGATGTTGCAACACAGACTTTGAGATGAAGTACTACGAAGACGAATGGGTGAAAGCCTTTGTGGCAGAGTACGGGTTCAACCTCAACGAAGTTGGCGGATGGAATGGAACCGTATGGACATGTCCGTGGAACTCCGAGTGGATAGTGACTAAGGTATCGTAACACAGAACACAGGGGTAACAAGGGGGACGGAGTAATGTGTTATTCACATCTTGGTCTAAAACCCCTTAACCCCCAAAAACACGGTCTTTAAACCCCAACAAAGCAAATCTATCTATTAAAGGCCAAGATAAGGGCATAGTTCCTTATCTTGGCTTTTTTGCATTTGTCACACGGCGCTATAGGGCAAGGCACGCCTTGCCCCTACGGGTTGTCCTCGCTTCGGGCATAGTCCCTTATCTTGGCTTTTTTGCATTTTTACCGTTTTGCATTTGTCACATTTTTACCGTAGGGGCGAGGCGTGCCTCGCCCAAAAAAACCCCTGGCAATACAAATTTACCGTAGGGGCGAGGCGTGCCTCGCCCAAAAAAACGCGCTATGCCCCGGCATCAGGGCAAGGCACGCCTTGCCCCTACGGGTTGTCCTCGCTTCGGGCATAGTTCCTTATCCTGGCTTTTTTGCATTTTTACCGTTTTACCGTTTTGCCGTTTTGCATTTGTCACATTTTTACCGTTTTGCATTTGTCACATTTTTACCGTTTTGCATTTGTCACATTTTTACCGTAGGGGCGAGGCGTGCCTCGCCCAAAAAACCCCCTGGCAATACAAATTTTCCGTAGGGGCGA
>WQYM01000026.1 GCA_009781235.1 Bacillota bacterium
GTCCCCGAGCCGCCCGGGCGAGTCGCGCCCGAAACAACTTTTCGACGAGGCAAACAGCCTTGGAAAGAAGTCGCTTGACGGGGTTGCCGAATTCCCCGTAGGGGGCGACCCATCGGGCGCCCCGCCGGAGCAAACAATTATTTTGCGGTGCGGGACGATGAGGGCATCGTCCCCTACGATTGCCGTGTTTGTGGGCAAAACGCTTTTATTCAACCCCCGAGCTTTTCACTTTTCACTGCGCAAACGTAGTTTACGCACCCCTCTTTCACTTTTCACTCTTCACTTTTCACTGCGCGCCTAGCCGGGCGGGCTCATAGCCAGCAGCATATTGTAGTACTGTTGCGCAAGAGCCCGATCCTCGGCCGAAAGGCTCGGGTCGTTGATCCGTTCTAGATATAATGCCAGCGCTTTCTCCCACAGCTCGGGATCATTAAACGGCTCTCCTTCTATGACCGTTCCGTCGGGGAGTATCGGCACCACAAATTCGGGATCGAGTAAATCGGGATCTGTCGGGAGGAGCGGGCCGTGCGGAGGCGGCTCGTACTCCGAATCATTCGGGTCGCCAAGCTCCGGCTCGCCGAGATTGGACAAGATCCTCCCCATCTCCTCGCAAATGGCGTCCGCCAAAGCTTGGTATGCGGCTTTTAACTCTTCTAACGCTTCTATGACATTGTTGTCCGACGGCAATCTGCCAATATACACATCCATCGCCTCAATCCATTCTGCTAACAAAAAGCGAAGTTCTTGAATTCCCTCTCGTACCAAGTCCATCTTTTGACGGTACGTGGGGAGCTTGGCAACGTCCGTACGCATTTTTGTCGTGTGTCCCAGTAAAGTTGTTTTACCGTCGACCCTTAAATGCGACGTCTCAATCAGATTTTCAAGCTGAACAATCAGCCGCTCGATGGTTTCTTCTTCTAGCTGCCGTTGGAGCTCAATCTCTTTCTCCTTTTCTTTCTGCTTCGCCGACGGGCTCTGCGGGCTTGTGCCCGGCGTCTTTGTGCTTTTTGCGACTTTCTTAAAGGTTACCACCGCATAAAAGGAGTCGCCCTCGCTGACGGCATATACAAGCTTCCCGTTTTTCATCTCGAAGGATAGTTTAATATCTCCGGTCGGGAGCTCGGTTCCATCCTCGTCCAGCAAAATAATCCGGTTCCCCTCTTGGCGGTACTTATTAGTAACCGTCTGTGAAGAATCGCTCATGGTTATCGTACCGTCTGTTTTAAACTCGAATTCCCAATCAAAAACCGCACCGAACTGATCGGCATAATCGTCCGGAAAATTATCCGCAGTAAACGAAACGGTAACGCCGCCTTGTTTGGTTTCAAATTTTTCGGGCACCCATATGCCCACCGCGCTGCCGCCGCCCTTTGAAAAGCCGATGCCGCACGAAACAAGCATGCCCGCCGCCAGCACAACCGATAGCGCAATACCTAGGAGTTTATAAAGCTTTTTCATGATAAACGCCCTTGTCTTTTTTTACTCGTCGTCTTCTTCGACTACCTTTTTAAATACCATATTAATTTTCGTGGTTATCCCGCCTTCCGTGAACTCCAAACGAAGCACAAGCTTGTTGCCTTGCAACTCAAAGCTCCCGAACTCTTCCATGTCCTCTTCTTCGCCGTCCTCGTCATAAAAAACAAGCTTGCTGCCCTTTAATTTGTACTCGCCCTCTTCACCCATAAAAGTGCAGGTGCCGTCGGAAAAAAACTCAAGTTCCATTCCCTCGAACATGCCAATCAGCTCGCCATACACTACTCTTTCCTGCTCCAACAGGCTGGAAAAATTAAGCGATACTTTGACCCCAGCCATGTCGACATCCATCTTTTGCGGAACCCATTTTCCGACGACGGAATTGCCGCCGCAAGCCGCCATCACTGCGGAAATGAGTGCGATTGCTGAGAAGCTTGCCAATACTTTCCATAATTTTTTCATAAAAAATCTCCTTTATGATATATTTTAATGCAAGTATATACGTTTTGTTGCCATCCGTCAAGCGATTGGAGCAAAATTATCTCAACCGACGGCTCACCGCCTGCATCCGCTTAAGCACCCGTTCCCGCCCCAAAAGCTCCGCCATCTCTATCGCGCCGCCGGGGGTAACGAGCGACCCTGTGATTGCGATTCTAAAAATCCATAACACCTGACCTTTTTTGTACCCGTTTTCGAGCGCAAAGGCCTCTAGCGCGGCGTGCAGGTTTGAGAGCTTGTGATTTGTACTTTCCTTCCCATCCGCTTCACTGGCCACTGGCCACTGATCACTGACTACTGTTATCAGCCCCGGCAGCATCGCCTCCGCCGTCGCCTCGTCGGTTTTCCATTTTTCGTTTTTAAATGACCCCAAGTCAAAGTTGTCAAAATCGTTTAAAAACGCCGTGAGCTTGCCGACATCGGACAATAATTCGCAGCGGGAATGCGTGAGCTTGGCAACAAGCCCTAAATCAAAACCCCGCAAATGCTCGATTTCCTCTAAAAACGGCAGCGCTTTCTCATAAAAGGCTTCCGAGCTCATCTCACGGATATATTGCGCGTTGAGCCACTTCATTTTTTCCTCGTCGAATATCGAGGCGGATTTAGAGAGCCCGTCCACCGAAAACAGCTCCACCATCTCCTCCAGCGTCATTTTTTCGCGGTTATCTTTGGGGCTCCACCCGAGCAAAGCGATGTAGTTGACAATCGCCTCGCTCAAGTATCCTTTTTTTATAAAGTCCTCGTAACTGGCGTCGCCGTAGCGCTTGGATAATTTATGCGTCGCGTCGCGCATAATGGGCTGGAGGTGGATATAATTCGGAAGCTCCCAACCGAGGCCTTTGTAGATATAGTTGTATTTAGGCGTAGAGGAAAGATATTCCACGCCGCGAATCACGTAATTGATGCCCATCAGATAATCGTCCACGACGTTGGCAAAGTTATAGGTGGGCATCCCGTCGGATTTGATTAAAACGCCGTCCTCTAAATCCTTATTCTCGACCGTGATGTCGCCGAACACCCCGTCGGTGTACGTGCTGCTACCCTCCTCGGGGATGTTTTGTCGGATGACGTACGGCGCGCCGGCGGCGATGCGGGCTTTGACTTCGGCAACCGACAGGCCCGCACACCGCTTGTCGTACTTGGTCGCGCCGTCCGCCTTTAATTGCTCGAGCCGCTCTTTGCCGCAAAAGCAATAATATGCGCCGCCGTTTTTAACAAGTCGCTCGGCAAGCGGCAAGTATAAGGCTTTGCGCTCGCTCTGGATATACGGGCCGAATTCTCCGCCGACATCGGGGCCCTCGTCGTAAGATAGCCCCGCGTCTTTGAGCGTGCGGTAGATGATTTCCGAGGCTCCGTCGACCTTTCGTTCGGTGTCGGTGTCCTCGATGCGCAAAATGAATTTGCCGCCGTTTTTGCGGGCAAACAAATACGAATACAGCGCGGTGCGCAGGCCGCCGATATGCAGGTAGCCTGTGGGGGAAGGGGCGAAGCGGGTACGATTCATGTGAAAGTGCTCCTTAGAGAGATACAATGTTGAACGAATTAGGAATTAGGAGGGAGGAGTGAGGAATGGCGGATGAATTTGTTCATGGTAAACAAAGAAATCCGCAAAATAATGGCTTGACAACTCATCGGGCGCTTTAGTATAATAGCAAGAGCTTTACGAAAACTAATACGGCTATTATAATTATTTACCGCCCGTTTGTCAACGAGAATTGACGTCCTCCCGCGTTCCCACCTCATCCGCAATTCCTCACTCCTAATTCCTAATTCCTAATTTGTCGAATTGCTCTATAAGGAGAACTATGCCCGACCCTCTCCTCTCCGACCTTGCCGAGCTTTTAGCCCTACAAAGCCTTCAGGACAAGGCTGAAAAAAACGCGCCGTTCGGAATGCCGATGCGCGAGACTTTGGATTGGTTTTTATCTAAGGCAAAAGGTTACGGGCTAAAAACCGGGGATTTAGACGGCTACTGCGGGTGGGCGGAGTACGGCGAGGGCGAAGAAATGTTCGGAATATTATGCCACCTCGACACCGTGCCCGCAGATGAAGCGGACGGGAATTGGAGCGTCCCGCCGTTTGCTTTATCCGAAAAAGACGGATATTATTACGGGCGCGGCGTGGTGGATGACAAGGGCCCGGCAGTCGTATGCCTGCACGTATTAAAGCGGCTCCGTGACGAGGGCGTAAAATTAAATCGCCGCGTGCGCCTGATTGTGGGGTGCAACGAGGAAACGGGCTCGGCGTGTATCAAACATTATCTGCAGCACGGAGAGATCCCGGCTTTCGCCTTCACGCCGGACGCGGATTTTCCCGTAATCAACAGCGAAAAAGCGATTTTGCATTTAAAAATCACGCTCCCCGACACGTTCCGGCGCGGCCCTGTTTTTATCCGTTTCGGCAACCGCCCGAACGTAATCCCTTCGGTCGCCAAAGCGCGGGTTTTAAAGGATTCCGAGCTCGGGCGGCTTTTAACCGATAAGTCACGACTGCAACAGCACCTAGCCTCGGACGGGTTTGACGCAAAAGCCGCTACGGTGCGCGATTCGTGCGGATATGTGGAAATCGAAGCGCGCGGTACCGCCGGCCACGCGATGGCGCCGCATAAAGCCGACAACGCCGCATGGAAATTGTTCGCAACATTAAGCGTATTAAAAAATCCCGAGCCGTCGGATTTTGAGCTCATCTACGAATTATTTTGCTCTAAAGACAGCGCAAAACGGCTCGGCATAGCGGTCGGAGACCCCAAATCCGGCGCGCTGACGATGAGCTTTGATATGTGCGAATGCAATAGCTTAGATACTGTCGGCGCCGGCGCAGGCCAAAACGCGGCAGACTTGGTGTTGGCGCTCGATTTGCGGCTCCCTTTGTGCGCCGACAAAAACGCCGTCATCGGCTCGATTGAGCGTACACTGCGTGCGCGCGGGCGTACGCCGAAACTCGAAACGCTGTACTACTCGCCGAATCTATATATCGACCCGGAAAGTAAATTGATTAAGACGCTGCTGGGGGTGTATGCAGTGGTCAGTGGTCAGGGGTCAGGGGTCAGTGAAGCAGATGAAATTACAAACTACAAACTACAAATTACAAATAGGGATGACGGCAAAGATGAACCCGTAGGGCGGGGGCTTGCCCCCGCCGTCGTAAGGGGCACGCTCCCGGGAAACAACGCCGCCAACCCCTCCGAAATTTGTAAATCGTCAATTGTAAGTTGTAAATTAGATTCCTCCCCGAACCCCGAACCCCAAACCCCGAATCCCTCCGACACTTGTCACTTGTCACTTGTCACTTGTCACTCTTTTCCCCCCTCCCCCATTAAACCCATTCAAACCGGCGGCGGGACGTACGCACGTTCCCTTCCCCATGCCGCCGCGTTCGGCCCGACTTTCCCCGGCGCCGAAACGCATATCCACGACGCCGACGAGCGGATCGGCGTTGCGGAGTTTAACAAACTGAGCGAGATATACTATGCGGCGGTGCGGGAACTGGACGGGATAGTGCAATAGTGCACTACTGCACTACTGCACTAAAAATCATCCATCACTACTGCACTATTGCACTACTGCACTACTGCACTAAAAATCATCCATCACTACTGCACTATTGCACTACTGCACTACTGCACTAAAAATCATCCATCACTACTGCACTATTGCACTACTGCATTATTGCATTAAAAAGAGGTTCCCATGTTAGAACTCAACGAAAAAAACTTCCAAGCCGAAGTGCTGGAAGAAAAAGACAAAGCGGTGCTCGTCGATTTTTGGGCGCCGTGGTGCGGCCCGTGCCGTATGCAGACGCCGATTTTAGAGCGGTTTGCGGCCGAAAACGGCGACAGAGTTAAGGTAGGAAAGCTCAACACGGACGAAGCCAGTGAAACGGCGATGCGCTACGGCATCATGAGCATCCCCACGCTCATCGTTTTTAAAAACGGCGCGCCGGTCAAAAAAGCCATGGGCGTGCAGAATGTCGAGGCGCTGAAGCGGCTAGTGGAGATTTAAGCAAACAGCTTCTTCATAAGCTGGAAAAAGTTCGCCACCTCCGTCTGATCCAAGGACGAGATGTAGTCGTTCAACTTTTTGTAGTTGTCCCCGGATTCGGGCTCGGTGACGACGGACTTTGAGTAGGGATTGTAATAAATAATCCCGCGCTTTCCAAGCTCGTTCATCAGGGCGGTCACCTTGCCGCGGTGGTGCATCACCATCGAGCGGTACTTGTTTTGCAGCCGCAGCGCGAGTTTTGCGTCGCCCTTTGAAATTTTCCCGATGGTGGCGCGCACGGACACGCCGTTTGCCTTACCGACCAAAATCCGCTCGAGCAATTCGCGGATTTCGTCGCCGCCGAACAATTCGAACTGGCCGCGCTGGCTCGTAACGATTTTTATCCCGAGATCCTCGGCGAGCTTTGGCACTAATTCAAACATTTTAAGCTGGCTGTAGTAATAGTTGCGCACCGAATTGACGCTGCGCCCGCTTTCCTCGGCGGTTTTTACAAATGCCCACATGAGCCCCCTGCCGTTTTGCGCCGCCGTATAGGCGTAGGCGAATAATTTTTTGGTTTGCTCGATGCTCCAATTGTTTTCCATGAGGTAAAACTCCTTGTGTTTTGAATACGCAGGGATTATTGCCAATACGAAGTTTTTTATACAGCCAAAGCGTTAAAAAGATATAAAACTCTATCCGAAATTTATATTTTATATTTTATAATTTACATTTTATCTACATATACATTAAGCATGGGAATTTCCGTGCATATCAAAGCCGACTTTAACGCGGTTTACCTTTTAAACGGCATGTTTGCCGAATATGCCGACGGCTTTTACTACGGCGACGGCGAACCGCTGTACGTGACGGCGCTGCCTTTGAGCGCGCACCTTTTGCCCTACACCGTAAAAATCGCCGCCAATAAACCGCTCTCGAACGAAAAACTTTGCGCCGTATTTAAAGCGGGCGGGCGGCTGTATATTAAGCTTTTCCCGCGCTATAATTACCTGTATTCCCCCGAAAAAGTGACGGACGTATCCGCTCTTTCGGCTCCGGAGCGTCTTTTTAGGCTCGTAAAACAAAAAAACTTCCCGTTTGCCAGAAAGCTTTTAAGCGCGAATTTGGGCGAATCAATTAACGACGAGGGGCTGGCAGGTTTTTTTGCCGACTACACCGCCATCTTCCCCGATGAATTTTCAACCAAAAAATTGACAAATGGGGACAGCCCCCATTTGTCAACCGCAAGGCCGGACGCGTGCTACCTTATAACCGCCGAGGGGGTCGGCTCGCTGTTTTACTTTGAAACGGCGGGCGGGCTGATTGACAATATCGTGGAAGCCCCTAAACCTTAAAAAGCCTTCCCGCCTTTTCTACCGCCTCGATCATAAAGGGCTTAAGATAGCTGTAGCGCTTTTGAATATAATTATTGTCTACCATGCGCTTGATGTGGTATTTTTCGCCCACCAGCACCACAAGCCTTCGGGCGCGGGTGATGGCGGTGTAGAGAAGGTTGCGCGTCATAATCACCGGGTTGGCGCCGACTATCGGGATAATTACGGCGTCGAACTCCGACCCCTGGCTTTTGTGCACGGTAACGGCGTAGGAAAGCACCAACTGGGAACGGATGTCGGGGGTGTAGACCGCCTCGCGCCCGTCCTCAAACAGCACCGTCAGCTCGTTGGCCTCCGGCTCGACGGCCGCAATCGTGCCCGCGTCGCCGTTAAAAACCCCCTCGCCCGTCTCAATGTAGCGGCCGTTGTTTTTTCGCCACGTCAGCTCGTAATTGTTTGCGATGTGCATCACCTTGTCGCCCGCGCGCAGGCGCTGGCCGTCGGAAAACAGTTCCCCCTTATGGCGGGTTTCGTTTAAGATTTCGGCGAGGCGTTCGTTAAGTGCGTGCGTGCCCGCCGGCCCGTTTTTCATCGGGCACAGGATTTGGATGCGCGTCGCGGGGATATCCAAATACGCGGGAAGCCGCCTTGAGATAAGATCCACGGTTTTGTCGGCAATCTCCTCGGGCGTTTTTGCGGCCGCGAAAAAGAAGTCGCGGTCGCGGACACTCAAGTCGGGCAGCTCGCCGTCGTTTATGCGGTGCGCCGCCGAGACAATCAGGCTTTGCTCGTCCTGGCGGTACACGTATTTTAATTCTGTAACGTTGAAAAGCCCGCTCGACAGGATGTCTGCCAGCACGTTGCCCGCGCCGACAGACGGCAATTGGTCTTTGTCGCCCACCAAAATAAGCCGCGTATCGGGCCTTATTTTGGAAAGCAGCATGTTGAGTAAAAACACGTCCACCATCGAAACCTCGTCCACAATAATCGCGTTCGCCGCAAAAGATTCGCCGCAACTGCTCAAGATGGCGCGGTGAATCGTGCTGGCAGGCTCCCCCGTGTGATCGGACATGCGTTTGGCGGCGCGTCCCGTGGGCGCCATCAGCATCGCCTTTAGCCCCCACGCCGAAAACACCTTTAAGATGCACTTGATGATGGTCGTCTTGCCCGTGCCGGGGCCGCCCGTGATGACGGATACGCCGCCCCCGCAAGCCGATTCCACGGCGTCGCGCTGGCGCGGGTGCAAATGAATCCGCTCGACTTGCTCAAATTCGTCGATGATGTCGGACGCGTCGGTTTTGCGCATATCGGCGGCGTTTAACATCTCGGCGAGCTTTTGCGCGCCGGATTTTTCCACGTGGTACAGCCCCGCCAGCATAATCCCGTCGTCGCCGTACTCCGGCATCGCCTTAATTTTGCGGGCGATAATCAAATTCTCGATTTCCTCGGCTACGCGTTCGGGCTCTACGCCCAAGAGGCGCACCGCTGCGGGAACCGCCTCGTCACGCGGGAGGTACGTGTTGCCGTTGCGGTCGGCGGATTCTTTTAGCACGTAGATGACGCCCGCCGCCACGCGAAATCCCGAATCGGGGCCGATGCCCATTTCCGCCGCGATTTTGTCCGCCGTTAAAAAACCGACGCCGTCGATGTCCTCGATGAGAAGGTAGGGGTTTGTTTTGACGATTGCCGCCGTATCCCCGCCGTATTTTTTGTAAATCTTAAACGCGAGGTTTAAAGAAACGCCGTAAGCTTGTAAAAACATCACCGCCTCGCGCATCGCACGCACCTTGCCGTATTCGTCCCCAAAGCTCTTTGCCTTGTTCTTTCCTACCCCGCTCACCATCGCCAGTTTGTGCGGGGAAAACTCGAGTATTTTTAGGGTATCTTTGCCAAAGCTCGACACGATTAACAGCGCGGTTTTAGGTCCTAAGCCCTTAATGACGCCGGAGCCCAAAAACCGGATGATCGCGTCCTCGGATTCGGGCGTGTGCGTCTTGACCTCCGTCGCCTTAAACTGCTTGCCAAAACGCGGGTGCAGCATATATTCGCCCGTTACCTCGACCGTCTCTCCCTCGGTGACAGGCGGAAACGTGCCGACGCACACCACGGGGTCGCCGCCGGCATCGATTACCAATATTGTAAACCCATTTTCGTCGTTGCGGAAACGGATTTCGTCTACGTCGCCCTTTAGAATCATCGAGGATAGTATACAGGAAAAAACTCGAAAAGTAAAATGTTTGTCCCAAGAAAAAAGATAACAGATAACAGATAACAGAATGTGGATGGGATATGAAATTTGTATCAACAACGCATCTATTTAAATACATTACGTCCAATTTCTGTTATCTTTTATCTGTTATCTATTATCTGTTATCTGTTATCTGTTATCTGTTATCTCTAAAGTACGCCCTTGCGCAGTTGTCGTGTAAAATTCCGCGCAAAACGTTGTCGGGCAGGTTGAGGGAGAATAATGCGTCCAACTCCGCCCCCGCGTCCCACGTGGGGTAGTCGGTACCGAACAGGATGCGGGAGGGGTCGAATTTCGGCAGCAAGTTCTTTACGAATTCAAAAGAGGTGAAGCCTAGTGTAGAGGAGGTATCAACGTACAGGTTTTCAAATTTAGACAGCTTTGCGGCGGCTTCCTCCCACACCGACCAGCCGCCGTAATGCGCGCCGATGACGGTCAGATTTTTAAAGGCTTTTAGCACGGGGAGCAGGTTATCCGGATTGGAAAAATTATAGCGGCTGTCGCCCGTGTGCATAAGGACGGGCAAGCCTTCGTGTGCGAGTATCTCGTAAATCTTAAAGCAGCGCGGGTCGTCGATGGCGATTTTTTGGATGTCCGCGTGCAGCTTTACGCCGGAAAGGTGTAAGGATTTGATGAGTTTAATGTCCCCTTCTATGTCCGTGCCGTCCGGGTGCAGCGCGCCTAAGCCGATTAAAAGGCCGTCGGACGACGAAACGGCATCCGCGATAAAACGGTTGATTGCCGTCACGCGCTCCGGAGTTGCGGCGACGCTCGTTACAACAAACCTGTCGACCCCCGCCACTTTCCCGTGCGACAAAAGCCGCCCGATGGACCCGTCGTTTAAAATGGGCATCCCGTCATAAAATTCCGAAATGCTTTTGGCGGCCTTGTGCGCGATCCTTTCGGGGTAAATATGGCAATGGGAGTCTATGATTTTAAAGTTGTTTTTCATGATGAACGCTTTTAATGATTTTTATATTCAATCCAAAATCTTTTACGAGCCGCAAAACTTGCTTATACACAATATTCAAAGTAACCGTCTTTACAGAATCATCTTCTTCGACCAAATCTTTATATTGGATATGCATGATCCCTGCGGAAATATTTTCCGCGCCCTGCGACAAAATCCTTGCCAATGTAGCCCTTGTATAATTAATCTCCAAAATATCCTGATAACGAATATACTGCTCTCCCAGTTTTTTATGACGGATGAGCAGCCCTCTCCGATTAAAAACGTGAGTTTCTTTTATTAAAACAAAAAAATAGAGAAAATGCAAAAGCGCTGCCCATACTGGCGCCAGCCACATAAACAACGTCACCCCAAACGGTATACCCATGTCCATCTCGGCAAAAACATCCACAAGAAAAATGGCAGTAAATACCAAAGCCCCTATCACAACGAAGGGTATCATGATCTGACAGAGCTTTTGAAATGTGCTTTTTACTTTTATCGAGTCGGCTTCATCCATAAAAAACAATTCCCTTATATGTATCTCTCATAATTCATCGCTCCATGAAAAATCCGAATGACATGCACTTCGCTGTTTTCCTCAGGCACACGGTATATCGCGATGTAATTATCTACGACAAGCTTTCGACAATTTTCCGCTTTTATCCCTTTACTTCTCAAAATAGAGCCTTTATACGGATAGTCGGAAAGACTAACGATAGCTTCGATAATCCTATCGTGCATTTTGTCGGCGGCATCCGGGTTATCGGCAGCAATGTACGCAACGATTCTCTCTAAATCCTTAATTGCAGATTTGGCAACATTCACTTCCCGTTTCATTTATATCTCCCCCTTACCTGTATGAATCAATTACATCTTTCATTGCCTTAGATGCTTGCTTTACTGTAAAAACCCGCCCCTCTTTTATGTCGGCTTCGCCCTCGGCAATAGCATCGTTTATTGCAAGCAACGCTTGCTGCCGCTCGTATTCGCGCAAACTTAAAAGCACGGTGTCTCCGCGGCCGTTGACGGTCAAAAATACCGGATTGCCGCTTTCCTTGCAAAGCTGCGATAGTTCGGCGTAGTGATTCCGCAAATCGGAAGAAGGCCTGATATTCATAAGATATCACCTCTTTATGTTGGATAGTCAAATTATATCATAATTTGACTATCTTGTCAAGCGGTTTTTTACAGCTTCTCAAAAAACGTACGCTTTAGTACCTCTTCGCGGTGCTTGGTACTCAGTACCCCAAACTTTACGGCATAGCCCGAGACGCGAATCGTGAGGTTGGGGTACTTGTCGGGGTTTTTGTGCGCATCGGTTAATTTTTCGCGGTCAAGGACGTTGACGTTTAGGTGGTGCCCGCCGCTTTTAAAATAGCCGTCCAAAATCGCCGCCAAGTTTTTGCGCACCGCTTGCGGGGTTTTGCCGATGGTGCCGGGCACTAGGGTAAACGTGTTAGAAATCCCGTCGCGGCAATATTTGTAGTCGAGCTTTGCCACCGAGTTTAAGCTCGCCAGCGCCCCGCGCGATTCGCGGTTGTGCAGGGGGTTTGCGCCGGGAGCAAACGGCTCCCCCGCTTTGCGCCCGCACGGGGTTGCGCCGGTTTTGGCGCCGTATACGACGTTGGAGGTGATTGTCAGCAAACTCAGTGTGTGGATTGCGCCCCGGTACGCTTTGGTTTTGCACAAGGCGCGGTAAAAATATTCCGAAAGCTGAGCCGCGATGCCGTCCACGCGCTCGTCGTCGTTGCCGTATTTGGGGAACTCGCCTTTGGTGATAAAATCGACGATTAAGCCCGTCTCGTCCGTCACCGGCGTCACCACCGCGTATTTGATTGCCGACAGGCTGTCCGCCGCGACCGAAAGCCCCGCGATGCCAAATGCCATCAGCCGCTCTACATACGTGTCGTGCAGCGCCATCTGCAGCTTTTCATACGCGTATTTGTCGTGCATGTAGTGAATCACGTTCATCGTGTTGACGTAGTTCCTCGCCAACCAATCGATGTACAAAAGATATTTGTTCAGCACCTTGTCGTAGTTTAATTTGCCCTTGTTAATCGGCTCGCTCGGGTACCCGATAAGCTCCCCCGTCATCTCGTCGCGCCCGCCGTTTAAAGCCGTCAGCAAAAGCTTAGCCAAATTACAGCGCGCGCCGAAATACTGCATCTGCTTGCCGATGGTCATCGCCGAAACGCAGCACGCGATGCCGTAGTCGTCGCCGTACATGGGGCGCATCAAATCGTCGTTTTCGTACTGAATGGAGCTTGTATCCACCGACACGTGGGCGCAATACTCCTTAAAAGCTTTCGGCAGCCCTTGGCTCCACAGCACCGTAATATTGGGCTCCGGCGCGGGCTCCAGAGTTTTCAGCGTGTGCAAAAAACGGAAAGAGGTTTTGGTGACCAAGCTTCGGCCGTCCTCGCCCATGCCCCCCACCGCCTCGGTCACCCACGTGGGGTCGCCCGCGAACAGCTCGTTGTATTCGGGCGTGCGTAGCTGGCGCGCCATCCGCAACTTTAGCACAAATTGGTCGATAAGTTCCTGCGCTTTTTTCTCGGTGATTTTAAGTAGTTTTAAGTCGCGTTCGATATAAATATCTAAAAACGTGCTGACGCGCCCCAAACTCATCGCCGCGCCGTTTTGCTCTTTAATCGCGCCCAAATACGCGTAATACGTCCATTGGATCGCCTCGCGAGCCGACGCGGCGGGCTTAGAAATGTCGTCTCCGTAAAGCGCGGCCATTTTTTTGAGCTTTTCTAAAAACTCGCGCTGGCGGAATACGTCCTCGCGCAGCCTTATCACCTCCTCGCTCATGTCGCCCTCTTCTAAGGCTTCAAAATCCCTTTTCTTTTCTTCCATAAGGCGGTCGGTGCCGTACAGCGCGACCCGGCGGTAGTCGCCGATGATGCGCCCGCGTCCGTAGGCGTCCGGCAAACCCGTCAGCACACCGTGTTTCCGCAAGGATAGCATCTCTTTGGTGTACACGCGGAACACGCCGTCGTTGTGCGTTGTTTTGTACTTGAAATTATCTTCGATTTGTTGGGAAATTTTATAGCCGTACGCCTCGGCGGACGCGCGCGCCATGCGCATCCCGCCGAACGGGTTGACGGTGCGCTTTAAGGGCGCGTCGGTTTGCAGGCCGAAAATCAACTCGTTTTCTTTATCGAGATACCCCGGCTTATAGCTTAGCAGTGAGGACACGTGTTCGGTATCTACGTCCAGCACCCCGCCGCGCTTTTTCTCCGCTAAGCACAGCGCTTCGTACTTTTCGCGCAAAATTTCGGTGCGCGCCGTTTTGTCCGCCAAAAATTCCGCGCCGCCCTCGTAAGGTGCGTAATTGTTTTGGATGAAATCGCGGACGTTGATTTCGTTTTGCCAATCGCCCGGCTTAAATTTTTTCCATGCCGTGTCCATAAGTTATTCTCCTTGCGTCAAATTTGCGATTTCCTTTAACTTTCTTTCTAATAGCTTTTTGTCCGGCAGCATGAACTCGTACGCCGCGACGAGATTCGGCGCCAGACTTTTGGATAAGGCATATTCTACGACCATGTCGTCCTTTTCCGCGCAAAGGATTAGTCCGACGCTCGGGTTTTCGTGCGGCTTTCTGACATCCCTATCCAATGCCTCTAAGTAAAATTGCATTTGGCCGATATGCTCCGGTTTAAATTCTCCGGATTTTAATTCCACCGCGACAAGACAGGAAAGCTCACGGTTCAGAAACACCAAATCGATATAAAAATCACGGTTGCCGACCTGCACCCGCACTTCCGCGCCGACAAAGCTAAAATCTTTTCCAAACTCTAAGATAAAGTCTTTCAAGTTAAGCAATATGGCTTTGCGTAAATCCTTTTCCTTATAGTCCTTCGGCATGTCCATAAACTCAAATACGTAGCTGTCACGCAAAGCGGTAAGCCCGTCGTATTTTTCGGAAAGTAACGCGTTGATATTTGTGCTTTTAGAAATCATGGTGCGTTCAAACAAGCGGCTGCTGCGCAGGCGTTCCAGCTCACGCTTTGAATATCTATTTGCCGTCGCAAGCCGCAGATAAAACTCCCTTTCTTCCGCAGTTTTCCCCGACATGATGATGACGTTGTTCGTCCAATTAATTTCTCTCACCAGTGGCGAGAGAATTTCATTATCCTTGTAAACCTCATAAAATTGCTTCATCCGCCATATGTTTTGCGGCGAAAACCCCGAGAGATTGGGGGTTTGCTTTTGAATCACCTTGGCAATTTCGTTTACGATGCCCTTGCCCCAGGTGCCGTTTTGCACACGCTCGCTGACATACTTGCCGATTTCCCAATACATCTCAATCAGCTCGCGGTTGACGGCGGCATACGCCCTGACCCGCGCGCCTTCGATAATAGACAGGATTTCGCCAAAATTGTCGACCGCTTTTTCAACGGCTTTAGATAACCCTTTTTGGGTTGTTTTTGAGGCTTTGTCCGGCATCTTTCCTCCTACTTCCCCTTCCCGATCCAATACATAATCTTCTCGATTACGGTCTTTTCGTCGATGGGTTTTGCCAAATGGTCGTTCATGCCGGACTCTGTATCCGGGACATTGTATTCTATTTCGGTCAAAATGTCAAGCGCCTTTCGTTGGCGTTTGACAGGATATTAAAAACCTCCGCCTCGTCGCGCGCCTCAACCGCCCGCTTTAACGCGGAGATTTGCGCGATGAACTCCTCCAACGTTGCGGATAATTCGTCGGCGTTGTCGCAAAAAAGTTCCGCCCACATTTGGGCGTTTAAACGCGCGACACGGGTTAGGTCTTTAAAGCTGCCGGCCGAAAATCCCTCGTGCTCGGAAGAAAGCGGATTCAGGCAATAGCAAGCAGATATCGCATGGCACAGTTGAGAGGTGTATGCTATCATTTTATCGTGCTCAGCCGCAGTCGTAACTTTGGGCGTATTAAAGCCGATGTCGGACAGCAGCTCTTTTAGCGCTTCGAGCGCTGCTTGCGAAGCGTTCACGGGAATCAGCAACACGGACGCGCCCGCAAATAACTCCGCAAATGAGGCGGAAAAGCCGGAAAATTCCCTGCCCGCCATCGGGTGCGCGGCAATAAACTGTAAGGCGGGATATTTTTGTGCCGCTTGTTCCATCGCGGCAACCACGCCGCGTTTTATCCCCCCGGCGTCCGTCACAATGCAGCCGGGCTTTAACAGCGGCAAATACTTGCCCCCGCCGAATCCTTCGGCGGGGGCAAGCCCCCGCCCTACGGCGAGCAATTCAACCGTGGTTCTCGGGTTGACGGCAAAAATCAGCACGTCTAACGTCGGCCATATTGCGTCCGTCAGCTCGCCCGCGATCGCCCCGGCTTTTAGCGCCGCGCTTGCCGATTCGCTGGCAGGTGTCCGCCCGCGCCCGAAAACCCGGTGCGGCGTTTTGGTTGAAAAAGCCCGGGCAAAACTTCCGCCGATGAGCCCGAGGCCGATGATGCCGATGTTGAGTTTCTTGATACTCTTTTCACCCATACAAATTATTGTAGGGAGTGAATAGTGAATAGCGAATAGTGAATAGTTAAGGATACTGCAAAATTTGACAGCAACATTTGTTAGGGAGCATAACCCTTTTGACGCAAATGCTTGCCTCAAGATATAATCATCCAAATCTATTCACTATTCACTATTCACTATTCACTCTATCTCTTTCCCCCCATAACGCTTAACAGCCCGCTCAATCTGCCCGTAAGCTCCCCGAACGCGTCGGGCTTGATGCATTGCGCGCCGTCGCACAGCGCAGCCGTAGGATCGTTGTGCACCTCGATAATCAGCCCGTCCGCGCCGGCCGCCGCGGCCGCCATCGATAAGGGGGCGACAAAACGGGCGTAGCCGGCGGAGTGGCTTGGGTCTACGATAATCGGCAGGTGCGAGAGCTCTTTGGCCACGGGAATCGCCGAAATGTCCAAGGTGTTGCGCGTAAAATGCTCAAAGGTACGGATGCCGCGCTCACAAAGTATCACGTTAGGGTTTCCGCTGGCCAAAATGTATTCCGCACTCATCAGCCATTCCTCAATCGTACTCGAAAGTCCCCGCTTTAAGAGAATCGGTTTTTGGCATTTGCCGAGTTCCTTTAAGAGCTCAAAATTCTGCATATTGCGCGCGCCGACTTGAATTACGTCCACATCGGAGAAGAATTCGAGCTTGTCGACACTCATGATTTCCGTCACGATGGGTAAGCCCGTTTCCGCTTTTGCCTTTAATAAAAGCTGCAAACCGTCCGTCCCAAGCCCCTGAAACGCATAAGGCGAGGTGCGCGGCTTAAACGCCCCGCCGCGCAAAAGATGCGCTCCCGCCGCTTTGACCGAGCGCGCGATGGATAAAATTTGTTCCTCGGATTCCACCGAACAGGGCCCCGCGATCAGGCAAAATTCGCCGCCTCCAAGCTTCACCGCTCCGTCTCTTGCCGGGATTTCGACCACCGTGTCGGCGGGGTGAAACTTGCGGTTGGCTTTTTTGAAGGGCTCGGAAATGCGCCTTACCGCCTCGACGATGGAGTTTGAGCGCAATAAATCAATGTCCACCCGCGAGACGTCGCCGATGAGCCCCATAATGGTGGTGCTCTCGCCCTGTGACATATGAATTTTTAGTCCCTGACCCTCAATCCGGTCGGTCAGTTCCTTTAGCGCCTCGCGTGACGCGCCGTTTTTAACGATAACAATCATGTGAGATGTTTCTTACCTCTTAAACTGTTATTCTATCGCTTTTCCCCGCATTTGTCAAATCATTTTTAGTGGTTTGAAGATTGGCTAAGGTGTTGTCAGGGGGACGGGGGTATTTTGACAACTTTTATGTCAGTCTAGCGCAATAAAAAGTGGTCAATATACCTCCGTCCCCCTGACAACCAAAAAATAGCGATACAGCCATAATCAAAAATACTCCAAAACTATCTCCTTATACTAATAAAAATTTTGTTGTTTCTTACTTTGGATTTTCACACCAAATTTCAAGACCAGGAAATGTAAAATCGCGAAACAAAACATCGCCAACCATGCATTCTGGTTCTATTCTAACGTCAATAACACGATACTCATCTACTACAAAGACCGCAATACAATCATTGTAAACGCCATAGTATTCAATAATTCTAATACCACTTATCGTAGCATTAGGATAATCTTTTTTTACTTTATCTGATAAATACGTTTCTTTAATCCTCTTTTCAGTATCATTACTCAAAATTTCTGGGACTTTTAGCTTGGGTACAAAATCCTCATCATCACTTCCATCATTATAATAATAGGCTAGACTTTTTAACTCATCTTGCGTCAATAAACCCTTATCGTAGGCCTCTTTCAAACTATAAAAATGCCCTTTATTTTCCGGCCCACAACCAAAAAATAGCGATACAGCCATAATCAAAAATACTCCAAAACTAATTATTTTTTTTAATACTATTTCGTGTCTGATTTGATTTTTTCCATAAACCAATCTCGTTGAGTAATTGATTGAATGGTTTCGGGAAGTAGGTTTGCGATTGTGGCGCGTAGGGTGGTCATCGGGAAAAACAAACTCTTTTCCGATTCCCTGCACCATAACGTGAAAGTACCTTCCGTCTAAATCTTTTCTAGCTATTCTCGGCATATCGGCATTATAGCACCTCTTTTTACGTCTGTCAACCAAATTTTACAAAGTTGTCAGGGGGACGGGGGTATTTTGACCGCATGACTATTCACAATGCCAGCTATTAAGTGACATAAAAAGTTGTCAAAATACCCCCGTCCCCCTGACAACTTTTCTTATACATTGAACTTATTTTTGCCCTTGGTGAGCTTTACGACGCGGGGGGCGGAGGCATCGATCCATTTTGGGTCAAGCACAGCCTCGGCATCGACGCACGCGGCGGGCACGTCGAGAAAAATTTCTTTCTTATCGGCGCGGTAGACGCCGCGCAAAGTGTCGCCGCAAGCCGCCACCGAAAAACGCACCTCGTCGAACGCGGTGAGACACGGATAAATTGTAAGCTTGTCGTCTAAAGAGTATTCGACGCCCGCAATGTAGCGGTAAAACAGGTGCAAAAACCCGGCGCTTGCCGAAAAGCAAGGTGCTCCGTCGCCGTAAAAACCCTCGCATAAAGTGGGCTCGTCGTTTTCTGCCTCGGCGCGGAACCGATTTTTGAGCCTGGTGAGCGCGTTTTGCGCCGCTCCCACACGAAACAATGCCTCCAGCACATACGTTTCGAACTGCGGAGAGCAATTTTGGCAACTTAGGAGCGTTCTTTCCAGCGCCGGGTACATTTCCACTTCGGCCAAGCCCGCAATCACCACCCACGCGTTGGCGCGCTCGTCGTAAAAATCTCCCGAGGCATACCCATGCGCTCTTTTAAACTTGCAACCAAAGGATCTCTTTATGGTGCGCGCGCGCATCGCAATCACTTCCGATTCCTCCGTCGTAACGCCGATTTTATCGCTTATTTTTAAAAAGAACTCCACCGCCGAAACAAAAACCGCGTTCATCAGCACCGGCATATCGACGTTGCGGTAATAATCCAGCTCCCACTCAGTAAGTTCTGCGGGCAAAATCAAAGCCTCGCCGTCTAGGTTAAAACGCGAAAGATACCGGGCGATGGCGGGCAGACGGCGCTTAACCGGCGCTAAATCCCCGCCCGCGTTCGCGTAAGAGGCGATAAAGCCGCGCGCACTTAATGCCAGCAGGTTGTCGAACGCGCCGAATTTTTCGTGGGCTTCCTCCAAATCGGACAGATAGTCCGACACGCACTTTTGCACCAGCCGCATCGCCGCCCCGTCAAAAACGTACGCCGCGCCGCCGAACACCAGTGATGCCACCGCAGGCGAAAAGCCGGGGGCGCGGTCAGGCGAAGCGTACAAAGTGTCGCGCATACAAGCCTCGATGGTCGCCTCCGCCTTGGTCAGCAGGCGGTCAATCCGCTTATCACCGCACTCAAAGTCCCCGGCATATTTAAAGTCGTACTCGGATTTGTAATAATACACGCCGCCGATTTTAATGCTTTTCGGTGCTTTTACGGATAGCTTTGTGCCGGAGAAAATGACCGGGATGTCGTAGGCCTGTCGGCCGTTTTTGCAAATGTAGGTAAACGCGGTATTTTCGACATGCCCGCCGGACTCCGGGTCTTTCCTGCAGAAATACCGGTCGGTCCTTATGGAAATTTGCTCGGTGCCGCCCGCGCGCTCGACCTCTAAGCGCACCGCGTAAAACCCCGCGCCGTCTAAATCCGCTTCATATACCTCCCCTCCCCCCTCGCTCTCCCGGTATCGGAGCTTTGCGGACTGCAGCTTAGAGAATCGGTAAAGCGGTATCGGGCGGGCAAGAAGGCGCAGCTCCCCATCAAGCCTTCCGGCAGAAACGCTTTGCGAAAATACATTCGATTCAAAGCTAACCGTATGCACGTTGTCAACGATTTGCCCCTCTAAGGACGCGTCGTAGGTAATCCTGCGCCCGCCCGCCGCATTTAGCTCGTTTTTATAGGCGCGCGAACGAAAAACCTGCGTTTCCGGATTGGAATATATCTCAAGCTGGGAGCAGGCAAAAATCAGCATTGGAGGCAGCTCCGGGTCGTCCCCCGAAAAACGGCACATGAAAACCAATGCGTTGTCGCCCTTTTGCAAAAAGGGGCCGACGTCGATTTCGTCGTAATACAGCGTGCCGCGCGCGCTTGTGACCGACCCGTCCAACACGATTAATTTTCCGTTGACGTACAGATTGTACGACCCCTCGCATGCAACGAACAAGTCGGCTACACGCGGCGGGCTTTCTTTTTCCTTAAAAGAAAACTTGCGGCGGAAAATCACACGGTCTTCCGTCCCGCCCTCTTCTTCCGCCCAAATCCGTTCGGCGTTTCCAAACACGTCTTGGATTTCATTGTCTGCAGGCATATTAATACTCCTCCGCGCTCATAAGATATAGAATGTAAAATGAGAGATGGGCTTTTTATTCTATGGCTATGTTATTTTACCATACCTTGGAACAATTCACAAGCAAATGAGTCGGTATTACAACCCTGTTCGAATCATTTTACATCCCGCGTTTTATCTTTACATATTGGCTTTCCTATTCTTTTCGCCAAAATTCGTCGCCCTTCCCCCTAAAGCGTTAAGATGTGTAAAAATCTCCGAAAAACCGCCATACCCGTTTCGTTTCCTTACAAAAAATCGTGTGATATACTACACACAAATACATAAAAACAGGAGTTTTTGTAATGAAAACAAGAATTATGCTGGTGGACGACAACGAGGAGTTCGTCGCCGAGCTAAAAAACTTTTTTGAAGGGAACGAAAGGTTCGAGGTGGCGGGCGTCGCCGAGAACGGCGTAAAAGCGGTGCAGCTTTTCCAATCGCTCAAGCCCGACGTCATGCTGCTGGATTTAGTGATGCCGCAGATGGACGGGTTTTCGGTGCTCGAGCGCATCCAAAAGGCAAGCTCGAAAGTAATCGTCGTTTCCGCGCTCTCTCAGGACGCCTTTATCCACAAGGCAATGAATTTAGGCGCGGACTACTATATGCAAAAGCCCGTGTCGCTGTCGAACCTCGCGGACCGCATTGCCGACGCCCTGAGCCCCGCGCCCGCCCCGGCATTGCGGGCGGCGACGACTCCCTCCCCGTCCTCCCAGCGGCTGGTTCGGCACGGCTCACTCGACGAGAAAATTACCAACATCTTTATCACGGTCGGCATTCCGGCGCACATCAAAGGCTACCACTTTTTGCGCGAGGCGATTAAGATGGCGATCGATAACCCGGAAATCATCAACAACATCACCAAAAAGCTCTACCCGGACGTGGCGGGCAAATTCAACAC
>WQYM01000027.1 GCA_009781235.1 Bacillota bacterium
CGGGGGGCGTTGATCTTTATTTCCACATCTTCAAAATCGTGCTCAATTTTGTAACAATGGCTTCGTGAATCGCAGTATATGCAGCCGTGGGTACAGCCCCGGCATAGGTTCATTCCGTTTTTGGGAGAAAGAATGCCCTTGGCATTTTTAAAGTGCATGGGAGAAGGATAGCATAGTCACGCAATGGTGTCAGTCACTGTTTTTACCCGGTCGCAGCGTAAATTGACTAATCAACCACAGAGGACTTTGAATTGAATGTGGGTTGGTCACCACTTTAGATTATTTCAATAATTTTCTTCCCTGTACTTCAACTAAGATAGTCATCTGCTGAATAGCGATTTTGTTCAACCGAATGAGGCGCTCTTTTTGTGGAATACCGTCATTGATTAAGACTGCATTAATATTCTCCATGTTTGATAGGCATATAAGTTCGTTTATGGAAGCATAATCGCGAATATTCCCTTTTAAGTCCGGGCTTTTTTCTCTCCACTCTTTAGCTGTCATACCGAATAGGGCGATGTTTAAAACATCCGCTTCGTCCGCATATATTATTGATGCTTGTTTGGAAGTAAGTTCTTTTGGAATAAGGTTTTGCTTTATGGCATCGGTTTGAATCTTGTAATTTATCCGCGCCAATTCGCGTTTTGCTTCCCATCCGAGTTGCTTATATTCCTCGGCTTTTAGCCTTTGGAATTCCTTTATGACGTACAGTTCAAATTCTACCGAAAGCCAGCTTGCGAATTTGAATGCAATATCTTTGTGGGCGAACGTGCCGCCACCGTGCCTGCCGGCCTTTGAAAACATACCTATTGCGTTGGTGCCTTCTACCCATTTTTGCGGCGATAACCAAAAGGCGTTTTCGGCGCTTTCAATTTTAAACCCCTCATACGTGTGGGGTTTAAAATCGGGGTTGTGCAATATTTCCCATGTGCCGAGATAGCAGATGGTATTGTAAATCCGCATCCATGTAGAAATCACTCTGTCGGGCGCGTCGGTTTTGTACTTAGCCAAATCCGTCAGCGAGATGTAATCAGCTTCGTTTACGGTACGGTAGCGGATTTCTAATCCGTTTACATTCAGCGTGTTTTTCAAATTTGAGCTCCCTTCGTAACCCGCCGATTTCGGCAAGTTGCAGCTTAGCCTTTGCTTATATTAAGCATATCATATTTTGTCGGAAAACACAAGTTTATTACTGCCGTCTGTAAAAAAAGATAAATGAAAAAGTCCCGAACGACCGCAACAAACGGGCGCAGGGGGCGAGTATTATTTTAAATGTTGGCTGTCTTTCCGCCCCATCAGGCTTTGCCGCGGGGCGCGCGGAGTTGACATTTAATTGCGTATCCTTTACTCGCAAACCATAGTACAGCTGCAACGCAAATTATCCCGACCAATCCAATGATTCAACATAGTCACGCTCGGCTTGGTTACGAGCGAGTTTAATCAATGTCTTGTAAATACCGAAAACAAGCTCCGGATCCGTGTTGCCGTTATAAATCGCCTCTTGGAATAGGCGATTCCCTAAATCCGCTTTTTCTTTAAATTCTTCTCTGATATCCATAAAAACCACCTCGAAGGATTAGATAAAACTAGCCTTTTATGCAATATTCTCTTAAATCATAGGCACATCATAGGCGCAGGAAAATGTTGTGATATGAGTTTTGACATTCTTTTTGCAAAGTAATTTATACATTTTAAGACAATCACCCTCATTTATTTTTGCTTGAATTTTTTAGTATCTAAAGAAAGCAACGCGCCAGCTTCGATTGCTGCGTCCTTGACCTTACTTATACAAGATTCTACCACTTCGTCTTCGAGTTCTTTACAAAAATCTACGCCGAGGTATCCTATAACCGTACCCCTTAAATCTACGATTTTCACCCGGATATTGACGATTACATTCTTGGATTTAAGGGTTTCATACCCAATTCGCGTATCGTCCTCTTCGTTTGGGTTGCGCACATCCAACTTCAGGTAATCTTTGAGCATAATCGTGTTGATGCCTTTTATATACATCTGCGCGTACATGCCCGACCGGCCGTCTATTTCCGAAAATATGCCAGGAGCGCATATCTCATAGGTACAACTCATGCGTAAAAATCCCAAGCCCGAAAAATTACTTAAGCCGTTATGGAATTCCATAATATACGCCCGGCTACAACCCGCGCCGTAAACAAGCCTTTCAAGAATTCTCTCAATCGACACCCCTATTTTTAACCTCTGCTGAAACGTATCCCTGCCGCCGGCCTCATGCTCCTTCGCTTCATCCGCCTTAAATGCAAACACAAGCTCCTCTATTTTTGCGTCTACGTCTTTATAGATAAAAGGAATGCCCGATTTGCTTAGTTCTTTTTTTACATAATCGATCGCATACTTTTTCTTAGTGGCAGAGTGTTTTTCTTTGGAGCATTCGGTATCCTCTCCGCACCGGCCGCAATCCGGATTATATCCGTTGTAAACCGTTTCGGCTAAATACATTCCGCGCAGGATAATGGGGTAGGAATCCAGTTTGTCCCCCACCCTTTTAATGATATCGTTCTTTTCTTCTACTTGTTGTTCGTTCTTTTCCGCTTCCTTTCTATACTTCGCCGTTTTCGCGGCCAGTAAAGCGGACAACGAACCCAACACAAGCGCGACGGCTTGCGCGATTATTAACCATGGATCAACCATTATGTTTTTCTCCTTTCAAAAATTTTTGCATATCGCTCAAACTGAATGCGCGCACAAAATCCACCTCAAGATATGGGGGATCTGTTTCAAACGCCGAGTCGGGCGGCGTTTTGCCGCCGTCGAACGTGCCGCCGACCGCGAGGTTCAGGGTTAGGTAGAAGTTCTTATCGAACGGCGCGTTGGAGTCCGATAAAAAATCCGTATTCCACCGCGTCCTGCGCCCCGCGATTCTGACCCCATCGCCAAAAATAACGGTGCCGTCCTTTTCCATAGAATACAAAAGATCGTAGTCTATATAAAAAGATATTCTGCCGGGTTCCCAATCGCAGGTGTAGATGTGAAAATCGGTAATATCGAAACCCAAGCGGTTTTTAGGGTTATTGCAAGCGGCGCAACAAACACGGGAACCAGTAGGAGCAAAATGTAACGCGGCAAAGGCTTTACGCGCAAATCTGCCCCTCATCTCCATAATGTCTATTTCACCGCTACTAGGCCAGATTCCGTAAACGCTCTCCGTAGGCATCATCCAAAACGCCGGCCACAAGCCTTCGACGGCCTTCGACAAACGAAGTCTTGCCTCGAACCGTCCGTAGGTTTGAGAGAACAACCTTTTGCCGTCCGGCGCGGTGTCCCATGTTACGAGCTTTGCGGAAGTATAGCGCCGTTTGTCTGCTTTATAAGCCGTGAGCCGCAAATTACCGTCGACAATTGAAGCGTTCTCTTTATGGTAGCGCTGGCGTTCGCCGTTGCCCCAACCGCCGCCGCAATCGTATTTCGAGCCGTCGCCCGTATGAAACGTCCACTTGGTTCTATCAATAATGCCGCTTGAAAAATCATCGAAAAATGTGCACGCGGCGGAATCAATAAGAAAATCGTTTTTCACCATAATATTATGCGCCGCCTTTCTCCGATATCTCGTATCTCTGAACCGGATATTTCTTTTCACGACAAAACTTCATGCCGGGATTATATTCAAAAAACTCATTATATTGGCGACTGAAATGCGGGTTGCACGAACCGCGCTGCAGCTTTTCGATCCACTCCTCATAGGACTTGGTAAAATAATGATTGATACAAATCGTATTCGTTGTGGTATTTTCCTTCCATAAGTGCGCGGTTTGCAGCGGGCTTTTGTTTTCATCTACCACGGTAAAGCCTTCGACCGGATGGCCGTTATGTATCACCATATCTTTCATTAAGACAGACTGCACAAACACCTTGCCTAAACCGGCGGACGCCTTGGACAACGATTCCGTTAAAAACCGACGCATTAAAGGCAATTCGGATTTTTTCAACTGGCCGTCCGCGCCGTACATCACCCACGCGATGAACAAACCTGCGTATTCCTCGAAGCCTTCCAATAATTCGGGCAGCAGTTTTCCGTTCTTTAAAACGACATATTCGTCTACGGAGATAAAACCCAACCATCTACTTTCTTTCCCAAACCGTTGCAGGCAGTCGTTATACGCTTCTACCTGCGCGCTGACATGCGATCCGCCCCAATCAACGATGGTAATCTTGTTTTGCAACTTAGCGCCTAGGCTCTTTATAACTTCCGTTACGGGTTGTTTGCTGCCATGGTCGTAGATGTAAAAATGATCAACGCCGTGTACGCTGTGCCAGTTCAGCCAGTCCTCTAAATATTCGTTTTCGTCGCGGATAATTAAGCAGATGCTGCAATAGTACTCAAAATCCGCGTTCATCAGTTCGTCCAACTTGGCCTGCCGGATTTGCGTCAAATACTTTTTGGAAATCTCATACTCTTGCAACGGAATAATTTTTTCCCTATATTCCGCTAAGTCCGGATTGTAGTGGAAAAATTCGTCGTAACGGCGGGCATAGTTCGGGTCGCACGCGCCCCGGCTTATTTTTTCCACCCATTCCTGATGGGACTTCGTATAATAATGGTCGACGCAAATCCGCTCCCCCGATACGCCCGGCTTGGAAATTGCCGCTTCTTCGAAAGACTCCTTTAATGCGTCTACTACCTCAAAGCCTTCGGCTGGGATGATATTATGTATCATCATGTAGTGCGTAAGGGCAGGCTGAACGAACACCTTACCAATATCCAGCCACAGTTCTTTGGCTGCTTCGCGCGTAAACCGTTCACGGCACGGTAAGGGAGATTTATCCTTCTGTCCGTTTGCGTTATATACGACCCAGGGAATGAACAGTCCGGCGCAATCCGTAAATTCCGCTAAAAATTCAGGAAGCTTTTTGCCGTCTTTAATCCGCACCATTTCGTCGGAATCGATAAACCCGAGCCAGCGGGTTTCTTTACCGAACCGAGTCAAGCAATCGTTATACGCCTCATGCTGCGCGTTGACATGCGAACCGCTCCAATCGGTTACGGTGACTTTGTCCGAGATATCCAACCCTAACGATTGTACAAAGTCCGCAACCGGCTCGACGCTGCCGTGGTCGTAGATAAAGAAATGTTGGACGCCCTGCCCTATATGCCACGTCAGCCATTCTTTTAGATATTCGTTTTCGTCGCGGATAATTAAGCAGGTAGCGCAATCAAATTGTGGCGCGAGCCGCTCTATTTCAATGAGTTTTTTTTCCCGCAGGAGTTGCATGCGCTCTCGTTTTAACGCGTCTATTTCTTGCTCTTTCTCCGCTCTCGTCTTTGTCGCCGCATCCAGTTTTACCTGCGCTTCTAATGCGCGGCGGCTTTCCGTGTAAGTGATAAACGCCGACCGTTCTGCATTTTTCAGAACGCCGAGTTCCCCGATAAGTTGATTTACAATATTAAAAAACTCGCCCGGGTCTTTCAGTTTGGCGACAAGCTGCCCGTTTTCGTAAAACACGTCCTCGACGGCTTCTTCAGCCGCCGCAAATACGTCTAAATTATCTAATTCGACGGCCGCGTCATACTTTTGGATTTCATGGATATATTTATGTTTTGCTTTAAAGTCCGCCGCTTTGTCCATATCCCAGCTTTCTTTGTATGCGTAGACCTTGTTTGTAAGTCCGTCTATTCTTAACAATACTTTCATTTCCGCTTTACCTCTCTTTCTCCTGCATGACTTTGGTGGATATTTCGTATTTTTGAATCGGACTAATTTCCTCCCTGCACTCTTTTTCCATGTCCGGGTTATATACAAAAAATTCGTCGTATTTTCTTCCGTGGTATAAATGGCACCTACCGCGGTTCAGTTTCTCAATCCATTCTTCGTAGGATTTTGTGAAATAATGCTCAATGTAAATCAAGCTGACAGTGGGATATTCTTTAATAAAGCTGTTATCCGGCACCAAATCCTTTAATTCTCCAACCACGGTTTTACCGGTTACAGGACGGCCGTTATGTATATATATATCTTGCATAAACTGCGGTTGAACAAATACTTTTCCCATACCGTCCGAAACGGTTTCATACATCGGCGTTTTAAATCTTTCCCGTACAGGCAAACCGGACTTGTATTTCTGGCCGTTTGCGTTATGTATGACCCAGGCAATAAATAAACCGGCAAATTCTTCGTAATTTTGCAAAAATTCCGGCAATGATTCTTTTATGCGTAAATTAACAAATTCATCAACATCAATGAATCCGATCCACTTGCTTTCCGGCCCGAACCGCTTTAAACAATCGTTATACGCCTCCGGCTGCGCGTTTCGGTGCGGACCGCTCCAATCGATTACGTCGACCTTATCTGCAATTCCCGAACCTAACGATTGAACTAATTCCGCGACAGACTGTTTGGAGCCGTGGTCATAGATATAAAAGTGCCCGACGCCCAAAGCTATATGCCATTCTAACCACTCGCGCAAATACTCATTTTCGTCGCGGATAATTAAGCAAATACTGCATTCGTATTTATACGGCGAGTCCGATTTTTTGCTCACTTCACTTTTTTTCTTTGTCGAGAATTCGTATATCTGCGGCGGATCGATATCCTCGCGGCAATACTCCATATCCGGGTTAAACTCAAAAAACTCATCATACTTGCGTGTGTTGCTTGCATGGCATCTTCCGCGTTTCAACTTTTCCAGCCATTCCTCATACGATTTGGTAAAATAATGATCGACGCAAATTAAATTCGTCGTCGCATTTTCCTTACTAAATTCCGCTTCGGGTAAAATATCTTTATATTCTCCCACCACATCGCATCCTTTCTTCGGATATCCGTTATGAATATACATTGCCCGCATAAAACGGGGCTGAACAAAAACCTTACCCATCTTATCCGACCACGTCCGAATAGGCGTTGGAGTCGGAAACTGCTGCCTAAGCGGCAAATTAGATTTCTCTTTCTGCCCGCACGCGCCGTATATCGTCCACACCATAAATAAACCCGCATACCGTTCATATCCTTTCAAAAACTCAGGTAAAGCTTGCCCGGTTTTTACGCGCACATGTTCGTCTGCATCAATAAATCCTATCCATCGGCTTTCGTTCCCGTACCACGCCAAACAATGGTTATATGCGTCCGGCTGGGCGTTGTCATGCGCGCCGCTCCAATCAATCACCGTTATTTTCTCCGCCAGTTCCGGGGTCATGCGTTCTATCCACTCAGTAATCGGTTCTTTGCTGTCGTGATCGTAGATGTAGAAGTGTTCAACTCCTTGGCCGATGTGCCAATCGATCCACTCCTTTAAATACTCGCTTTCGTCACGAATAATTAAGCAAATACTGCAGTAATATTGCGGATTATTATGTAAATTACTCACGGCAGTTCTCCTTTTATTTCTTAGATTTCCTCGCCACGTTTATTTCGTGCATATTTGCTATAAGCGGCGCGGCGCCATCCGCAAAGCTTATAAGGGCCGGAACGTCCTTGTTAAAGCAATGGCTGTCATAATACGGCTTGTCCGGATAGCAGAACGTGTGTGACGACCCAACACGTTCGTCCACGACAAATAGCTCTCTAAGCTCGGGATAATTGACGCCGAATTTTTGAGCTAACATAGCGAATTCATTGCAAAAAGTTACCTTTAGCGCGAGAAACGAGTTCAGCATGTATTTGGATAATTCCGCCGTAACCGTATCCGTAAAGTATATTTTGAAATATCCGTTCTTGACTTTGTAATACAATTGTGCGACTTCGGTACATAAATCATTATTGCCGCCTAAGATTACAAATCCGGGGTCGGTTTTGCAATGCTGCGTTACGCCGTAGTGCTCCGGAGAAAACACGATGTTTTTGCTGCTTATTTTAATGAACCCGTCCGTCGTTCCGGGCGGTACCGTAGATTTAATGATAATAATATCCGCGTCGGTTTCAAAAACCGCCTGACGAACCACCGATGTATCACAAGCACCGTCCGGCAAACTGTCCGTCGGCACGCAGATAAAAGCAAAATCGTACCGCTTATCTTTTTTAACGCTGTATTCGGGTATATGCGGGTCATAGATATCCGGTTCTAAAACTCTAAACTCGTCGTAAATATGCTTCCCTATATTTCCGTAACCTACGATTAATATATCCATATCACTACCGCTCCGATGTCCCGTTTGTAAGGCCGTTCTCGTCAAAGCAATAATCCATGATACCGCCCTTATCGTCTTCGACCGTAACGATATAATACCCGTCGTTTAAATCCTCTTCCTCATAACCGGGCGTAAACTCCGCCCATGCTTTAACGCTCAACCTGCTCATCGCGCCGACCGCAAATACCGGGCAGCCCTCGACTCCCGCAGCGATTTCGCCGTTATCGCCGTACCCGTACCCGTAAGGGTCGTCTCCGTCCCCCTCGGCCATAACGGGGCAAAATCCCACGGTTACTTTCTGTACGCGGTAGACACCCTCGACCGTATTGGCCATATAATCCAGCTGCAGCGCGGAATTTTCCTTGCCGTCAACCGCTTTCGTCAGATGATACAGCGGATACGCGAGCGCCCCAATATCTTTTTCTAAATCGTATGTAAAACATGCGACGGTTTCGATAGTTTCCGTTTTCTTCTCGGAATTCCAAGTTCTTCGGATAATACCGGATAAGTTACCCTTTTCGTCGTATCCATAACAAAGCGTCCGGATCACATGAACAACTTCGCCGCCCGACTCACTACTCTCGGATTCCTCATACGTAATTTTGCTAAGTCGGTTTTCCTCATACACCAACGAGATTTTTTCGGACGGTTTTCGCGCGGCGTAAATAACCGTCAACTTGTCGCCGTCGTACTCAAAAACCTGCTCCGCATTCGGGTTCCGCGCCGACACCACGCTTCTGAGCCGCCCTAAGGGGTCAAAATTCTTCTGATTGCCCGCGTCGTCGATTATGACATACCGCGTACCCTCGTCGTCGCGGCACTTCCAGTCCGTCACTTGCAGCGTTAGATTCACATCGGCCGCGTAATAATATTGACTTGCGTTATGATATTTTTCAAACCTGTGGCTGTACCCTTTCTCGTCTATGTAAGTGAACCGATCCGAATCGCAGCGGCCTGTTCCGGCATTGGGAATAACGTATTGCTGGACATTCAACTTCCAGCCGTGCCCCATGCAAGGTGTTACATCGGCAAATGGAATCTCCGGGTTAAATACGTGCGCGACGGAGATGGGATAATCTCCGTCCCCCACTTCAAAATCCGGGTGTATGAAAATATAACGGCCCGTCCGGACGTTGACCGACGCTTCGCCCGCCCCGCAACTAAACGGCAGGCGTGTATGCTTGATATGTTCTTCCATAGCTAACGCTCCTCCGGCACCGACGCACCACAATTTTTTTGTTTTCTGCTCGAATTCTTTTTTACGCAAAATGGCGAATTATCCGCGGACATGAAGCTGCCGACGGCAAAAAGAATAACGTTTTTGCCGTCGGCAGGGCGTGTCTGAAAACGCCGCCGATGAATTAAGTTACAACTAAGGTTACACCGGTTCCGAATTTATAGCTGGACTGCGCCTCACAAGTCGATCCAAGCAAATTGTCGATTTGCGTAATTCCTGCGGAAACCTGAGAATTTTCCAAATACGCCTTATAAAAGGTCGTTCCATAATAAGGACTACCCGAATTATTGGTGTCAGCTACAAACAGTTCTAAGTACCGTATCAATGCGTTATCCGCGACTCCGGTAATCGTAAACGGAGCAGCGGTGCCGTCTGCGGCATTGTCTGAGCATTGATTATACAGAACATAATGCCCCGCCGCATGACGTGCCTGTAATGCCGGCCAAATCTCGCGCACGGTTGACTCCGCCGTATTGGCGGGAATATCCTCATTCGCCCAAACTTCCCTTCTTAAACTCACACGGTTATTGTCCGCTTGCAATACGATATCACCGTTAAGGCTGGTTTGAGCGCCGTTTCCTATCGCCACTGTATTACCATTTGCGGTGGAATATTTGCCAAAGGCGATGCCGTCGTCGTATGCCGTGCAATATTGTCCGACGGCGACACCGTTGGGGCCAGAATAACAACCGTTGCCGGCCGCCATGGCACCTCCGGCCGCATTGCTGCCTTTACCGAAAGCGATACCGTCGCCCTCAGCGTTACAGCCTTGCCCGACGGCGACGCCGTGGGCACCTGATTCACAGTCATTGCCGACCGCCATCGCACCGAAGCCGTTGGCCATCGCGTTATTGCCGTAAGCGATCGTCCGAGTATCTGTCGCGTAAGCGTTATACCCCATGGCTAAACCGCCGGGTGAGCTGTCCGAATCATTACCGCGGGCCGTTGTGTTGTAGCCGTCCGATCGCGTATTCGCGCCAAACGCCTGCGCGGAACTACCAAATGTCCCGGCATTCTTGCCGCCATCCGCAGTTACGTCCTCGCCGACCGCGACACAATGGTGACCGGCTACCGAGTTCGGACCGATTGCTATTCCGCCGCCTCTGCCGATAGGATACGGGAAATCTCCGCCGCCGAATCCGCCGCCGCCCGTCGCAATAGAGAAATTCGGGTTGTTTCCTAATTGCTGCGTATTACCATTTATCGTGATAGTATTGGACGCATTCGCTTTCGCGTTCCAATTGCCGCGTTCCGTGGAAGTTATATGTTTAGTACCATCGTTGCTATGCGTGCTAAACGACGTTACATTCCCATTCCAGTTTGAACGCTCCGTGGCGGTTACGTGCTTTACGGCGTCATTCTTATGCGTGTTGAACGCTTCCGAACTCTCATTCCACGCCGTACGCTCCGCGCCTGTTATGTGCTTCACGGTATCGCCAGTATGCGTGCTTAACTGCTCTATTAAGGCCTCTGCGTCCACCTCGCGCTCGGTAAAGAATTGCTGGTCCTCTACCTTGCAAACCCTGCCGTTAACCCTAAGCTTAAGCTTGCCGGTTCCTTTGATACCGATGGAAATATTGCCCTTATCTTCCGCAGACAAACTGACACTTAAGGACTCGATGTAACCGTAGCCCGAAAAATATGTGCTTTTGCCGTTTGTGACGTTGGACTTATCGTCTAAGAAAAATTGCAGCTTGATTTTAAGCCCGGCTTGCTTCGCCATAAATAAAGCCGCTTGAGCGTCGTTGCCGTTAAATACGATTGCGCCGTCCGCGCTCGCGCTCCAGTTCTGCATACCCGCAAAGGCGTCTTTATGTACTTCGCCTATCTTGGTGGTTTCGATTATCTCGGCACTGTCGTCGATACTCCAGCCGCTGATGTAAGCTACCGTACCCCAATTACCGTCTAAATAAACCTTTAACGCTCCCGTTAATCCTGTATACATTTTTACTCCTCCTCATTATAAAATTTGAACAACTTTGTCGGATAATTGCACAATACATTCCATCCAAATACGCAACGTATATTCGTTGGGAACTTGGATTTCCGTTGCGGGAAAACTTCCAAACCATATGTTATATCCCGAAAATTCTAATTGTCCCGGATATGAACTAGAATTCGGAATACTTACCGTCGTATAGAATGCAATGTACGGTCCTCCCGCATAACTCGCGCTTTCCTCGCGACGCGATATCCCGCTGCAAGGAATGATACCTGTAGCACCTATAGCATCGACTAGTCTTGCATAAATCGTTTCCGCCGTTACTATAGATGCATCAGAATCTATAAATGAGAACGAGAGTGTCCCTTCTTCTTCTCCATAGCCCTCTTTTATATATTTGAGCGTAATGTTATGTTGGGTTCTTTTCCCAAGTTCAACCAACGCATCTTCGATTCTATCTAAATCATCTACTTTAATCGGAGTGCTTGGCAACCATGTATTTTTTACGTATGACATAATTTTTCTCCTTGTTTGCTTATAATTTGCTTAGTGCTTATTTTGTGGATATTTCGTATTTCTGCGATAAAGAAATATTCTCTCGGCAGTACTCCATATCCGGATTCAGTTCGAAAAACTCTCTGTATTCGCGGCCATATTGCGAATGACAAGTTCCGCGCCTTAGTTTTTCTAGCCACTCCTCGTAAGATTTTGTATAGTAATGGTCAATGCAAATCAAATCTGTTGTCGCATTAATTTTCCAAAATTGTGCCGCCGGCACAATGTCTTTATATTCGCCTACAATATGATAGCCTTCTTTCGGATGGCCATTATGACTGACCATATTTTCAATCAACAACGGTTGCACAAAAACTTTGCCAATTTTATCCGACCACGTTTTAACTAACGTAGGTTGCGGAAACCTTTGTCTTAACAATTCATCAGACTTATGCTTTTGACCGTTTGCTCCATACATGACCCATGTTATAAATACGCCGGCATAAGTCTCATAATTTTGTAAAAACTCGGGCAATGTTTGACCTGTTTTTAGTCGCACATGTTCGTCAGCGTCGATAAATCCAATCCACCTATTTTCTTTCCCGAATTGCTTCAAACAATCGTTGTATGCTTCTGGTTGCGCGTTATTGTACTTGCCATTCCAATCGACTACCGTAATCATAGTTGTTAAGGGCAATTTCAGTAATTGAATAAATGTCTTAACAGAATATTTGCTACCATGATCGTAGATATAGAAATGTTCTGCTCCTTGCCCTATATGCCATTCTAACCATTCCTTCAAATATTCGTTTTCATCACGGATGATGAGACAGATGCTACAATAGTACTTTTTTGTTTGCATTTAATATTCTCCTGAGTACCTCTATCTTGCGCCAGAAATTTCATTTTTTAACAAATTAGCCGCTATCGATCTTTAGCATATAAAAAGTTCTCCTTTATCGAAAATATAGTAAATTTACTTGCGGTTTAAGAAAAAATAATGTATAATTTAAACATATCTTTTGGAGGATTCTTTTTATGAAGAAATTAACCATTTTTGTTTTGGCAGTGGCCATGTGCCTTGCCGTGTTGCCGCTTACAGCCGCGACTTGCGGAGACAGCTATGACGATTCCGCGTTGTTGGCAGAGATTGCGCAACTGAAAGAAAAAAATGAGGAGTTGGAAGAACTGCTGACCGGAAGCGTTAAAGGCGATAAGGGTGACAAGGGTGACAAGGGAGATCCCGGGGAAAAAGGCGATAAGGGTGATATCGGCGCCGTTGGCCCTGCCGGGCCGCAGGGGCCTGCGGGGGATAGCGGATTGAGCGAGATATTAACGATACATAAACTTGGCGATACTGTCATTGTGTACGAACAGGGTGCGCCGATGTTTAGTATTAAGTACGCTACAAAAACAGCGACACAAGCTATTTTTGAAATTAAAAGTATTAGTATACCACGTACCCTTCTTTCAAGCGTGCTGACTGCAAAAGCATATAACCCTACAAACAACTCTAGTTCCATAAGTCTAGCAATTCAATCTACCGATTATTTGGACTATTCTGTAACAACTCCCGCGCAAGTTATAGGTGGTATAGTCCCTTTAGGTTTAAATACTCGGATTTACTTTTGTTCGGCTGGAACCGGATTAATATTCGCAGTTTTTGACATTTAGGTCTTTTGTTCTATCCCTTTTGTTTTAGCCTTAAAGCCCCCGTCCAACACCATTTCATTAGAAAGACATTCAAATGTCTTTCTTTTGTTTTTTTCCTCAACTGCGTTATCCTCCCCGTCACCCTTGAATGTCATTCCGACCTCTAACGTATAATCTCCTCGCCAGTCACTTATTAAAAAGCTTATGCCGCTCGCATATTTTTTGAGTATATTTTCGGCATTATCTTCGGCAAGCTTTTTTGTCATTGTCGCGCCGGCACCGCATTTTAACTCTTTCAAACCGTTTTTGACTATGCTATCCTGATCGCTATCCATATAATTCCTGCTCTCCAATTTCCAAGTGATTTCTGAGGATATCACTATTGTGATATCTTTTGGCAACTTATCTTTTGAAAACACTTCATCTGTTTTAATAAAGCAATAAAACAAATCATAGTTCGCCTTTTCTATGCATATCATGTATTCGCTTGAACTGTCTACTATTGAGTCGATTTCACCGTAGATCTTCTTTAATTTGACAGTAAAATACGCGATTCCGTTTTTGATAATATAATCTTTCTGTTTAATTTCATAAGCATTATCGTCATCTGGTTTATCGTCTTGTTCCAAACTATAATACTCAACATCTATCCGATTCACTACATTCTTACTACTCACCGGCAGGCTATACGAAAACGCATTTTCCATATCGATTTTTACCGGTTCCCCGCCCGTCGTCGCCATTGTTTTCGGCGCGCCGTCAAAATCGTCCTGCTCGATTACAATATTGCCCGCCCGATCAACATACACGTACGCGCAGCACAAATTCGCGATATCCTGTAAAACCTCCCATGCGGTCTTTTCTTCGATCAAAGTATAATCCAATGGGAAATCTTTAATCTTGGGGATGATGCCGATATTGCTGCCCCAGATGCCGCTTTTTTCGCGCTCAGCGTTAATTAATTTTTCTACCCGTGCGATTACTGCTGTCATCATTTGACCACTGTAGAGCTTGTAGGAGTCAATTCTTTCCTTATCGAGCGCGTTGACGTTCTCTATCATGCCGTAATTGATTATCACATCTTTGAGGCTGTAGAGGATATCGTACGCCTTGACCGTAACAAACTGGCTGTCGGACGGCACCGACCACTCGTCGGAATAAAAGGTTCCGAGCGGCGCGAATTGCTTTTTGGTCGGATCCGTTTCAACGCCGCAGTAAATATTCGGTTTAATTTCGCGATTTTTGCGCAAGCGGTTGTAATAGCCGGGTTCAAAATATTTGTAGTCTTCGTTGAGGAATTTTATTTGGCAATAATTACTGCTGATATCGTAAGAAAGCTTGTCTGCGTTAGACGTTTTTTCTTCCAACACCTCGATGCTTTTCAGTTTATCGCCTTCGAATTCTTCAATGCGCTCGTCCGAAAAAAAGCTGATTTTTGCAAATGTTTCAGGCGCGCTCCACTTGGTGATTGAAATTTTAACCGCCGTTACATCGGATACTTCTTCGACAAACCGATACTCGCATTTTGCCTTGCTAAAAACATTCGTCTGCGGCACACCGTTATAAGTAACCTCATCGTTGATGTTCACTACCGTTATTGTCTTAACCGGCTGCTTCGTCGGCGGAGTTTCTTGATCCGCGTCATTGTAGTAGGTAAGCATAAATTCCAACGGATACTCCCCATATGGGATATCGCCGCGAACGGTGATGAACGGGATAGTGTTTGCTAACAAAAAATTGATTTGAACAAATTGCGGATTGGTAAAGTTTCCGCCGGCACCGCCAAGCAAATCCCCCCACCAACCGATATGGTCGTTTTTGCCGAGCGGATGAAAAGATCCATCCGGCGTTGTCCGTTCATCCAAACAAGCGTATTTATATTTTACTTCTAAGCCGTCGGTGATGATTTGCTTTTGATAGCGCTCAAAAAAATCGTCCTCTCGGCTTGTCTCAATGGTAATCTCAGAATTTCGGCCCGTAAAAAAGTTGATGCCTACTTTCCCCTCGACTTTACGGATCGGCGTTGCCATGTTCATAATTGTTTCAGACATATTTTTATACGCCTCCCTTTAAATTTCGACCAGTTCGATGACCACGTCGCGCCACTTGATTTCATCTTCGACGATAAACGGCACATAATTTACGCTGTCCACAAAACATTGGATTGTTACCGGCTGTAGTACGCTTTCTACCATTTTTTTCGCGGAATCGAAATAAGTCACCTCTAAGCCGTTCGGGTCTAACCTCTCGATATTCTCGAAGCTTAAAAAGTCACGGATGAAAATAAATTCGTCGTTACTTAGTACGTCGAACGTTACCGTCAGGTTCTTTTTGACTCCTGTGATGTCAACACACATAGTGCCGCCTAAAGAACGTTCCGTAGTTTTGATAATCTTGGTTTTCGGCAATACCGCGGTGGGCAACAGATTAAAAAACTTTTCCGGCACTTCCCCATTCGAAACTCCGTTTTTGAATTCTATTCCGTCTATATTTAAATAATCCATATGTTACACTCCTTGCACGGCCATTGAATAGCCGCGCGAACGTTCTTTTTCGATTCCCGGCAACACAGCGCGGGCAAGTTTGGTTCCGTCTACGTTCAAAATTACTTCCGTCGTGCCGGACTTTGAACCAAAGCCGGTCCCGTTTAACGCCATAATCCCCTGCAACACCGCATTTGCGATATCGGCTTTCATGGACGCGAACTGCGGGCTATCGCCTAAGGGCACGACCGCCTCCGGGTACCTTCCCTCACCGACCATCGCAACGGTCGGCATATCAACGATAGCGCCCTTTGCCAGAAGCGGAATCGTCGGAATTTGCATTGCGCCTTTGTCAAGCAGTCTGATGTTAACGCCGGGTATAAAGTTCAAGCCTTTTATAATCAGGTTGATTCCATCTATTACCCCGCCGATCATTTTGTTAATCCCGCCGATGAACAGGTTAATTCCGCCCAACACAAAGTTTATGGCGTTTTTAAAGACATTCTTTAAGCTGTCGAACGCGCCCGAAAAGTCGCCTTTAATCAGTTTGCAGATCATTTCGATAATTCCGATAAAAATGTTCAAAACCGGCATGATGGCATTTTTTAGAATGTCCCCGACCACTTCGAGCGCGGTGCCCAGCGCGCCGGAAAATAAGTCCGCAAGTATTTTTATCAGCGGATTGAGAACCGGCAGAATATCGCTCAGCACATCAAACAATATCTCTATGATTGGCAAAAGAGCGTCAAGCAGAACCGGCAAAATTTGGGCAATCAACTCCATCAAGGTTGTTATTATCGGTAAGAGCGACTCTATTATGCCGGGAAGAGCTTCTATAATAGGTTTAAGCGCTTCCATTATATCGGGAAGAGCTTCTATAATAGGTTGGAGCGCCTCCATCAAACTAGGCAGAACGTCGGTTGCCAATGTAGAAATAACATCGTCAAACAAACCGCTGCTCATGATCGCGCCGACCCAGTTTCCGCTCATTAAATTGCTCGCGACGCTTGCGACATCCATTTCAAGGCCCATGTCGGATAAAGCGTCCGACGCATACGCTAAGCCCTTTTCCATGAGTCCGGATTGCTTGAACGCTCCCTTGAAATCGCCGGCCATGAGCGAAGAGGCTACGCCTGCCACGTCCATTTCCAACCCCAGGTCGGATAAAGCGTTCGACACAAAGCCTATGCCTTTTTCCAGTAACCCGGATTGCATGAGCGCACCTTTAAAATCGCCGTCCAAGAGCGCGGCGCCGACGGCCGCAACGTCCATATCCAATCCTAAACCCGATAAAGCGTCCGACACAAAGCCTATGCCCTTTTCCATGAGCCCGGATTGCATAAACGCGCCTTTAAAATCGCCGGCCATGAGCGCAGCTCCGACAGCCGCAACGTCCATATCCAATCCCAAGCCCGATAAAGTGTCCGACACAAAGCCTATGCCTTTTTCCAGCAGCCCGGATTGCATAAGCGCGCCTTTAAAATCGCCGTCCATGAGCGCGGCGCCAACAGCGGCAACGTCCATGTCAATCCCTAAGCCGGAGATCGTATCGGACAGTATGCCAACGCCCTTTTCCATAATCCCGGATTGCTTTAACGCGCCTTTAAAGTCGCCGGCCATAAGCGACGATGTAACGCCGGCTACATCCATGTCTAAGTTTAAGCCGGAAAGTGCGTCCGAAATGAAACCTATGCCTTTTTCCATGATCCCGGATTGCTTGAACGCTTCTTTGAAATCGCCGGCCATGAGCGACGAGGTAACGCCGGCTACATCCATATTCAAGTTCAAGCCAGAGAGTGCATTGGACAATGCCTCCGCGCCTTTTTCGACAAAGTTAAATTCTTTTAGCGCATCCTTAAGACCGCCGCCCATATCCGCGAAATTTTTTGAAAACTCCTTGATGCTGTCCATTAGCGTTTCTAGTTCTTTCGATGTGGTTTTTAAATCACTTGACATATTGCCTCCCGTTTATTTTGCAGCTTTTTCTAATTCTTTGAGCCTTTCGATGTCGCGCAAGCCGTCCTCAAGGTTCTGCTTTCTGCTGTAAAGCTTGTTTATCAGATCACCGGGCTTCTTTGCTTTCTTCCCGCCGTTGGTGTAATACGCGCAATAATATCCGATCATGATTGCTTGTGCGGTATCGTTTTTTGACTTTTCCTGATAGGCAAGCAAGTAACGATTGTATTCCCAAAGCTCCAAAAGCCAGATTTCTTGCGGTTTCAAGCCGGCCAGCGCGCCGTTTTTAATCATTACGTTCCAGTCAAAGAACGCATTTTCCGGATCTCCCGGCTCTTTTGAAGTTTTTTTTCGATACGATCTTGCACCTCTTCCTCGCTAAGGCCGGGGTATTGCAGCGCGTAAAAGTATTTTTCGAGATACTCCATAAGATCGCCGATACCGAGGTACTCCTCGCACAAAGCGTTGAACGCCGCCTCGGCCATTTCCGGATGCGCCTTGCGAAGGCCGACGTAGAGAAGCTTAATTTGCTCCTCTATTTTCATGGTTGAGACCGAATTGACCACCTCGAAAAATGATTTTCCGAACGCCTTTTCGATGTCGCGGATTGTGCCGAGCGTCGTCTTGACCTCGTAATCCTCATTCAGTTTGATGTACATTTTGTTTCCTCCAAGAATTTTAATTTATTTCTATTTGTCGGGGCTTGTCCGGAATTACCGAAGTTGCCCCACAAGGAGCCTTGTTTTGCTGAGCAGGTACAAGGCCCGAAAACCTATGCGAATTTGCCTATTCGAACGGATCTACTGACTCGTCCGTCGTATAGCCGGGCGTCGCTTTCGTAGGGTACTCTAGCTCGTCCACGCCGGAAATACTGATCGAAATATTGCCTTTATCCTCAGCCGATAAATCGATACTTAAAGACTCTATCATGCCAGTGCCCTTAAAATAGAGCGTCGTATTCAGATAAAATTTGCACTCGACTTTTGTACCGTTGTGCATCGCATCAAATAAAGCCGCATGGCTCCCGTCGCCGCTAAATTCGAGCGCGCCATCCGCGCTCGCCGTCCAACCGCGAAGCCCGGAAATTTTGCCTTTTGTTCTCTCTCCGAGAACCGGAACTTCAATCAGTTCTACCGTGTCTTCGACGCTCCAATTGCTGATATACGCAACTTCCACCGAAGCGATTTCAATTTTTCCTGTTAAACCTGTGTACATAATTTTTAATTCTCCTTAACTTTTTTTGATAGATTTAAAATTGACGGCGAGATACATGAACGCATCGCCTTCTTTCGGCTCCACATCCTCATACCCGCCGAGCGGAATATATTCCGCCGCTTTTAAGACCGATTTTACGGTGCCGGCCAACGTTTCCATTGCACTGTAACAGACGCCGCGTATAATCACCTTAAAGGTTTCGATATCTGTGTCATCACTTCCTAAAAAAACCGCGGGTTTGTCCTTGTTCGTAAAAACTACCTTGCAGAATTGGGCGGATTCGGTATCTGGATATTGCCCCAAACCGATACTGCCCGCCGGAATATTACCTGCTATCAGCTTATTTTTAATAGTTCCTAACAAGCTCATTTTTGTTCTCTCTCCGTCTTTTTGATATAGTTCGTTATGGATTTGTTTAAGGAATCGCCGCTTTTGACCGGCACTAACACATACATCGGGCTTTCTTGATTCTCAAACAAATAATTCTGGCTCTTTTTTATATGGAGAATCTGTTCCTCCAATCCCGACACACTGCCGTCTTGTCCCAGTTTTAAATTCGAAAAATCTATGAGAGCCTTGACTGCCGTCAAGCTTCTCGCCCTATGTAACGCAAGCGCCGTTTCGATTTTGGCATCAAGCAATGTTTTTTCAAGCGCGATTATGCGAACTTCACGCTCATCATTTTTTTGAGCCGCGTCCCTCAAGGCTTGCTTGGTTTCCTTTAAGCATAGATTTACACAATCGAACCTGTGCTTGGGAATCGTTAAGCCTTCTTGCGACGCTGGTTTTGTTTCGCTTGGTTGCGTAACCGCCTGTTCTGCGTTATTACCTTTCTCCATAACTTCTTCCTTTCGGTTGTTATCGCGGTTCCGGCCGCGTAAAGGTCTTTTGATGTGCTTTCAGCGCACACCGGCTTAATCAAAACTGCTTTTGATAGTCACATCATAGCACAGGTTTTGTGATTTGTATCGGACGGTTTTTTCCCGATGTGAGTTTAAAACCTCTTTTCTCTAATTGGAACAACGCAAATGAATCAAATCTTAACCGATAATTATATAGCGTTTTTTGGTCGATGCCAATTTCAGCGGACACGGAATCAATCTTTCCGGCTTTTCTCTTTTTGTTTTGACTCTTTTTTGCGCTCGTTCCTTCGTTTTCCTCAAGATACAACAATCTAAATGCTTTTGAATAAAACTTTCCATCCAAATAGTCTTCGGTTTCGAAAAAATTTAAGGCCTCATAGAGTAAGTCCTCATACACCTTAAAAGTGGCAAAATCAATCTCAATTCTACTGTTTTTCGCCATTCTGTAGTAGCTAAAGAAATCTTCGCGCTCTTTCATAATGTGAGAAATACCGGCACGCTTTCGACGCGTAGTGGCAGGTTTCCATCATACCATGCGTTTCACGATTTGTATCGGGCGATTTTTTCCCGATGTTACTTCATAACCTCTTCCTTCCAACTTGATGCGCGCGAAAGCATCAAACCTCAATCGGTATTTGTACAGCGTTTTCTGATCAATACCAACTTCGGACGAAACGGCGTCAATCCTGCCTAACTCTTTCGTTCTCCCCTGCCGACTCTTATTCTCTTCAATCAGATCTGATTCAAGGTACAGCAACCGAAATGCCTTGGAATAAAATTTTCCATCCAAGCGATCTTCTGTTTCAAAAAATTCCAGCGCCTCATACGGCAACGCCTCATAAACATCAAACGTGAAATCATCAATTGCAATTTCTTCGTTTTTAGCCGATATGTAGAAGCCGAAAAAATCCTGACGTGTTTTCATATAATTTTTCCTCCGTTTCTTTAAACAAGTGTTTAAAAAACAAAATGCGGCCTTCTGTTCCATGACAAAAGACCGCATTATAACGCTACAAAATGAACCCTCCGCAGTGCAGCACGACGGGGTATCTGCCCTGCTTTACCAACGCTGAGCAAGATGTCAAGGAGTAAAGCGCGGGGTGATTCAAGTGTTCGATGTCGTTTTTGTAACATTGCTTTACCTACCCCAAATCTTTTTTAGCTGCTATCAAAAAAAATCATTAATATCGTGTCTCCTCTTACACATAAACGGGGCTATGAATAACAAAATTATCGTGGTATACTTCACCCAGACA
>WQYM01000028.1 GCA_009781235.1 Bacillota bacterium
GCAAATCGAAAATTACGTGAGAAACCAAGGAAGAAAGTACACAAAATTGCACCAAGGTCAACTATCTATGTTTGACTAGGGGCAAACCGATACCCCGACGTCTTGCGTCGGGGAGGTTCATTAGGTTGGCGCATTTTGTTTTTGCTCCCGTAGGGGGCGACCCATCGGGCGTCCCGCATGACCCATCGGGCGTCCCGCCTAAACAAAAACGGCTTGTGAGGTGCGGGGCGTCCTAAAGGCGATCGCCCCCTATGGATTGGTTAGTCAACCTATTTGAATGAGAGCCAAAAGTTTTCGTGGACAGGCCTTCCATTTTTTAGAAAAATTATTGAGATTCGGTACTTTTAGCAAAAGCGGTTGACTTTTTTGCGGAATATGATATACTGTTACACAATTATCATGGAGCAGGCTGTCCTAAAAAGTAAAAAGGCAGAAAAACCCGTGCCGAAAGGCAGAGCCGTCGCCACCCGCAAAAGGCCGATGCAGTTTTGGCGCAAAAAAGTAATTTTGTTCGCTGTTTTTGTGTTTTGCTCGGTTTTTTGCGAGATGATGGTGTTTTTGATGATGGGCTTCGGACTTTTTCCGCGCTACTTTTTGATTGATTTGGCGATTATCCTTTGTTTGGCCGGCGTGATTTATGCCATTCCGCTGCATTGGCTTTCTATAACGCTGGGCTCTATCGTGTTTTTCGGCCAATGCCTGCTGTCGGGCATCAACGTCACGGTGTACAGTATGCTGCAGACCTTCCTCACGGTCGATTTGTTGTCCATTACGGTACAGGCGGCCGAGGCGTTTTTTATGACCAAAATCAACTGGTGGCTGATTGTCCCGTACGTTTTGTTCTTTTTTGTATTTTTGGCCGCAGAGATTGTGCTGCTTGTAAAGGTTAAAAGCGAGAAGTTTTCGATGACCAAGCAAAACAGCCTCTTTTTGGCCGGGCTGTTTGTGATTTGCAGCCTGATTTTTCCGCTATCCGCCTATATCCGTTCCGTGACGCTTCCCGACGACGGCGAAAGTAACCTGCTCGGCGTTTCCACGAAAGAGAATTTCGAGTACTTATCGTTCGAGAACAACTTTTTTAAGGAATTCGGGACGTTCAGCATGTTTTATAAGAATTTTATTTTGGGCCGGCAGCCCGGCGCCATGCCCCCGCGCGAGATTTCCGTTGCGGCCAAGGTGTTCGAGCGCAGCGATTATTTTGGGATTGACGAGGGGAACAACGTAATCACGGTGATGACCGAATCGTTCGACACCATATTCATGAGTGAAAAATACACGCCGCACATGTACCAAATACATAACGAGGGGATGGGTTTTTCTAATTATCATACGCACAACAAGACCGACGTGTCCGAGGCGATCGGGATTTTAGGCAACTACCCGCAGTCCGGCACGCTGGCGATGGAATGGAGCAGCGGCGAGGACGGCCGTGCCCGCGAATCGCGCAGGGAGAATTTTTCGTACAATTTTCCGTTTTCCACGCCGAATGTTTTAAGGGACAACGGCTACGGCCCGTGCAACTATTTTATCGCGCACAACAGCTGGTACTATTCGCGCGAGTATACGCACAAAGCTTACGGGTTCGACGGCGTTCACTTCAACGAATCGTATCCGACAAACCCTAATTTCAGCCCCGGCGGAAATCACCGTTGGACGTGGAAGGCGCCGGGCGGCGAAGAAGTGCCGATGTCGTTTGAAGATTATGAGAGCTACATAATTTCGTGGAGCATGCCGGAGCGGTACTATATCAACAGCGCGCTTAACGATATGCTGCCGATGCCGGAGTCCTCCGCTGCCGCAATGGGCGCGGATTGCGACGGGGAGCCGGAGGAGGGCGTCAAACCGTTTTACAGCTATTTCAGTCTGATTAACCCGCACCTACCCTACGATTACGACCCCGCGCTCAACACGGGGATTTTCCGCGTGTTTTACGATGCGATTGACGATGCGGATTTTTCGGATTTTAGAGAAAGGTTCGGCGACGACATGTACCGCATATACAAAAACGCGCTGGCCAAAGCAATGGTGGCGGACGACGGGATCGGGTATCTTTTTTGCGAGCTTGAAAACCGGGGGCTTAGCGAAAACACGACGGTTATGCTGTATTCGGATCACTGCGCGTACGGAGACAATTTTAAATTTATTCTTAACGACGACCCCACAAAAGTCAAACCGCATTCCTACAATCTGCCCGCGACCATTTGGTCAAAAAATATCGCGGAGCTTCCGGAGGAGGCACGCAGGATTGACAAGTTTGTGAACACGTTTGATTTGGTGCCCACGCTGTACGATTTGCTGGGCGTCGAAATCGACCCGAATATTTATCTTGGCAACAGCGCGTTTAGCGTAGAGGAAAGCATTGTGATTTCTAAGCTCAGCAACGGCATCTTTAACGACAAAATCTACATGATCGGCAAGGATGTATTATTTACCGCTCCGGACGTGGCCAAAGAGGACCTAAATCAGTTTTCCGAGGCCTACTGGCAGACGTATGCCAAATGGAGCAAGATACATAAGATGTTTTTGAAGTAGGTGCCGATGCCCACATCGGCTCTGCCCGGGGACGGGTTTACGGCGACACGAGCGCGCAGCGCGAAGTGCCCGGAGGGTTGCCCCCACAGGGCAATAGACGTCCCCGCGTCCTGTCCGACACCTCCCCCCGGCACGGCGATTTTCTCGCACGACGACAGGTGGGTCGCCGGGGACGGCGACCCCTACGGTGGTCAGTGGTCAGTGATCAGTGGTCAGTGGTTAGTTGAAAGAAGATGGATTTGTATCCCATCTACCCAACCCCCGAACCCCGAATCCCGAACCCCGAATCCCGAACCCCCAACCCCGAATCCCGAACCCCGAATCCCTGAAAAAGGAAAAAGCTATGGCAGAAGAACAAAAAACAGGAATCGTCGAAACCAAAACCGTATTAAGCGGCATCAAGCCCACGGGGGAGCTTACTTTGGGCAATTACATCGGCGCGCTTAAAAACTGGATCGGGCTGCAAGGCCAGTACCGGTGCTTTTACGCGGTGGCAGATTTGCATGCGATAACGATAGACATCGTGCCGAGCGAGCTTCGGAACCGCTCACTGGACTTATACGCCATGTTTATCGCCTTAGGGTTAGACCCCGAAAAATGTGTGCTGTTTGTTCAATCGCACGTGCCGGCGCACGCGGAATTAACGTGGGTGCTGAATTGCTTTACCCAGTTCGGCGAGGCAAAGCGCATGACGCAGTTTAAGGACAAAAGCCAAAAAAATCCGCAAAACATCAACGTGGGGCTTTTCGATTACCCCGTGCTGCAGGCGTCCGATATCTTATTGTATCAGGCGCATTACGTGCCGATCGGCAAGGACCAGCAGCAGCACCTCGAGCTTTCGCGCGTGATTGCCGAGCGGTTCAATAACCGCTATTCCCCGACCTTTGTCGTGCCGGAGGGGATTTACCCGAAGTTCGGCGCGAAGGTTTTCTCCTTATCCGACCCCGCCGCAAAAATGGGCAAGTCGGAGGAAGACGCAGGCGGTTGTGTGTTTCTCACCGACGATGCCGACACGGTGCGCCGCAAGTTCAAACGCGCCGTGACGGATAGCGACACCTTCATAAAATACGACCCCGCCAAAAAGCCGGGCGTCTCTAACCTGCTCACGATTTACGCGAGTATGGCGGGCGTGACCGTCAAGGCGGCCGAATCCGAGTTTGCGGGCAAAAATTACGTCGATCTCAAAGAAAAAACCGCCGAGGCCGTAATCGAAACCCTGCGCCCTAAAATCGAAGCGTTTAAAAAATTGCGCGCGGACAAGAATTATTTAGCCGCACTAATGAAATCCGGTGCGGAAAAAGCGGCGGAAACGGCTAGAAAAACGCTCGCAAAAGTGTACAAAAAAATAGGATTTATAGACCCGCGAGGGTAGAGGTGTTTTATGAATCTGCAAGATTATTTGAAAAAGAAACAGGACGCTTTAAAAGCGCAAAAGCCGAAAAAGAAAGAAGTCGTTGTAGACGAGTTTTTTAAGGCAATGGGCTTTCCGCAAATAAACTTTTACGACTATGATTTTGTCGACGAGTATGGCCAAAGAACCGGGGTCGTCGAAGTTTTTGTCTGCTGTGAATTTAGCAAGATAAAGAAAAATCTTTTTGAAAGTTTTATGATTGAAGACGACAATGCGCCTGAAAAGGAGTGGCAAGTTCTTTACATGGAGCAATATTTTAGTGCGGATAGATCAAAAAAGCTTTGCGATACCTATGATACGCCTGAAAATAACGCAAAGAACTTTTTTCTCGTCTTCTTTATATACGAGCTTTCCGAGGGGCAGGTGCTGCAAACCCCGTGGGGGAGCGTAACGGTGACAAATCTTCAAAAACTGCCGGACGAGTATAGCGGGCTATTGGAATTTGAGCCGGCCGATTAAAAATCCGAAACTTGTCACTTATCACTCATCACTTATCACTTTTTTTCGGAGAAAAAATGTACGGTTACGTCACCCCCCTTAAAAACGAGCTGCACTGTTCGGACTTCATGCTGTTCCGTTCGTTTTACTGCGGGATTTGCAAGGCTACGGGTAAGGCGTTCGGTCAAATCCCGCGCTTTACCACCAATTACGACATCACGTTTTTGAGCGTTTTGCTGCACGAATTTACGGGAGCCGAATACGCGTTCGAAAAAAAGGCCTGCGTCTTAAATCCGTTCAAAAAAAAGGTTTACGTTTCGCCGAACGGGCTTGGTGAAAAAATAGCGGCGGCAAACGTCATTTTATCGTACTATAAGGCGGCGGACGGGTGCGTCGACCGCGAGGGCGCCAAAATGCGTTTCGCGCGCGCGATTTTAAAAAAGCCGTATAAAAAAGCGGTTGCCCTATTGCCGGGGGTTGACAACGCCTGCAAAACGTGGTACGATAATTTGCGCGCGTTGGAAAAAGAGAATTGTCAAAGCCCCGACCGCGCCGCGGACTGCTTTGCGAATATGCTGGCGGAAGTGACTCTTTATATTGTTGGTACGACGAAATGCAAAGAACGACTTACGGAGCATGAGGGCGAGTGTCCGGTGGTCAGTGGTCAGTGGTCAGTGGTCAGTGACCAGTGTCAAGAAGATAAAAAAATGACAGGTGCTACAAGCCCCTTGTCTTTCGTCTCAGATTGTGGGATTGCCAACGAAAAACAAAACCGCACACTGATCACTGACCACTGGCCACTGGCCACTGAGCTGAAAGCTCTATCCTACAACGTCGGAAAATTCGTCTACCTTGCCGACGCTTTGGACGATGTGGGCGAGGACCATAAGAAAAATCGGTACAACCCGTTTTTGGCGGCGTACGGCGGCTTTACGACCCGTGCGGGCTTCATTCAAAAAAACCGCGAAGCGCTTACCTTTATTTTAGCATCCGGCGTCAACCGCGCGATTGAAAGCTTTAACAATATGCGCCACATCTTTAAGGGCGGCGGAGGGCTTGTGCAAAACATCCTGTACAAGGGCTTGCGCGCAAAATGCGAGGAGCTGCTTGGCAGCGAGAAGAAGCTAAAACCACCACGGCTGTAGTGCAGTAGTGCAGTAGTGGAGGAAGGCTTAATTCTGCCACAAAGCCCTATATCCATGCAATTTCTCATTTACGCTCAATCAAAAATATCAATCACTACTGCACTATTGCACTGCTGCACTACCCCGGAGATATGTTATGCAAAATCCCTACCAAACCCTAGGTCTCCCCAAAGATGCCGGAGCCGCGGCCTTAGAGGCGCGCTACCAAGAGCTTAAATACCGCTACCAAGAGGAGCGGTTTTTGCCCGGTGAGGCGGGAAACCTCGCGGCCGCCAAATTGTCGGAATTAGAGGAAGCGTGGGAGGATATCTCCGTCGAGCTTGAAAGCGACCGCCGCAACACCGCGTACGGGAGCGGTTACGGCTACATCGACGAGCTTATTAAGCAGGGTAAGTTCGACGAGGCGCAGGCGCTTTTGGACGCCGAGGCAAACCGCACGGCGGAGTGGCATTATTTACAGTCGATTATTTTTTACCGGCGCGAATGGATTGCGGACTCAAAAGCCCAACTCGAATTAGCGGTTTCAATGGATCCCTTTAATCAAAAGTACGCATTGGCGCTGGAGAGGATGAAAACGATTACCGGGAACCCGAACGCCGACCCGCGTGGCTTCGGAGGGGCGCCGGGGCAGCCCCCGCCCGGCTATGAGGAGCCCCCGCGCGGCCCGAATTGTTTTCACTGCTGCATGGCGTACCTTTGCACGGATTGTCTGTGCCATATGTGCTGCGGGTAGGACAGGGGATAGGGGTTAGGGGCTAGGGATTCGGGGTTATGCCGATTCCCAGTAGGGGTCGCCGTCCCCGGCGACCCGCCGGAACCGATTTCCCGGGAATCGGGATTCGTACCAAAACATGAAAAGCCGAAGATCACAAAAAATAGCCGTCGCCGCCACCGGGGCCGCGCTCGCCGCCGTGCTTATTTTGTTTACTCGGTGGCTGCCGCTTACGTTTTCGCTGCTCACCTTTGCGGCGGTCGCGTATTATATCGTTTTTGAAAAAGCGGGAATTGTCCACGGCCTTTTGTGTATCGCCGTGGCCTCGGCGCTCTCGTTTATCATGGGTTCGTCCGCGGGCGCGTTTTTCAACCTTTTTTTGTTTGCCCCGTATTCCGTGCTCGCGTATTTTATGCGCCGCGTCCGGTACGACAAGGTTATGACGTCGGCTTTGCGCGGAGCGGCGATGGCGGCGTTTTTCAGTCTCGTGTTTATGGTGGTATTTTTTACGGCGGATATCCTGTTTAAAGAACTCCCGATTTCGGATTTTATCGGCCGTTTTTCCGGCGGGTATGCGGCCGTCGCGGTATTGGTCGCGCTTGCGGGCATCGTCATCGACGTATTTTTCGCGTGGGGGAGCAAATATCTCTGTGAAAAGATTCGGCTTGGCGGCAAAAAATAACGGCTCGCCAAAGTATCGGAGAGGAAATTTACGATTTGCGATTTGCGATTTACAAATTATGGATGCATTGTGGGTTGGAAACAAGCTTCCGCTTTTACAAATTATAAATTGCACCTAAATTGCAGGCTGTATTTATAAAAACATGTGTAAAAAAGTTTGTAATTTCGTAAATTATATGTTAGAATAGTCGTTGCGAATAAATAAATCAATAATTTGTAATTTGCAATTTGTAATTTGAACAGCCCCGTCCCGGAGGATTCTAATGAAGTCGTTTAAGAAGATCTACTATCCCGTCATGGCCCTGGCCGTAGTGCTGGCCGTCATATTTAGCTTTGTAAGCGCGAACTATTCTCTCGCTCCGCAAAAAGAAAGCGCCGCGTTTATGAACGCGGTGAAGGCGCACGCCAAAACGTTGTCCGGCTATGAGGATCGCAATTCGTTGTATCAAAGCGGCGAGGGCGGAGGCGCGGCGCGCGCGGCCGGCTATATTTCCGACGAGCTTAACAAATCCACCGCAATCCATGCCGCTACCGTGACGGTAGACGACGACGGGTTTGACACGGCCGAGATTGTCGCGGACGAGAACGGAAGGCTTTTGCCGACGCTGTTTATCCCGAACACGCTTTTTGGCGCGAACGGGGGCAGTATCCCGAGCTCGGAAACGCTCAACCGGATGAACGCGGGCAAAGACGACAAGGCGTTTTACGTCGAAAAGCGCGTGAGGAATATCGCCGTGTTTGTCCCGGGAACCAAAACGATTGCGGCGCACGCCGCGGAAAAATCGTCGGATGCGGACGCGGTATTAATCACGACGCGGTACGACGCCATCGGCGCGGAGGCGACGAACGCCGCGATTGTCGGCGTCATGATCGAGCACGCCAAGAAATTGGCGGCCGCATCGCCGACCTTTGAGAACGACTTTTTGTTTGTGTTTGCGGACGCGGGGCTCGAGCGCTCGGTCGGCCTGCATACGTTTTTAAACCAATTTAAGGGCTTTGAAAACGTCTGCGAACGCGTAACGCTTGCGGCGCGGTTTGACTCGCTCGGAAACGGCGGGCCGTTGACGGCTTCGTTCTCCGAATCCGCAGCTTTGGCGGCCGCTGCGGCAACGGCCGTAGGCGTCGGGCAAGTGAATTCATTTGCCGATTATTTTTACGAGGACGCGTACGGCGCGCCGACGAATCTTTTTAAAAGTGACCGGGACGGCAGGGTTACGAATACCCCCGTCGTAAGCTTTGTCAATGTCGGCAAGTTGCGCAACCAGCGGGCGAGCGGGGACAGCCTTGAAAATCTCTCAAACGACGTTGTGCGCGCCCACGCCGAGGCGATGGGCAGCTTTGTCGGCTGGGCGGGGAGTACGGGCGGAAAATCGGGAGACGCCGCGGCCTATTTTTCGTATTATAATGCCTTTACCCTAGCCCTTCCCGCGCCGGTTGCGGTTGTGTTGGCGGTACTCGTCCTCTTGCTTTTGGCCGGAGCATTGGTGCTCAATTATTTTACAAAAGCCTTCAACCCCGTAAAAGCGCTGGCGGGCGCGCTGATACAGGTGCTGGCGCTTGCCGCCGCGTTGGTTGTGGTATACGGCGTAACGTTTTTGGTGCTGCTGCTAAACGCGGGCTTCGGTGTAATCGGCATCCAATCCATGGTTGCGTTTAATTTAATGAAGCCCGGCATCATTATTTCGGCGGCCGTCGTGTTTGCCGCGATTATGGTTGCCGTGTACGTGGTTCTAAAGAAAGCGTTTTTGGTCAAGGGGCCGGATTTGGCGCGCGGCGGCGTGCTGGTTACGGGCCTTATCGCGATTATCGCCGGGCTGGCCGTGCCCGCGATTGGCCTTCCGTTTGTGGCTTTGGCGCTGTTTCAAGGCGTAGTTTTGTTGCTCAGCACCCTGGTTAAAAAGTCCTATAAGAAAAAATTCGGCGAGGACATCGAGCGGCTGTTTTTGTATGTTTGGCCTGCCGTGCTTTGTATGCCGCTGCTCATTACCACGCTTTCGCTGGCCGCGACGCTGGGGACGTTGTTGACGCTGCCGGTGCTCCTTCTGCTGTTCGCCCTGCCCGCAAGCGTCATTCTGCCGTACGCGGATTACCTAAAGCCGGCACTCAACAAGTTGTTTAACAAGTTCCCCTCGCGTGTCGTGCGCTACGAAGAGGAAGTCACCGAGATGGTCGAAGACCGCGCCAAGAAGGGCAAATTCACGGCCGTCAAGCGCAAAAAGATTTCGACCGAAAAGGTTCCGTGGAATTACCAAAACCGCGTCGGCATCATCATCGCCGCACTGTTTGCCGGCGTGTCCATGCTGCTGTTTTCCGCGTATTCGGGCGGGTACGATTCTAAGATTGTCTCTAACGCGCCGACGTTTGACAACGTGCACCGGGCGGCGGCGTTCAATTACGTGTATTCCGGCTATTCGCGCTTTGAGGTGGCAGATCAGCAAGCGTACAACACAATCGCGGACGCCGGCGTTACGATGAAGTGGGACGGCGACCGGGGTGTCCGCGAGAAGTCCGTGCCCCTGCTGGTAGCGTCCGATGCGATTCCGACCTGCCCGGTAGAGGACTCCACGGCAAAGCGTTTGGTCTACAAGGCGTACAGCGCCTCCAGCCGTATCAAGCTGACCGTGACGGGTGCAAGAGACGTAACAAAATTCAAGTTTAACCGGAATAATTACACCTCTAACTCCGATATTTTCGCTGCGGAAAACTTGTACGAATTTGTCAACGAAGCGAGTCTTAACGAGCTGGTGTTCTTTTTCCCGGCGTACAATTCCGCGCGGCATATCCGGATAGAGTACGAGGGCGGGGGTTCCGTGACGTTTGAGTTTGAGGAGCAAAACAACAGCGACAAGAATCCTTTTAGAGACAATGCCGATTATCAAAAACTGGTTGGCAACAAAATCACCAAGGATTTAAACTTTAATCTGATCTTTATCACCAAGAAATCGGTTTAGTTTTTAGCCCGTTCAGAACAATAAAAAGTAATCAAAAACGCTTGCCATGCCCGAAAAACCGTGCTATACTGTTTTCATACTTAGGGGCGGGGCGTAATTCCCCACCGGCGGTGACAGTCCGCGAGAGCTAAGAGTAGGGGGCGGCCCATCGGGCGCCTTGCAGATCCTCGACGCTTTGAAAAGGTGAAATTCCTTTATCGACGGTATAGTCCGGAAGAAATAGGTATGGTTTTTAAGCGAGCGGCGCATTTTGCCGCTTTAAATCATTCGTATTTTTGTAAAACGCTCCTTCCTATACGGGGAGCGTTTTTTTATGCCCTAGGAATTATCGCCCAAAATAGCTTGCTGATTTTTGCGAAAATTCCGACCCTACGGGAAAGAATGTAACCTAACCCCCGAACCCCGAACCCCGAATCCCGCGTAAAGTACTGTCAAAATGAGAACCAAAGTACAACATAACGATACAATCTACATGCGGCGCGCGTTAATGCTTGCGGAACGCGGCGCGGGGCTTGCGAACCCCAACCCCTTGGTCGGCGCGGTCGTCGTCAAAGACGGACGCGTCATCGGCGAGGGGTTTCACGCGCTTTTCGGCGGTCCGCACGCGGAGGCGGCCGCGCTGAATTCTTGCAGCGAGAGCCCGGCGGGCGCGACGGTTTATGTAAACTTGGAGCCGTGCGCTCATTTTGGCAAAACGCCGCCGTGTTGCGAGGCGCTGATTGCGACGGGCGTGAAGCGGGTGGTGTCGGCGATGGAGGATCCAAACCCCTTGGTGGCGGGGCAGGGGCACGGGCGGCTGCGGGAAGCGGGAATCGAGGTGACGACGGGAGTTTTGGAGGCGGAGGCGAGAAGGCTCAACGAGATTTTTATCAAATTTATCACCACCGGACGGCCGTTTGTATTGTTAAAATCCGCCGTGACGCTCGACGGAAAAACGGCGTCGGTTACCGGCAGCTCTAAGTGGATAAGCTCCGCGCCGTCGCGGGCGTACGTGCACCGGCTGCGCCGACGATATGCGGCAATCATGGTCGGAATCGGTACCGTTTTAGCCGACGACCCGCTGCTTTCGACAAGAGGTTGTCAGGGGGACGGACCCATTGACCACGCTTGCCCGGAGGGAGACGGTGTGGTCAATGGATCCGTCCCCCTGACAAAAAAGAACTGTCACGGGGTCAGGCTTACTGACAGCGCCGCTGTCAGTAAGCCTGACCCCGTGACAGAAAATCCGGCAAAAATCGTTGTGGACGGACGGCTACGCATCCCATTAGACGCGAAATTGCTGCGTTCTGAGGGCAAAACGTTGATTGTTGCGGCGCAGGGAGCAGATGCGGAAAAAGCGCAAAAGCTTAGGGAAATCGGAGTGGAAGTGCCGGAATTCCCCGCAATTGACGGCAAAATCCGGCTTACGGACGTAATAGCCGAGCTCGGGCGACGGGGGATTGACAGCGTTTTACTCGAGGGCGGCGGAGAGCTGAACGCCCATGCATTAAGCGAAGGGATTGTGGATAAACTGGTTACGTTCATCGCCCCCAAATTGATTGGCGGCGCGGGAGCCCCGACGTTTTTCGGCGGCGCCGGGATAGCCGAGATGGAAAGCGCGCTCCCGCTCCGGCACACGCGGGTATGGCGGTGCGGCGGGGACGTGGTAATCGAAAGTGCATTAGTGCAGTAGTGCAGTAGTGCTATAGTGCAGTAGTGAAGGGTGCTCAGAAATCACTTGCCAAGCGTGCTGTTGACTTACAAAAAAACAAAAACTACTGCACTACTGCACTATTTCACTACTGCACTGAGGTAAAATATGTTTACAGGTATCATTGAAGAAATCGGGACGGTTGTATCCGTTCAAAAAAGCGGCGGCGCGGCAAAGCTTAGAATCTCTGCAAAAACCGTGCTGCAAGAAACCCGCATCGGCGACAGCGTGTCGGTAAGCGGCGTTTGTTTGACCGTGGACGAAGTTTTCCCAGGCGCGCTCGGCTTTTTTGTGATGCGCGAGACGACGGAAAAAACGGCGCTGAAGGATATTGCTGCGGGCGCAAAAGTGAATTTAGAGCGCGCCGTGCGGGCCGATGCGAGGTTTGGCGGCCACATCGTCAGCGGACATATCGACGGCACGGGACGCATCGCCCAAATCGTGCGTGACGGCACGGGCGCTGCGGTTTTTACAATCGAAGCGCCCCCGCAAATCTTGCGCTACGTAATTTACAAGGGCTCGGTTGCGCTCGACGGAACCAGCCTAACGTGCATGTACGTCGACAGCCGCTGTTTTAAGGTTTCGACCATTCCCCACACCCTTTCGGCAACGACGCTCGGGGGCGCAAAGGTCGGGAATAACGTCAATATCGAATGCGATATGATCGGCAAGTATGTGGAGAAACTCTTACTAAAACCCGCAGAGAGAGACACACAAGGAACGTTGAGTTTAGAAAAATTAGTCGAGGCAGGATTTTAAACGAAAAACGAAAAACGAAAAACGTCGGACGGAACGGCGTGTTCGAATACAATAATAGTCATTTGGAAAAAAACAAAGAATATTTTGAACCCACAAACTCTTATCCCTCGTTTTTCATTTTTCGTTATTCGTTATTTGTTTTTCGTTCCCTAAGGAGGTTCCATGTTTTGTTCCATACCCGATGCAATAAAAGAAATCGCCGCCGGCCGCATGCTGGTGGTGGTTGACGACGAAAGCCGCGAAAACGAGGGTGACCTTGTCATGGCGGCAGAGTTTGTCACGTGTGATGCCGTTAATTTTATGGCCGCCGAGGGGCGCGGGCTTGTGTGTATGCCGCTGTGTGAGGAACGGCTTAAGGAGCTAGAAATTCCGCAGATGGCTCCCGTCAATTCCGACCCCCGCCAAACCGCCTTTACGGTGTCGATTGATTACAAAGATTCTACGACGGGCATCTCGGCCGCCGAGCGCGCCGCCACCATGCGGGCGGTGTTGAATCCGGACGCCGTGCCCGTCGATTTTCGCCGTCCCGGTCATGTCTTTCCGCTAAGAGCCGCGGCCGGCGGCGTGTTGGAGCGTCCCGGACATACGGAGGCCGCTGTGGATTTATCAAGGCTTGCGGGGCTAAACCCTGCGGGCGTGATTTGCGAGATTATGAACCGAGACGGCTCGATGGCAAGGCTCCCCGAATTGCGGATTTTTGCAAAAAGACACGGCTTAAAATTGATTTCGATAAGGGATTTGGTTGCGTATCGGATGAATAGGGGCAAGGAGCCAGGGGTCAGGGGTCAGGAGCCAGATGATAATTTATCCGTCGTTCCTCACTCCTCACTCCTAATTCCTCACTTGGATTACGGAAGGCATGAAAGTGACGCGCATCCCGGTTCACTCATCCAAAGGGTGTGCGGCGCTCGGCTCCCGACAAAGTTCGGCGATTTTGAAGTCGTCGGCTTTGCCAACAACGCCACGGGGGAGCACCACATCGCGCTGGTGAAGGGGTTAGGAGAAGTAGGAATTAGGAATGAGGAATTAGGAAGGAAGGATGTTTCCGTAGGGGCGCTGATTTATCGCGCCCAAGACTGTGGGAACGAGGGAACAGAGACGGTTACAGACCATGCCGCAGGGGTTGATTTACTCTTCGACCCGCAAAAACCGTTAGAAATTCAGGAAGGCGGGTCGATGTGGGCATCGACCCCTACGGGAATGAACGTAACCATCCCGAATCCCGAATCCCGAACCCCGAGCCCCGAATCCCGAACCCCGAGCCCCGAATCCCGAACCCCGAATTCCGAGCCCCGAATCCCGAACCCCGAATCCCGAAAAACTGAAAACTGCCAATTGTCAACTGAAAACTCAATACTCGTGCGTGTGCATTCCGAATGCCTGACGGGCGACTGCTTTGGCTCGCTTCGCTGCGATTGCGGCGACCAGCTCGCCAACGCGCTCCGGATGATTGAATATGAAGGGCGCGGCGTGCTGGTGTACTTGCGGCAAGAGGGGCGCGGCATCGGGCTGATTAACAAACTGCGGGCGTACGCTTTGCAGGATGAGGGCGCGGATACGGTGGAAGCAAACTTAAAGCTCGGCTTTAAAAGCGATGAGCGGAGCTACGATGTGGGCGCCGAAATTTTGCGACAGCTCGGAGTCAGTAAAATCCGCTTATTAACCAACAACCCCAAAAAGATCGAAGGGCTCGGGCAATTCGGCATCGAAATCGTCGGGCGCATGCCCATCGAAATCCCGCCGGGGGAGGAGAACCGGGCGTATTTAAAAAGCAAGCGGGAGAAAATGGGGCATTTGCTTGGGGAAATATAAAATATGAAATATAAAATATAAATTTTGGATTATTATTTTGCGATGGGCATTGTTTAGAATTTTAATCGTCAATATTTTATATTTTATATTTTTTGTTTATTGCGAATCATAAAACAAGGAGATATTTAAGGTCATGAAAAAAATTGAAGGCCTCCTACTGGGGGAGGGCACTAAGTACTGCATCGTTGCCGGCAGGTTTAATGAATTCATTACAACCAAGCTGATCGGCGGGGCGGTAGACACGCTCACGCGCCACGGCGTCAAGGAGGACGACATTGAAGTCGTTTGGGTGCCCGGCGCGTTTGAAATCCCGCTTGTGGCCAAAAAAGCCGCCGAGTCGCGTAAATTCGACGCGGTAATCACGTTGGGCGCGGTAATCCGCGGCAACACGAGCCATTACGATTTGGTGGCGTCCGAGGTGGCAAAGGGCGTCGCGCAAGTCTCGCTTGCAACCGGCGTCCCGGTGATTTTCGGCGTCATCACCAGCGAAAACATCGAGCAGGCCATCGAGCGCGCCGGCACCAAGGCGGGCAACAAGGGCAGCGACGCGGCTCTTGCGGCGTTGGAAATGGCGAGCGTGATAAAGCAAATGATAAATGATGAATGATAAATGATAAATTATGGATGGATTAAAGCCCAGGAACAAGAGATTTTGCTTTTATACGCACAAACTCTTATCCCTAATTTATCATTTATCATTCATCATTTATCATTAATCTTTTGACAACGCCCGGGTTTTCTGATATACTATGCTCACTACTCTCAAAAAAGGAGCGTATGGTATTATGAAACTAGTATGCAACGGAAACGATTTAAGCTTGGCGGTCGGCCAGGTTTTTAAGGCTGTGGCGGCAAAGTCCACCAACCCCGTCTTAGAGGGGATTTTGCTGAAAGCCGAGGACGGGGCGCTCACGCTGACGGCGACAGATTTAGAGCTCGCCATCGAAAAAAGCCTCCCGGCGGACGTCAAAATCGAGGGCGAAACGGTCGTGCCCGGCCGCATATTTTTCGAGTTCGTCAAAAAGCTGAGCCACGAGCAAATCGAGCTTTCGCTGTCCGATAACCGGCTCCGCATCCGCTATACGGATTCGGAGGGCTTTTTGCAATGCTTTAACCCGGCCGAATTCCCGCCGGTCAAGGAGCTGACCGGCGCGCAGAAGTTTACGATTATCCGCTCGGAACTCAAAGACCTGATTAATAAAATCGGGTTTTCGGTTTCGCAAGACGACGCGCGGCCGATGTTAAAGGGCGTGCTGTTGGAGATCGGCGACGTCAGCGTGACCGGCGTCGCGCTGGACGGCTATCGGCTTGCCAAATGCGTCAAGCCGATTGAAAAAACGACCGCCCTTATGAGCGCGGTCGTGCCCAGCCGCTGCTTAAACGAGATTGCAAGGCTTTTAGACGATTCTTCCGACCCGGTTGAAATTTCCATCCAGAAGAATTATCTTTTGGTCAATCTCGACGCCACAAGGATTACGACGCGCCTACTCGACGGCGATTACATAAACTATAAGCAGATTATTCCGCAGAATTTTGAGTCGAGCGTCACCATCCCCAAGGAGCTGTTCGAGGACGGCTTAGAACGCGCGATTTTGCTGGCAAAGTCCGAAAAGAACAATTTGGTTAAATTCGACATCCGCGAAGACATACTTAAGCTTCAGTCCAATTCCGAAATCGGCAACATCACCGAGAAAATCCCGGTGCGCCTGGACGGCCTTGATATTACCATCGCTTTTAACGCACGCTATTTTACGGAGCTCTTGCGTTACATCGCCGTCGATCACATCGTAGTAAAATTCATCAACTCCGTTTCCCCCTGCGTCGTGATTCCCGCCGGCGCCGCCGAAGACTTCATGTACCTAATCCTACCCGTCCGCATGATGTAAAAATAGGGCAAATTAACAAATACTGCGTGGCGTTCACTTCGGCTTCGCCTCGTTCGGCTGAAGGAGACGAGGGCAGTTTGTTATTTTAACAAAAAAAGGAGAAGCTTGGATATGGCAAAAAATACTACCCCTAACGATGCGCCGGCGGAAAGCCTGGAAGGCTTGCTGGCGCGCGCCGAAAACCGATTGTTTTTAAAGCAGACAAAAGAGGCGGAAGCCGCATATTTGGCGGCGGTGCAAAAGTATCCCGACGATTGGCGGGCATGGTTTGGGATGGTCAAATTTCATACCGAAAACTTTACGGATTATTTGGCTGACGAAGCGTTGTATGCCGAGGAGCTGGCGCGCGCGCGCGAAAAAGTTCCCGAATCCGACCGCGCGCGGCTGGAATCGGAATACCGCCATTATGTTCAAAAGCGGCAAGAGGCTGCGGAGCGGGAGAAAAAGAAGGAAGAGGAGCGTTATAGAACGGGCGGAGCGGAGCGGTTTAAAAACGAAATTGAGGGCGAGCAGCGCAAAAGTGACGCTAAGATTAAAAAAATCGGCATCATCGCGGGCGCGGCTTTGGCGGTGGTCATCGTCGTTGTCGTCATCGCGGTTTTGGTTTCGCAAAATGCCGCAAAGGATTCCGCCGACACCTACTCCTTTACGTACCGTTACACCGACGCAAGCGGCGCCACCGTCACCGTAAAGGGGAAGTTTAAGTACGGAATCGACAAGATAAACGCACCGGAGGAACGCGCGGGCTTCGTGTTTGCGTGGTACCTTTCCTCCGACTGCAACCCCGGTTCGCGGTATAATTTTGACAAGAGGCCGTCCGAAAAAGCGTTTGAGCTGTGGACCAAGTGGATTCTGCTGCGCACCGTTACCTTTGACTCCCTCGAGGGTTCTCCCGTAGAGCCGGTCACGGCCGAAGAGGGCGGTGCCGTTTTAAAGCCCGCAGACCCGACGCGCACCGGATTCCGGTTCGATGGCTGGTGCGCCGACGCCGCGTGCACGACAAAAGCGGAGTTCCCGGTTGCCGTGGCCTCAAATCTCACGCTGTACGCCAAGTGGGTACAGCAAATCACGGCAACCTTTGATACGGGCGAGGGCTCGGCCGTGCCCCCGGTTACGCTGGACAAGGGCGCGTCTATGGCAAAGCCCGCGACTGACCCCACGTGCCCCGGCCATGACTTTGACGGCTGGTTTAAGGACGTGGGATTTGCGACGCCCGTACAATTCCCGTATGTCTTGGAGGAAAACGTTACGCTGCACGCAAAGTGGAAGCCTCGGGTGCCGATTGTCACCGTGACGTACATCTATCCCGAAGGCGCAAAGGGTATTGCCGAGCGCGCGCAGTATGTAGAAAGGGATTCAGAGATCGAAGCGTGGCCGGAGATGACCTTTTCGGGGCACACGTTCGCCGGCTGGTTTTTAGACGAGGAATGCGAGATACCCGCGCCGACGCTTCCCCATTTGGTCACGGGAGACTTGGAGCTGTACGCCAAATTTGATATTATCCCCGGGGTGCTGCCGAACGGATAATGCAAAACGAAAAACGAAAAACGAAAAATGAAAAACGACGGAAGGGAAAGGGAAGCAGCAAAGCATGAGCGTCCGTAAACCCAATCGTAGGGGTCGCACGGTGTGCGACCCGCACCGTAGGGAAAATGCTGATTCCGGCGGGTCGCACACCGTGCGACCCCTACGGGAACAAAAGAAAGAATACTTTGAACCCGCAAACTCTTATCCCTCGTTTTTCGTTTTTCGTTTTTCGTTGATAAACACTTGTCACTTGTCACTTTTCATTCATAAAAGGAATCCCTCATGCCGCAAGAAATTAACGATGATGAAATTCAATCGCCGCCAAACCCGTCCCCGCCCTTAGAGAGCGAAGGGCTGGAGCCGCTGCTGGGGTACGCCGAGACGCGTATGTTTTTGGGCGAGATGCAGGAGGCGAAAAACGCCTTTTTAAAGGCGGTGCGCAGATATCCCGAGGACTGGCGGGCGCATTTTGGCATGGTCAAATTTCATACCAACAATTTTACGGATTTTACCGTCCCGGAGCTGCGATACTCGAACTACCTAAGGCGCGCGCGCGAAACGGTTCCCGAGGAGGAAAGCGTAAAGCTCGAAACGGAGTACGGCCATTATTGCAAAAAAAGGCAAGGCGAGCAGACGCAGGCGCAGTCAAAAGAGGACGCGCTTAAAAACGCCGGCGGCATGACGGGGCTGAAATATGAAATTGAGCGCGAGGAAGCGCGCAAAGCGGCCAAGGTAAAAAAGGTTTCCAAAAGGCTTGGGATTGTCGCGGCGATTGTCGCGGGCGCGGCGGCCGTTATCATCACCGCCGTGTTGGTCATTTTGTATCTCACCGAGGATTTGCGGTGGCAAATAGGCGAGGACCGTGCCAACACCTATACCGTAACCTACACCTATACCGACGAGTCCGGCGCGGAAAAAACCGTGACGCAAAAGTTCGATTTGCGTACAGGTGTCCTCCTCGGCGCTCCGGTGCGCGAGGGCTACACCCTGGCGTGGTACACCTCGCCCGAATGTACCAAGGAGTTTAGATACCGGTTTACCGACAAGCCCGAAGAAATTGACCGAAAAGCTTCCTCCGAGGAAGGCAAAATCTCCTGGCTCGGCAAGAAGGCGCTGCAGCTTTGGACACGCTGGCTTGGGAGCTATACCGTAACGTTTGACTCAAACGGCGGTTCAAATATTCCTCCGCTGCTTACGGACGAGGAAGGCGTTGCCACTAAGCCGCAAGACCCTACGCGCAACGGCTTTGTCTTCGGCGGATGGTTTTTAGACGAGGAGCTTACGCGCCCGGCAAGCGTAGACAACATCTTTAGCGACACCGTTTTGTACGCCAAGTGGGTCGAGCGCTGTACCGTGACGTTTGACACGCAGGGCGGGAACAACGTAAACGCGGTAACGGTTGACGCAGGCGGCCGGATCAACCAGCAGCCGAACGCAACGCGCGGCGGCGGGTATACGTTTGCGGGCTGGTACTTAGACCCCGAATGCACCGATGACAATTTTGTAAGCTTCCCCTACACGGTTCAAAAAAGCGTCACGCTGTACGCCAAGTGGGTCGAGCGGGTGCAGTACACGATAACGTTTGAGACCAACGGCGGCACAAACGTAAACGACCAAAACATGGTGGTGCGCGACCCGGGGACGCAGGTTACCCTGCCGACTATCTCAAAGCCCGGCTTCCGTTTCCTCGGGTGGTTTACGGATGCGGCGTGCAACGCGGAAAGCCGCGTCGCTACGAATTATACGATTCAGGCAAACGCCACGCTGTACGCGGGGTGGGAAGAAACGGCGCAAGTAGTCGTAACGTTTGTGACCAACGGCGGCTCCAACGCGAACGGCAACAACATTAATAACAACGTAAGGGTGATGGAGCCGAACCAGCAGATCGGCACCCAGCCGACATCCGGGCGCACCGGATATAACTTCCTCGGTTGGTATACCGACGAGGCGTGCACGCCGGAGAGCAAGGTGACTTTCCCCTACACGGTAACGGCAAGCATTACGCTATATGCCGGGTGGATTGCGCAGGTGCCGGTCACGGTGACGTTCGACCCGCAAGGCGGCACGAATGCAAACGGTACCAATATCAACAATAATGTGCGCAATATGCAGGCAGGGCAAATAATCACTACGGAGCCCACCTCCACGCGTCCCGACTATAATCTCCTCGGCTGGTACACAATGGACGAATGCACGCCGGAGAGCAAGGTGAATTTCCCTTACACGGTGCTCGGCAACATTACGTTGTACGCCGGGTGGATCGAGCAGGTACGGTTTACGATAACGTTTGAGACGAACGGGGGGAATACCATCGCTCCGAGAACCTTTGAGGCGGGCAACATCAACGCCGGCCAAATGCCGGGTAACCCTTCGCGCGGCGCGGGATTCCGGTTCGCGGGCTGGTACACGGATGAATACTTTGACGAGCGGAGCCGCGTGACCTTCCCCTTTGCGCTGACCGGAGAGAATACGCTGTACGCCAAGTGGGATGAGCAATACCGGCTGACGCTTAATGCGCTCGGCGTGCCGATGACCGGAGCCACGACGTTTGACCGTTATTACGACGTACCGATCAACGCAAATCAATTGCCGGCCTATAATACCTCTCTTTACACGCTGGACGGCTGGTATTTTGACGCGAATTATGCCGAAAAAGCGGAATTTCCGCTCTATATTGACCAAAATACCACGCTGTACGCCAAATGGGCCGGGCGCCATATCGTAACCTTTGAATCGAACGGCGGCTCGGCGGTAAGCCCCGTCACCGTGACCGAAGGGACGCCGATGGCTTGGCCACTCGACCCCACCAGGTACGGTTATTTATTCGCGGGCTGGTATACCAATATCGGGCTCACGACGCGGGCGGAGAGCTCGTTCGCGCCGACCCAAAACGCCACGCTGTACGCCAAGTGGCTCGAAAAAGAAAAGGCGGACACCTCCAAAATGAACACGATAGCATCC
>WQYM01000029.1 GCA_009781235.1 Bacillota bacterium
AACTGCGGCGACATCGCGCTGCACTGCGGCATGTGCGGCGGCGCCGAGATTATTTTAGTGCCGGAAATGGCGGTCGACTTAAAAGAAATTTGCAGAAAGCTGTTGGATGCCAAGGTGCGCGGCAAGCATTCGGAGATTATCGTGCTGGCCGAGGGCGCCGGGAACGTGGACGAAATTGCGGCGGTGATTGAGAAAAAAACCGGTATCCCCGTGCGCACCACCGTGCTCGGCTACATTCAGCGCGGCGGCAACCCGAGCATGATGGATCGGCTGCTAGGAACCAATATGGGCGCGTACGCGGTAAAGCTTTTAAATCAAGACATCGGCAACCGCATCATCGGCGTCAAAGACAACCGCTTTTACGACATCGACATCGTCGAGGGCTTGGCGCTCAAAAAAGTTTTTGACAAGGAGCTTTACGAGACGGCGGCGATTGTTGCAAGATAAATGAAATATTTCGGGATTCGGGCTTCGGGCTTCGGGATTCGTATAAGGATGAAATCTGCTTGCGAATCCCGAATCCCGAAAACAGAAGAAGTTTATAAAGAGGTACACGCCATGGGACTATTAGGTTTCAACATGCTATTCGCGGGCATCGCGCTGTTTTTAAACGGCGTAAGCTATTTTGTTAAATCGTTTGACCGCAAAACGCTGGGTCTTATCAACCTGCTTGCGGCGGGCTTTATGACGGTCAACACGCTCATCGGCCTCGTCTTTGCGGGGCTCGGCTTTGCGGGCTTCGATATGACCCAAGTCGGCACCTACGCCAATGCGGCGGCCGGAGCGGCGTTTGCGCTGAACTTCTTCATCTTGGGCATCCACCACTATAAGGAACTGACGGACTTTTCGCTGTTCGGCTGGTTTGCACTGCTAATGAGCCTTTTTTCGATCGCCAACTTCATCTATACTTGCGTGTATTTTGTCGCGTCACTTTGGATTTTTGTCTACCTGTGGGCGATGTGGGCGCTTTTGTGGGGTCAAGCCTTTATCGCCTCCGCGCTAAAACGCAAGGCGGTAGATAAGGCCTCGCCGTATTTTGTGCTCGGCAACGCCCTTTTCAGCCTGCTGATTCCGGCGGTACTGTTTTTGTTCGGCGTGCTTTAACATGGGTTTCGATTTGTCAGAACTGAATGAAAGCCAATTAGCGCCCGTACTCGATACCGAGGGCGCGCTTTTGGTGACCGCCGGCGCCGGCAGCGGCAAAACGCGGCTACTCACGCACCGCATCGCGCACTTAATCAACGATAAGGGTGTTGCGCCGTATCATATATTGGCGATTACATTCACCAACAAGGCGGCGAACGAGATGCGCGAGCGCGTCGAGCGGATGCTGGACGCGCACGGCAGCGGCGTGTGGGTTTCTACGTTTCACTCGATGTGCGTTTCCATGCTGCGAAGATTCGGGGACAAAATCGGGTATGACAAGAACTTTTCTATTTACGGCGAGGTGGAAAAAGAGCGGCTTGTAAAAAAGCTCTTAAAGGAAATATCACCCGAGGACGAAGAATCGCTAAAAACAATCCTGTGGTCTATTAGTGACGCGAAAAATAAGGATCAAGGGTCCGAGGAATATTTTAAAGAAATCGAATATAAGAGAGAAGCGGAGCTTATCCGCGACGTTTACGCGGCGTACCAAGAGGAGCTCAAAAAATCCAATGCGCTGGACTTTGACGATTTGCTCACAAAAACATATTTAATGCTGGCGTCAAGCCAGGAGGCGCGGGAATATTACCAAAACAAATTCCGCTATATCCACGTAGACGAGTTCCAAGACACCAACGCGGTTCAGTACCGACTGGTGAAAATACTGGCGGGCAAACACAAAAACGTGATGGCGGTCGGCGACGAGGATCAAAGCATCTACGGGTGGCGTGGCGCGGAAATCGGGAATTTACATAGCTATATTGAGGATTTCGGCTGCAAATTATATAAATTAGAGCAAAATTACCGCTCCACAAAAAAAATCCTCGAGCTTGCCAACAAGGTCATCGCGCACAACGACAACCGCATGAAAAAAACGTTGTGGACGGAGAAACCCGACGGCGAGGACATAAAGCTTTACACGGCCGACTCGGAATCGGAGGAAGCGGAATATGTCGCGCAAAAGGTGCTGCGGCTCCAGCGCTCCGAAAATCGGCGCCTCTCGGACTTTGCGGTGCTGCTGCGGCTAAACGCCCTGACGCGTGCGTTCGAGGAAAAATTCATCCAATACGGCGTCCCCTACAAGGTGACCGGCGGCTTTAAATTCTACGAGCGCAAGGAGATTAAGGACATTTTGGCGTATCTGCGCCTCACCGTCAACCACGCCGACAACGAGGCGATTTTGCGCGTCATCAACTTCCCCAAAAGGGGAATCGGCGACGTCGCCGTTAAACAACTTGTGAATTATTCCTTGGTGGAAAGCAAATCGCTTTATGACGTGATTGCAACAATCGCGCAAAATACGGATTTGCCGAAAAATATGTGCAAAAAAATCGAGCCGTTCGCCGCCGTTGTCAAATGTCTTTCCGAGGCGGCCGGCACGATTCCCGTGGACGAATTCACAAAATACTTAGTGCGGCTCTTAGACCTAAAATCCGTGTACGAAGAGGACACCGAGGAAAACGAAAACCGCCGTTTAAACATCAAAGAGCTTATAAATTCGATGCAGGATTACGTCAAAAAGAACCCGCAGGCGGGGATTGACGAATACTTGCAAAACGTGTCGCTGTATTCCGATACCGACGATTTGGACTTGGAAGAAGGTTGCATTCATATCGCCACGGTGCACAGCGCAAAGGGCCTCGAATTCCCGTGCGTGTTTGTCGCGGGTCTAGAGGACGGTATTTTTCCGATTACACGCAGCATCGATTCTAAGAGCGATTTAGAAGAAGAACGGCGCCTCATGTACGTCGCAATTACCCGTGCCAAGGAGCGGCTGTTTTTATCCTATGCTGCTACGCGCTTTTTGTACGGCGAACGAAAACGCACCCTGCCGAGCCGCTTTTTGGCGGAGATGGGGTATAGGAAGAATGAGGAATTAGGAATTAGGAGTGAGGAATGGTGGAGGAACGGCAGGAGAGAGGCAATGTCGGGCGCGGAAGGTTTCGTAGGGCGGGGGCTTGCCCCCGCCGTAAGCGACGGCTATTTATCGAACGCGGGCGCCGCGTCTTTCAAAAACCCGCAGCTCCCCCTGCGTAACAACGTGGTACCTGTCTCGGAATTCCGCGTCGGGGTGCGGGTTTCTCACCGTAAATTCGGCGTCGGTATCATCGCGTCCGTTTCCGGCACTCCGGACAATTGCTACGCCGAAATAGATTTCGGGCAGGTAGGCCGGTTGAATTTATCTCTTAATTACGCGCCGTTGACAGTGGCGGAGGAGGATAAATATAAAATATAAAATATAAATTAATGACTAAATTCAAATGCGAACCATAACGTAATATTCTAAACAGCAATCATCTCTAATTTATATTTTATATTTTATATTTTGTATTTTGCAAATCCATGGATCAAATGACCCGCCTTGTATCCCTCTTAAACCGTTACGCATACGAATACTATGTGTTGGACAACCCGACGGTGTCCGACAAAGAATATGATGCGTTGTACGACGAATTAGTTGCGCTCGAAACAAATACGGGCGTAATTTTACACGATTCTCCGACGCTAAAGGTGGGCGGTGAGCCGCTGAAGGGCTTTAAAGAGCACAAACACCGCTCTCGGCTGTACAGCTTGGATAAGTGCAATAATTTTGAGGACTTGCGGGCATGGCTTGATAAAATAATCAAGTTTGCGGATCAAAACTCGCCGCCGGAGGATAGTTCGCAGCTGTCGTTTCTTGATATGCCGTCGGACTCGCATTCGAACCGTCCACCGGTCTATTTTACAGTAGAATATAAACTCGACGGCCTTACGCTATGCCTGACATACGACGGCGGGATGCTGCAAAAAGCGGCGACGCGCGGTAACGGAGTCATCGGCGAGGACGTGACGGAGCAGGTCAAAACCATTCGTTCCGTTCCGCTTTCCATTGGCTACAAGGGCTTTTTAGAGGTGCAGGGCGAGGGCATTATGCGCCTTTCTGCGTTCGAAGCCTACAATCGCAAAATCGCACAAAACCCCGATGATAAGCGAGAGCCGCTCAAAAACCCGCGCAACGGCGTGGCGGGCGCGATTCGCAATTTAGACCCCAAGGTAACCCGGGCGCGCAATTTGGACGTGGTGTTTTATCATGTCAACTATGTTGGCGAAGGGTCAGGGGATGGATTATCCGTGGGGGATGATTCCGATTTAGCGCATAGCAAAGAGCGAATAGTAAAAAGCGAAGGCTGGGATGCGGCTCTGCCCGGGGACGGGTACGGTGACACAAGCGCGAAGCGCGAAGTGCCCGATAGGGTTCAAAAAGCTTGCCTTTTTGAATCTCCGTCCCTGTCCCCCCGACACTTCCCCCCGGTACGGCAGGGGAGTTGTGAAAATGCTAGTCCTCATAGCAGACCCGAATCCCCATCCCCCATCCCCCATCCCCCCATAAATTCCCAAACCGAGGCCGTCGAATTCCTGCGCCGCAACCGCTTCCGCACGGCAAAGCTGTTCCGCACCTCCGACCCCCAAGCTTTAATTGCCGAAATTCAAAAAATTGACCGCGCTAAGCTTGACTTTCTCATCGACGGCATGGTGATAAAAGTAAACGACTACGCCTTACGCAAACGCCTTGGCTTTACGGACAAATTCCCCAAGTGGGCGATGGCCTTTAAGTTCGAGGCGGAAGAAACAACCACGCGCGTAGCGGACGTGGTTTGGCAGGTCGGCCGCACGGGAAAACTGACGCCGCTTGCCTTGTTAGAACCCGTGAACTTAGGCGGAGTTACCGTTTCGCGCGCCACCCTCAACAACGCCGCCGACATCGCGCGTAAAAAAGTAAAAATCGGCTCCCGCGTGTTTATCCGGCGCAGCGGCGACGTCATCCCCGAAATTTTAGGCGTCGCGGAGGACAGTAACAGTGATCAGTGGTCAGTGATCAGTGATCAGGAAAGTGAGGAGTTAGGAGTTAGGAGTGAGGAACGGGGGACGAGTGAGGAGTTAGGAGTTAGAAACGAGGAACGAGGGGTTAATCGGACGTCCGGAAGCCTGAGTTTAGAGCATAAAAAAAAGGATTCGACACGAAGCGTTTCCTCCACCGTTCCTCACTCCTCACTCCTCACTCCTCACTCCAGAAGTCCCGAACCCCGACTCCCGAACCCCGAATCCCGAGACATCGTGCCGCCCTCGGTATGCCCCGCGTGCGGTTTCGATGCAGTCGAAATCGGCGCGCACCTCTACTGCCAAAACCCCGACTGCCCGCCGCGCATCATCGGCCGTCTTGCGTACTTTGCCTGCGACGAGGGGATGAACATCGAGGGCGTCAGCGAAAAAACGGCCGAGCTGCTGTACAACCAACTGAATTTTCGCGTCCCGTCCGATTTTTACCACGCCCGGCGTGAAGATTTAGAGCGGTTAGACGGTTTTAAAAACCAAAAAACCGCCAATTTTCTTGCGGCGGTCGAAAAAAGCAAGGAAGCAGACCTTGCGCATTTTATCGTCGCGCTCGGCATTCCCAACATCGGCAAAAAATCGGCTCTCGATTTAGCAAAGACGTTTAAAAGCATTCCTGCTTTGGCGGCCGCATTGCAGGAGCGGCTCGCGGAGATTCCCGAATTCGGCGGCGTGATGGCGGAGTCCGTCGTGCGGTTTTTTGCCGAAAACGCCGACGAGATTGCGCGTCTTAAAGCCGCCGGAATCGACCCCGTATACACAGAACGCGCCGCCTCAAGCGGGTTTTTTGCGGGCAAAAAGGTTGTCCTTACCGGCACGATTTCCATCCCGCGCCGCCAAGCGGCTCAAATGCTTGAAAAAGCCGGTGCGGAGGTTTTAAGTTCGGTCACGCAAGACACCGATTATGTCATTGCGGGCGCGGACGCCGGCGCTAAGCTTAGTAAAGCGAAAAAACTCGGCAAAACGATTTTGGGCGACGAGGAGTTTAAAGAACGAATAACGAATAACGAAAAACGAGATAATTTAGGATTACCCGTAGGGGTCGCCGTCCCCGGCGACCCGCCGGAATAAACACGGTTTTTCGGGTCGCCGGGGACGGCGACCCCTACGAATATTTACGTAGTCAACAATTTCATTATGTTGAAAAACAAAAAACGTCGAACACGACTGCGAAAAAGGGATACAGACTCATAACCAGCACATAACATTCCATAATAAAACGGTATAAAAAATTGCTGGACAAGCCGCAAAAAATATTATATGATACGTAACATAATCATCCGCCGTTATTCGTTTTTCGGTTTTTGTTTTCGTTCAAAAAATCATCCGCCGCTATTCGCTATTCGCTATTCGCTATTCGCTATTCGCTTTTAACGCCCAACCTTCATACAGGCCTCAAAATAACATAAAAGGACGCATTCAACCATGGAATTTATTAAAGTAGGAAAGACCAAAGACGTTTACCGCCTCCCGGACGGCAACATCCTGTTAAAATTCAAGGATGCCGTAACGGGGCATGCCGCAACGGGGGAATCGGATCCCGGCGGCAATCAAGTCATCGGCGAAAAAGCCGGCGTCGGCTCCGCCGCGCTCAAAATGACCACCTACTATTTTGAGCTGTTTAAAAAACTCGGCATAAAGACGCACTATGTTTCGAGTAATTTAGCGGCCAACGAAATGACCGTCAAAGCCGTTCAATTATTCGGCAACGGCCTTGAGTTCGTCGTACGGTACGAGGCGGCCGGCAGCTTTGTGCGGCGCTTTGGCGGCTATATCGCGGAGGGGGCAAAGCTTGACGCCGTTTACGAGATTACCCTCAAAGACGACGCCCGCGACGATCCGCCTGCGACGCCCGGGATTATCGAGGCGCTGGGGCTTGCCACAGCGGCGCAACTTGCCGAAATCGAGGCGCTGGTCAAAAAGGTGTGCGGCATCGTCCGTGACGATTTAGCCGCTCGCGGCTTAGAGCTTATCGACATCAAGGTCGAGGCGGGGCTCGTAAACGGCGAGGTTGCGCTCATCGACGAGGTTTCGGCGGGCAACATGCGCGTGTATAAGGATCGCAAAAAGCTTGGGTACATAGAACTTTCGGATTTAATCGGGTAAAACCTATGTCGGGGGGGGGGGGATCTTTTATTTAGTTTTTGTTTTCAAAACGGGAAAAAGTTAGCAAACCTTCCATTCGTAGGGGTCGATGCCCACATCGACCCGAACTGCTTAAAAAACGCTTAAAAAACGCAGTTTTTATATGGTGCGGGTCGATGAGGGCATCGACCCCTACGATTTGGCAGAGCGGTTTTTCATAAGTGAAGCGCATCGTCAAGGCTAATTAGAGGTTCCCGGGGGACGGGCCCCCCGACAAGTTCGCTTGACGCGTGATAATAATATAGTTTTTTAGTATTTTTTTGTTGACAGCGCGGCAAGCGGCGTGCTATACTGCTTTTGTCATTCAGGGATATCGAGAGAGTTTTCAAAAATAATTTTAAAGAGGATAGATTTTTGGATAAGTTTTTGGGTAAAATCGGCCTTTCAAAAAAAGGCGCTATCATTAGGGCAAGCGGGTTGGGCTTGTTCTTGATTGTAATGGTGGTACTTTTTGCTTTGGCGAATATGACGCTGGACTATTTGTTAGACCCCGACACTTCCGCCTCGGTTTACGACAGCTATACGCACAATGTGCGATCCGACGGATGGATTCTCGTCCGCCAGCCGTACATTACCGTCTCAAGCGCAACCGGTGTGCCGCTCGCCCTGATAGTCAATCTGATTCTCGTAGTGATTTTGGTTGCGGTTTTGATTGCGGTTGCCCTCAAATACCTGTTCAGCGCTCTTACAATTTCCGGCAAAATGAGTCAAAAGTCTATGAAAATCACCACCTGGACCTGCTTTGGCATCTCCGCCGTATTGTTTTTAACGCTTTTAATTGTCGCTTGTGTGCTTGCCGCCAACAAGCTCCCAAGCCCCATTTTGGATTCCGCTACGCAAAAACCGATTGGCGTCAAGGGCGGGCTTGACACAGAATTCAACCCGCTCCTCAAGGATTTTGGCAATGGCGGAATCCAATTGCCCGCTCCCGGTTTTGGCCAGTGGTATTATTGGTTTTATTGGACCGTCATGCCGCTCGTCGGGGTATTTTTCGCGGCTGCGGTGTTTTCAGGAATTGCTTTTTTCAAGGGCATATTTTTCAAAAAAGCACAAAAGGATTAGTACATATTGCGGTACCGTAATGTATGCAACATTATGGTGTCGCTTTTGTATATTTTAACAAAGTAAATTTTCAAGGAGAAGAATTGCAATGAAAAAGACAAAACTAGGTGTGCTTATCATGGCATTGCTGGTGGCAACCGTCATGGTGGCGGGCGCGTGCGGCCCGACAAAAGTTGTCAAACAGACAGCTTTAGCTAAGCCGGTGATTACGGTGCCCGTTACGGGTGATACCTCGATTGCATGGAGCAGTGTTCAGAATGCAGCCGAATATGATGTCATGATTGACAGCAAGACTCAGTCCTCAACCGGAACATCGGTTGACGTTTCTAAGTTGGACGACGGCGCTCACAGAATGCTTGTCCGGGCGGTACCCGACGCAAAAAGCAAGGAATACAAGAACTCGGACTGGAGCAATGCTGTAGACTTCTCGATTGTAAGCGGAAAGGTCGGCACGGCAAGTCAGGGTAACCCCGAAAACCCGGATCCCAATAACCCGAATCAAAGCGATCCGGGTCAAAAGTATCCCAAGCCGACGCCTACCTCGGTAGATAACCCGCTGTTTAAAAACGAGTTAAGCCAAGCCCTTGCGACGGAAGGCATCGTTTTACTTAAAAACGGTACCAACAACAACATAATTCCGTTGGATGTCGCCGCGGGCGAAACCAAGCTTTCCGTCTTTGGCTGGTCCGCGTCCGACGCCGGCTGGGTTTTGGGCGGAACGGGCTCGGGCGGCGGCAGCAGTGCCGGCGCTAAAAAGCTGAGGGCGGCGCTGACGGACACCGAGGCAAGCTTAAAGGCCGCATACCCGAATTCCGGCGAATTCGGCCCGGCGTTTGCGGTCCATGAGGAATTATTTACGCTCAGCCAAAACTTTAGAAACAACCGTCCGGCCAGCGGTATCGACGCAAACCAGTATGATAGGCATTTCAACCTGTGCGAGCCGACGATTTCTGCCGATGTGATGACCCGCGCGAGGACGCATTCCGACGTTGCCGTTGTGGTAATCGGCAGGCAAGGCGGCGAGTCGCTGGATCTGCCCAGAGATTACCAATATGTGCAAAGCGCGGCAGGCAGCGGAGCCGCTCCCTCAAATACACAGGTTAGAGATCGCCACTACCTGCAGCTGTCCACGCAAGAGGAAACGCTTCTCACGCAAATCGGTACGGCTAAATTTAGTAAGGTGATTCTGATTATGAACACCTGCAACGTGTTCCAGCTTGACTTTTTAGACAACCCGGCCTACGGGATTGACGCGGTGTTGCAGGTGGGCGCTCCCGGCGGCGTCGGCGCGCTCGGCGTACGTAAAATCCTCAACGGCGCGGCTTATGCAAGCGGCAGGACGGTTGACACGTATCCGAAGAACCTGAGCAAAGACCCGTCCTTTAACAACTCGGTACGGTTGGGCGTCGTTAACACCGGCGGGAACAACCATATGGAATACCGCGAGGACATTTATGTCGGTTACCGTTATTACGAAACCGCGGCAAAGGACGGTAAAATCGTCTATGAAAACGAGGTAGTTTATCCGTTCGGGTTCGGCCTTAGCAATACCAAATTTGATTGGACCGTTAAAAAGGTTGAGCCCGCAGCCAACACGGCGATTGCGATGAATACCTCCTTCCAGATTCAGGTGGATGTCAAAAACACGGGCACGTTACCGGGTCAGGACGTGGTGCAGGTGTATGTTACGGCGCCGGCCGACCCGCTGGTTCCCGGTATAGAAAAACCGCATGTGGTGCTGGTATCTTACGCCAAAACGGGTCTGTTGGCTCCGGGGCAAACCGAAACCCTGGCTTTGGATTTTGAGGCGTATGATTTTGCATCGTATGACTGCTATGACGCCAACAAGAACGGTTTTTCGGGATACGAGCTGGATTCCGGCAGTTATCAAATAAAACTGCAAACAGACTCGCATACTATCAAAACAGACGCAGCGGGCGCGGGTGCTACCGCCGGCGTAATTACGTATACGTGCACGGGCTCAAAGTTAGACTACGACAGGACTTTTAAGGATTTGGCGAACAACACCCGTCCCTTGGCACAACCGCGCAATTACTTTACCAATACGGACGCCGACAAAGCCGCAAACAAGTATTACTTCGGCATCCCGATTGACGGCTCGCTCGGAAACAACGAGGTGGTCGGCACAACCGGCGGCGGTGCAACGGCGAGCAACAAGATTCCGTTCATGTCGCGTTACGGTTCGACGCCTTTTACGCAGCCCGTCAGAATGACACGGAGCGGGCTTGGCTATAGCCTTCCTAACAGCAGCGCGCAAGGGCCTGGTAACAATATCCCCGTCCCGATTGACGCAAGCTCGCAGAACGGGACGCTGAATTGGAACAGCACGGCGTTTGCTATTGAGGGCAGCGCAGTCTTTACAAGGCCGACGGCAAAAAATACGGTCAACGGCGTAAGCAACGGCGCTACGATTATGAGCGGGAACAAATTGACGGCGATGGGCTTAGAGGCCGGCGCCAATTGGGACAGCCCGGTATGGGACACCTTGCTTGACCGGACTACCCTAGACGAACAACGCAGGTTCGTTTCCGACGGCAATTACTTTACGCGCAACATAGGTTCCATCGGCAAGCCCCAAATGTCGGATAAGGACGGCCCCAGCGGATATGGCGGTATGGGCCCTAATGTTCCGAATGCGACCATGTTCCCCGTCGAAACGGTAATCGCCCAGACTTGGTCCCATAAGCTTGCTTACAACTTTGGCTTGGCAATCGGTAGGGAAGGAAGAGCGGGCGGCGTCGGCGGCTGGTATGCCCCGGCAACCAATATGCACCGGAGCGCGTTCGGCGGCAGAAACTTTGAATACTTTTCCGAAGACCCTCACATTGCCGGAATGATGAGCGCCGATATTTCGCGCGCGGTCATCGTAAACGGTGTGTACGTTTACGTAAAGCACTTTGTGGCAAACGAAACGGAAACCAGCCGCGGCGGCCTCAGGACCTGGATGAGCGAGCAAGCGCTCCGCGAAATTTATCTAAAGCCGTTTGAATTGGCGGTGGTTAGAGGCCATGCGTCGGGTATTATGAATTCCTTTAACTTCCTCGGGGCGGTTTGGACCGGCGGAAGCGCGGCGTTGCAGAACAACATCGTGTGGGGCGAATGGGGCTTTAGGGGCGCTATCTGTACGGACTATTGCGGTTGGTACGGCGATGCGAGCGACCACATGAATATCCGTACGGCCATGAGGGCCATGAACAGCCTGTGGATAGGCAGCAACGGCCCGTGGAATCAGGGTAGCGGCGGAGCCGCGGCTCCGACCAACGACGCGACCATCAATGCATTGATGCGCCGCGCGACCAAGCAAAATTTATATGCTTTGGCAAACGCGTGGTGGTACGAAGAAATGTACGGCGGCGGCGAAAAATACGACACGTCATTCTTTGGCAGAACCTTAAGTTAGTAATCAAAAATCAAGGAGATAAATCACAATGAAAAAATTCAAGTGGGTAGCGCTCACGCTGGTATTGGCGTTAGCGCTCGGTCTTGCGCTTACGGCGTGCGGCGGCGGGGGGAGCAAGTATACGGTCAGTTTTGACCAAAACTATGAGGGCGCTCCCAGAGTGACGTCGGTAAAGGTGGTCGACGGCCGGACAGTCGATGCCAAAACCGTCACAAGATCCGGCTACGTGTTGGAGGGCTGGTATTTGGACCAAGGTTGCGTCACAAAGTACGACTTCAGCCTGCCGGTCTCGGCAAGCATGACGCTGTATGCAAAGTGGACGGAGGGCACAGGAAACTCGAACGACCCGAGCATCACACTGAGTAAAACCACTGCGGCGCTCGATCTCGGCGCTTCGGACACGATTAGCGCCACACCGGTAAACGCAGTCGGTGCCACTGTAACCTGGACATCAAGCGACTCCTCTACGGTTTCGATTGTGCCCAACGGCAATTCGGTGACGATCACCGGCGTCAAGAGCGGCACGGCTAACGTTATCGCAACGATTACGGTAGGCGGTTCAAATTACACCAAAACCTGCACCGTTACGGTTGGCGCGCCTAAGCTCACGGTGACTCCCGCGACCGCAACGTTGAATATTGGGCAGAAGCAACAGCTTTCGACGGCAGGGATTCCCGCAGGAACGGCCGTCACCTGGACGAGCAGCTCCGCGAACGCGACGGTTTCGGCCACGGGCGAGGTAACGGGCGTGTCCGAGGGTACGGCAATCATCACCGCAAAAGCCACGGTAAACGGCGCGGAGGCTCAAGGGACTTGCACGGTGACGGTCAGCCCTCCCGGGTGGACCTTGCCGCTTTCTAAGTATGCGGTCGTATTTGATTCTATCGGCGCGACCGATTCGGCTACGGTAACGGGCGGCGGCGCGGTAACGTGGGCTTCCTCTGACGCTTCGGTTGCGACGGTTGACGCCGCCAGCGGTCTCATAACGGCGGTGGCTCCCGGCTACGCGTTTGCGGTTGCCACGGGCGCGGCCGGGATCGGCAAGGTTTCGGTTTGGGTAAAGGATGCGGCTACCCTCAGCACGCCGATTTCCACCCCCCAGGATTTTTCGGACCTCATCAAAAGCAACTGGAACGGCAACTTCCACCTGACGCAGGATATTGATTTTGCCGGGACGCAGTTCACGCCGCTTGGCAAACCTGACGTGTCATTCGCTCCTCCGGCTGAAAATTTCGGAGGCACACTGGACGGAAGGGGATTTGCGCTTAAAAACATCGAAATTGACTGGACTAAAAACGCCGCGGCAATGGTGGACGTCAGCACCGTGACGGTCGAAGATCCTCTGAATCCCGTGGCCGGCAGACCGACCAGAGAATATGGTTCATACGGAATATTTGTCGGTTTGAAAACTACCGCGGTTATCAGAAACCTTAACGTTATCGATATTCAGGTGCTCGGGCACAAGTTTATCGGCGGTATTTGCGGCAAGAACACCGGGCTGATTGAAAATTGCTATGTATCCGGTAAAATTACCAACGATACATGGTGGTACGGCCTCGATTGCCCGGGCGGCATGATTGCCGGCATCAACAACGGCACCATCCGTAATTGCATCACAAACGCACAGGATAACCAAAACGGAACCGATGCTTTTGGCAATTCGTATACCTGGGGCATCTGCGGATGGAACCAAGGCGCGGCTGCGGTGATGGAAAAGTGCATGGTAGTCGCAGACAACCTTTCGCCGGCGCAACCGGATGAGTTTGCTTTGGCAACGGCGGTGCAGGCTAACATTGTCCTCACCCCGGCGGCGGGCTGTTTGGCGATCTTCTCGACCGCGATAAAGTTCTCCGATTTCGCAACGGCGGGCTTCGGCGCCCAATGGGTATTCGAGCAAGGCAAATTGCCGTATTTGATTAAGTAGTTGTAAGTTAAGTAACATTCCTTTCGAGGGCTGTTTCGCGTTTTACCGCGAAGCAGCCCTCGTTTTTTTGCATTAGAATTCCGTAGGGGACGATGCCCTCATCGTCCCGCACCTTATTAAAATTGTTTGTTTCGGCGGGTCGCACGGGAGTGCGACCCCTACGGGTAATCGGTATCCCTTGGTTACGGCTCTGCCCGGGGACGGGTTTACGATGACACGAGCGCAGCGAAGTGCCCGATAGGGTTCAAAAATCTTGCATTTTTGAATCAGCGTCCCCGTCCCCCCGACACCTCCCCCCGGCAAGGCTTTTTCCTCGCACAACGGCGGGCGGGTCGATGAGGGCATCGACCCCTACGGGAAAGAATGTAACCAATCCATCCGCCATTCCTCACTCCTCACTCCTCACTCCTCACTCCTCACTCCTAATTCCTAATTCGTTAACCCCGAATCCCGAATCCCGAATCCCGAACCCCGAACCCCGACCCTCTCGGTACTCCTTGCAAATCCCGCGCAGAACGGTTCAACTTTCGGCTTCTTGCGCATATATACAACTATACATGGACTATTGCCGCGTCATCGGTAAAAAACAAAAACGGAAGAAAAAAAGACGGCTGCTTGTAATGATAGCGGCAGCCTTTTTGCTTGTCGCGGCCCTCAGCGCGGCGCATTATGTTTTTAATATCATCCCGATTGTCAGGCGTGTCGCCGAAGAAGAAACGCGCAAGGTGGCGACCTCGTCGGTCGGGCGGGCGGCAGCGGAAACGGTTACCGATGCGTATTCGTACAACGATTTAATCCAAATCACCCTTGACGCGGACGGCAACATCGCCCTACTGCAGGCAAATTCCACGCTCATTCACGTCCTGGTTCGTACTACGGCCGCGAGGGCGCAGGCAAACGTGTCCGGTGCGGAGGTAATAAATATCCGCGTGCCTTTGGGCACGTTGTCCGGGCTCACATTTTTGGCAGGGGCCGGGCCGCCGGTAACGCTGCGCGCAAAGCCGATCGGTATCGTTTCCACCGAGGTATTGTCCGAGTTTACCTCCGCCGGCATCAATCAAACGCTGCACCGGATATTTTTGCGGGTTCGCGCCGATGTCACGTATATTTTGCCGGGTTTTACCGGGCGCGTGTCCTCCACGACGCACATTCCCGTTACCGAAAGCGTGCTGGTAGGCAAGGTGCCGGATTTTTACTTCAGCTCCGCGCTGTTTGATAAAACGTTGAACCTCACACCGTAAGGCCACTTTACTTTTCACTTTCTTTGTGCTATACTACCCCTATGTCCGCCCGCCTCAAGCTGCTAGAGCCCGAAAGCAAAGCCGGAATCCGCTATAAAAGACGGAAATCGGGTCTGTTTTTTTGCGTGGCCGCGCTTGTTTTGCTGCTCTTATTGGGGGCTTACGAGGCGGTTATCGCGCAAAGCTCTCCGTTGCCGTCCTTTAGCGGCGTTCAAAAAACCGCCGCAGAATTAAACGCGGACGACAGCTACTTATACTGGCGGCATTTTGTATACGGTTACCGTACCGTTCAGCGCCTTGAACCCCCTCCCGGCGGAATGGTCAATATTGTGCTGGATAGGAGCCTGTCCGCCACGCAAAAAAACAGTTTCTATGCGGCGGCAGAGTTTTTAAACGCGCAAGTTTTCTCCCGCATCTCCGACGCGTATTACTTTATGGTGACCGAAAGCCCGATGCGGAGCGCCGGAGCTAAAATCTACGTGCGGGCGGAACAAAGAAAGAATAATAAAGCGCTGGGGACGGCGCACGTAAGCTCGTATCCGTATTACATTGTCCGCCAACGCGCGCGCGCTCTTACGGATTGCCGCATCGTATTGCGCTCGGGTGAAAAAGCGGTCGCCGTGCACGAGCTGATGCATTGTCTGCTGCTTAACGAGGCCTATAGCTTAGCTAAAAAAAATTCTTACGATAACGGCACGACGGTCATGGGCTCTAAGGCGCTTGAATTTTTGTATAACGCCGACGATATTTTTATTTCTCCTAACGACTTAAAACTGCTGTACGCCGCGTTCTGCGACGGCAAGCCGGAGCACGGTATTGAAAATTTTAAAAACTATTGCGCGGAATTTGAGAGCCGCTTTTGCGAGGCACTGGTACGCGCGGTCATCGAATATAATTTAACCGAACAATACCTGCGGCAGTGCGTCGTTCCGGTTGAAATCGAAAACCGGTTGGCATTCCGCCAAAGCCGGGGGACGTACGAGAACCTGTACGAATTCTCAAGTGACGGGCGGTACCGCGTCAAGGGGCGGGGTTTTGAATGCTCCGGAACGTACCAAACCGTGAACGGCTGCATCGTTTTTAACGAGGATTGCGGGAACGGCGATAAAAATTTCCGCGTTCTTGTGCGGTTTAGTGCCGATACCCCCCCCCTGTACTACGATTTGTACGGTGAATACCTCATCATAGACGCTTTTGACGGTGGCATGAATTCGCTGAGCGGGTTTGACCAAGAAGACGGGATAAGCCATGTAGAACCGCCCGACGTCGACCAATAACCGCGGTATTACTACCCGTTATTTGTCCATTCAATCATATTAGGACATTGGCGGCGCCTGTCATTTGACGCGGCGTTTAAAATGTGCTAGAATAATAGTTGTTATGAAAAAAGAACTTATAAAGATAGGTATCTGCGGGTACGGGAACTTAGGGCGCGGCGTCGAGCTTAACATCGCCCAAAACCCCGACATGGAATTGGCGGCGGTTTTTACGCGCAGAAAACCGCCGGGCGCGCTAAAAATCCAGTCCGATGTGCCGGTGGTGCACGTAGACGACGCGGCAGACTGGCGCGATAAAATCGACGTGATGATTTTGTGCGGCGGCTCGGCGCAGGACTTGCCGCAGCAAGGCCCGGCATTTGCCAAAATGTTCAACACGGTGGACAGCTTTGACACGCACGCAAAAATCCCCGATTACCTTTCGGCTATGGACGCGGCGGCAAAAGCGGGGAGCCATGCCTCCGTCGTTTCCGTCGGCTGGGACCCGGGGCTTTTTTCGCTGATGCGCCTCTTTTTTGGTTCCGTGCTTCCAAACGGCAAAACATATTCCTTTTGGGGCGAGGGCGTCAGCCAAGGCCATTCCGATGCCATCCGCAAGGTAAACGGCGTTGCGGACGCAATCCAATACACGGTGCCGAAGGCGGGTGCTCTAGAGCGGATACGGAAATGCACAGATCCCAATTCGACTCCGTTGGAGTTGATTCCGCCGAACTTCACTGCGCGTGAAATGCACTCGCGTCATTGCTGGGTTGCTACAAAAGACGGAGCGGACGAAGCGCAAATCGAACGCGACATAAAGCAAATGGCCGACTATTTTGCCGACTACGACACCACCGTAAACTTCATTTCGCAGGAGAAATTGAGGGAATTTCATTCAAAGCTCTATCACGGCGGAAAAGTAATACGCGTAGGCAAAACGAAAGAAATGTCGGATGAGGTAAATCGCCATGCGCTCGTATTCTCTCTAAAGCTCGACTCCAACCCCGAATTTACCTCGTCCGTGCTCCTTGCTTACGTCCGCGCCGTCTATCGCTTAGCCGGGCGCGGCGAGTACGGCGCTAAAACCGTTTTTGACATCCCGCCCGTTTTGCTATTTCCTACAGGAGCAGAGGATGCGGTTAAAAAATTATTATAAACGCATTCAAAAAATCTATCGCAAGGAATTTGACAGACGGCGTTACAAATGCTATACTCAATTACGATAAACAAATCTTAAAAAGGCGTTTATCCGGCGTGCCGGTAGACGCTTTTTTCAAAACCCGTAGGGCTCGCTGCTCCAATTCCATCAATAAAAAAACTGCTTACGAGCCCCGAACCCCGAATCCCGAATCCCGCATCCCGAATCCCGAACAATAAACAGCAATATGAGGAGAAACACAACCATATGTCTTACACACAGAAAGTTTTGGATGCTACCATCCAAAAAAACCCGGGCGAGCCGGAGTTTGTCCAAGCGCTTACCGAGATTCTCTCAACGCTTGCGCCCTTTGTCGACGCGCGCCCGGAGTATGAAAAGCACGGGATATTAGAGCGCCTCGTCGAGCCCGAGCGTGCAATCATCTTCCGTGTCCCGTGGGTGGACGATGCGGGCAAGGTGCAGGTTAACAAGGGCTACCGCGTGCAGTATAACAGCGCCATCGGCCCGTACAAGGGCGGCATCCGCTTCCATCCCAGCGTATCGCTCAGCATCATCAAGTTTTTGGGCTTTGAGCAAATCCTCAAAAACTCGCTTACCGGACTGCCCATCGGCGGCGGTAAGGGCGGCTCCGACTTTGACCCAAAAGGCAAATCCGACCGCGAGGTGATGGCGTTCTGCCAAAGCTTTGTGACGGAGCTTTACCGGCACATCGGCGCGGACACGGACGTTCCGGCGGGGGATATCGGTGTCGGCGCGCGCGAAATCGGCTTTATGTACGGCCAGTACAAGCGCATTGTCAACCGCTTTGAGGGCGTTTTAACCGGAAAGGGCATCGTATACGGCGGCTCGCTTGCGCGCAAAGAGGCGACCGGGTTCGGGCTTGTATACTTAGTGGAAGAGATGCTAAAAGCCCACAAAAAGACTTTAAAGGGCAAAACCGTCGTCGTGTCGGGCTCGGGCAACGTCGCCATCTACGCCTGCCAAAAGGCGCAGAGTTTAGGCGCTAAGGTCGTCGCGATGTCCGACTCGGGCGGCTACATCTTCGATGCCGACGGCATCGATTTAGTCGCCGTCAAGGAGATTAAGGAGGTTAAGCGCGGTCGAATTTCCGATTACGTTTCTTATCGTCCCGCCGCCGTTTACACCGAGGGCAAGGGCATTTGGGGCGTAAAATGCGACGTGGCGCTGCCTTGCGCGACGCAAAACGAATTGACGGAGGCGGATGCAAAGCTGTTGGTCAAAAACGGCGTAATCGCGGTAGGCGAGGGCGCAAATATGCCCTCTACGCTTGAGGCAACCGAGGTATTTTTGTCTAAGAAAATCCTGTTTGCGCCCGGCAAGGCCGCCAACGCAGGCGGCGTGGCAACCTCTGCGCTAGAGATGAGCCAAAACTCGATGCGCCTGTCTTGGACGTTCGACGAGGTAGACCAAAAGCTAAAGGCCATCATGGCCAGCATTTACGCCAACATTGCCGCCGCCGCTAAAGAGGCGGGCTTAGAGGACAATTTTGTCGCGGGCGCCAACATCGCGGGCTTTAAAAAAGTTGCCGAGGCGATGATCGCCCAAGGCACGGTTTAGAACACAATAAAAAAAATTCAAGAGTGACCCGAAAGCAGTCTGACGGAGTAGTGTGCGATTATAATGTCACACTACTCCGTCTCCCTGTGTCCATAATGTCACACTACTCCGTCATCAACTGACCGCTTTCGAAGGTAAAGAACAAAAAAAGGCTCACGGTTTTTGTAACCGCAAGCCTTTTTTAGATTTCCGTTCAACCCTCGTTTAAGTCAAACCGCGCCGCCACAGGCGGCTGATGAAAGATTTGAAAGATTTTTAGGATAAAGCGAGCGCACAGGCGGGGCGGACACCATTGCCCAGAATGTACGGGGTGGCGTAGAAGTCGATGCCGTCGTTGTAGACATAACGCACGTAAGACGACGAATAAGCCGAGCGCAACCACCAAAAGCCCATTCTGTAATAAGAAGATGTGTTTGAGGTAGAACCCATATAGGCGTAATTCGCTATGGCAAAATCCGTCAATACCCCTTGACGCTTCGCATTTGTGTCGAATACCTTGTTATACGTTCCGTTTGCGTTAAATACTTCGTAATACGAGGGGAAATATACCTTGTCCGTCGTGGCTACACCGTCGCCTACGGTGTTGACTGTTCCCGCCGTCGTGTTGTTCGGCACTGTAACGGACGCAATCTTGCCGCGAGTAGCCGCGTCAAACGCCTCGCTTAAAAAGGTTTCGTTTAAGAATGTACGCGCAACGCTGTCCGACCACAACGTAACGCCGCTCGCGCCGAACGGTATACAACCCGTAACGAGTTCCGCCGACACTAAATTCATCGCGTCCGCCGTGCCCGTACCCGTGGGGTTGATACTTTCCGGCAAAGCGTCCCAATTCCCTATAAGCCATTTAATCGGCTCCACCTTAAACCAACGTATCGAACCCGACGCACCGTTATTCGTACCCGTGCTGAACGGATAAGTCGCGGAAAAAGACAGTATGCTCACACGAACATATTTCTGACCGTTATATAAATATTCGGGGCTTATTTTGGGATTGTACAAGGGGGTCGCGCTGGTCGAAGTGTTGCTATTGCTTGTATATGCCTTACCCGTCGCGGTCATGCCGTTCGTAGGGGTACCGTTGTTGTAGGCGTCGTTTAAGGTAGTGTTCATGCCGTCG
>WQYM01000030.1 GCA_009781235.1 Bacillota bacterium
CCTCATCAATTTCCGTGTACACAAGGTTCGGCGTGTCGATGTAATGCGTAAACTCGACTGACCAATCGGAATCCAGCGTAGCCGTGCCGTTCCCCTTTGCCGTCACCCGGATTTTGTAGGCGCCCGGGGCGGTCAATTCCGCAAGGCTATAGAGGGGCGTTGTCACGGCATATAATTGGCCGTCGACGTCCACCGAATAACCGACAGCATTGCTCACCGCCGCCCACGTCAACATCTTTGTTTCGGCATTTATAGACAATTCTGCGGGCGCGGATAGTTTTTGCAGCGCCACCCATTTTGCGAACACGGTGACGCTTTCCGTAACACCCGAAAGCGTTGTAAAGGGCTCTAAAAACGTCTCATCGTCTAAAAACCAACCTCCGAATATAAACCCCGGCTTTTGCGGAGCGGCCGGTAAGGCGGCTCCTGGCTCTACTTTGACCGTTGCCGACACTTGCCCGTTGGAGCGAAAAGTAACGGCGATTACGGGGGGCGGCTCGGGCGTAATTATCGTCCATTTGGCATACACCGAGGTGTCCGCCGTCACGTCGGAAAAAGTGGTAAACGGACGGCTAAAGACGCCCTCGTCCAAAAACCAGCCGCCAAAAGTATGATCCTGCTTTTGAGGCTCGGAGGGCATTTGCGCATCGGGCTTTACTTCCACCACCGCGCAAATTTCGCCGTCCGAGTAAAAGGTAACCCTAACCGCGGCGGGCGGCGTCTTAACGCCGCATCCGCCCAAGGGTAGCGCAACCAACAGCGCAACCAATACACAGACTAAAAGTTTTTTGATTTTCATAAGATACCCTTATTCATTCTACCACATCCCTTCGCGTTTTGCAAGTCTTTTTTGCTTTTTGCCCCGCTTATCCGTAATCTCATTCGTTAATTCATATTATGAGAAGTCGAGCGCCGCGCGAAAATTTATTTTCGCATGGCCGAGACGCCTTTCGAGCCGACAGCCGCATTTTGCGGCTGCTAGCTTTGCGAACAGCAAAGCTTAGAGAGGCGAGAAATAATGCAATCTATCGGAGCATTTTTGTTCCAAAATGCTCAAAAGCGTCAGCTTTTGTTAAAATGCAAAAACATTTGCATTTTAACTTCCGATAGATTATATTTCATATTTCATATTTCATATCTTACTGTATGAAACGCCTAATAAAGGCCGTACTCATCGTCACCGTTTTTACGCTGGTTGACCGGGTGATGGGATTCGGCTTTAAAATATACCTCTCGCGCGAATTAGGCGCGATTAACATGGGCATCTACCAAATTGCGCTGTCGGTATTCTTTGTGCTGATTACTTTTACAACGAGCGGCGTTCCGTTGGTCGTATCTAAACTGACCGCAGTCTTTCGCAAAAAGGGCGACCTAAACTCCGAGCGCGGCGTTGTGGCGGCGGCGCTCATCGTCGGGGTCGCAAGCTCGGGCGCATTGTGCGGGATTTTCCTGCTCTTTAGTAAGCCCATCGGCGGGCTTTTTGCCTCTTTTGAGAGCATGAACCTGCTGCTTTTGCTGCTGCCCGGCGTGTTTTTTTCCGGCATCTACGCGGCTTTTAGGGGAAACATGTGGGGCAACGAACGCTATACCGCCGTTTCGGTGTTCGAGGTAATCGAGCAGATCGCGCGCATCGGATTGTGTGTGCTGCTGTTCCTTTTAGGGTTTAACAAATTGCACGCAACCGCGCTCACGCTGTCGCTTGCGTGCGGCGTAACGGCCGTTTTATGCGCCGCGTATTATTTTAAGACCCGAAAACGGCTGGCAAACCCAAAACCGCACCTAAAGCCGCTGCTAAAGACGGCCGGCCCCATCACGATGATCCGCGCCTCTAATACGCTGGTTTCCTCGCTGATTGCTTTGGCCGTGCCGTTTTTGTTGGTATTGTCCGGCCTTTCGTCGGCCGAATCGCTGGCCGTGTTCGGCTCCAGCATCGGCATGGCGCTGCCCTTACTTTACCTCCCCGTCACCGTGGTAGGATCGCTGGCGTATGTAATGATTCCCACGCTTTCCGCCGCGCACGCCGACGGAGACGTTAAAAGCGTCCGCGCGCAAATCGAAAGCGCGCTTACGTTCTCCTGCGTCGTCGCCGCCGTTTTTATCCCGGCTTTTACCGCGCTGGGCGAGCCCCTCGGCGCCTTTATCTACAAAAACGGCGGGCCGGAGGCGGGCCGGTTTTTAGCGCTTTCCGGCTGGCTTTTAATTCCGATTGCGCTTGAGAGCATCAGCTCGTCGATGATGAACTCGCTGAATTTAGAAAAGCGCAGCTTTGTCAACTATTTAATCGGCGCTAGCTTGATGTTTGGCCTAATGTTCGGCTTTTGGAAAAGCTTCCGCATCGAGGTCTTAAGCGTCGGGCTCGGGCTCTCGTGGACGGTTTCAACCGTTTTAAACATTTTATCCATCAAAAAAAAGACCGGCATAAAGCTTTCGTTCCTTATGCCGCTTGTTAAATGCATCGCACTGATTATCCCCGCAACCGCTTTGACCGCGTGGGTTTATACGCTGGCCTCCCCTTTGCCCGCCGCCCTAAAGCTATCGCTTGCGGGATTTGCCGGCCTTGGCTTTTTTGGGGCGCTTAGCTTAGTGTTCGGGATTTTTGACGTATCGTTGATTTTTAAAGGAAGGGCGCGGCGAAAAAACAACCCGGAACGCCGAAAAAATTCGCCTCCCCTGCAAATGTAGCCTCTTCATTTTACATTTTACATTATCTTCAGCGTGGGGATGCCGCCGGCGGCGAAGTCCCACACGGCGGGATCTAACCCGATCCATGATTCACCCGAAACGCTGCCGCTTAGCACAGTCTTACAGCCGGCCCACGTGGGCACGACAAAATCTATCCACAGCCATCCAAAAATGCCTTCCGGATACGGCGACCAAGAAATTGCCCCTTCCCCGGGGTTTAGCACAAAGCAGTTGGTTACGTCGCCGTATGTGACACCGTTGGTTCGGTTGCTAACGACAAACGCGTGAACGGCCGTGAACGGATTTGAGGAAAACCAAAAATTCACGCCCGTAATAACGCAAGCGTTCACCACGTTATAGTTAAACGCAACGATAACGGCGTTCGAGTTGCGGAAGTCCCCATAGGGGTTGTCGCCGACAAGCGTAATGCTTTCAAAGCGGCAGTTGCGCACAATTCCGTGGTTGTGCTGTGCGATTACCGTAGACTGGCCGAGCCCGGACGCGGTGTAATTAACTATGGAAACGTTTTGGACGGCGCCGCTCTTGCCGATAACGCCGAAAATCGATGTGCCCCATGTGGCCGGTTCAAGACCACCCACGTCGGGCGCCCCCTCGCTCGGGTGCACAACCGTCAAATTTTTGAGCGCATAACCCCGGCCGTCGAAAATGCCGTTAAAGAAAGTGCGGTGGTCGGTATACCACGCGTTCTCCTCGTCGGAGCCGTTCAGTATACGGCTCTCGGGGTACCACTCCGCGTACGCCCACGCGGGAGGCCGCAGCGGCGCGCCCGCAAAATCGATATCATTCGTTAGAACGTAATACCCGTTGCGGCTGCCGCCTAGCATCGCCTCGAACTCCGCGCGGCTTCCTATCAGCGTAGGGTTGGCGGCGTCGTTAACCTTTACGGCGCACGTCTTAACAATGGTATCGGCGGTTGTGACAACCGTCATAGTTATCGTTGTCTCTCCGGCGCCGCCCGCCATAACAAGGCCGTCCGCGCTTACGGAGGCGACGGCGGGATTTAGCGACGCCCACGATACGCCGACAACGTTGTCGGCGTCCGCAGGCACAAGCATCGCCGATAACGCGGCGGTTTCGTGTCCCGCCAAGCCCTTAACGAGCGTTAAATACGCATTACTAATCTCCACGTTTGTTAGAAAACTGGCCACCGTGATAGGATAGGGTTTACTGACGCCGAAATAGTCTATCGTAATCAAAGTGTCGAGCTTTGTCAACGGCGTATTCGGCGAAACCGAATAATTCGTTACCGTCGCCTGCTCGCCTCTATTAAAAATTACGGTAACGACCAGCCCGTCATTCATCTTATCAAAAAGCTCGCCCACGCCATAATCCGTTTTGTACCCGCAATCGTACAGGTCAAATCTGCTTCCGGACAACACGATATCAATTACCCACTTGACCGAAATGGCATATTGCACGGTTGCACCCTGGTATGTAACGGTAATTATGATGCCGTCGTCCGCTCTGTATAATGTGCCGGACACCCTTGAAACCGTATAACCGGAATTAACCGTACGGGACGTGACGGCACCGCCATAGTCGGCTTCAAGAACCATTCCCGTCGTGGCAAACACTTCATTCTCTATAAACTCCCTTTTGGGATACGTAACAATCGAAAGACTCCGAACCGCCGCCACCGTGATGGGAAGGATTACGGTCACGCCTTGGTACGTAATCACAACCTCGCGGTCATCTGCCGTCAAAGTACCGTTTTTATCTGCCGTCCAGCCGGTCGTAACATCGACTGCCGTTCCGTTTGAATAGACGACCGCAAGTACCATACCCGCAAAGTCAGCCGACTCGCCCGCATAATACGAGGTCTTGGGCGGCGTTTTGACGGCGATGCTTACAACCGTCGGCGTGGGCTGTGTGGCTGGCGTGACCGTGATGGGAAACGTTTGGGTCAACCCCTTATACATAACTATCACGTTACCAGAGTGCATCAGCATTAGCGGCGTTCCGCGTAAAATCGAAGTCGCCCAGCCGGTGGTAACGTCTTCCACCGAATTGTCCGAATACGTGACGGTTAGCACCATGCCGGCGTCGCTGAAAGTTTCGCCCACAGTATAGTTGCGCTTATTAGGCACTGTTTTGATGATAAAGCTCTGCACCGTCACGTTGCCCGGATTTTGCCCGTCGCCCGGTCCGGTGACAGTGTAAGGGAAAGCGTCGGACCAATCCGAATCGGTATACGAGCGGTTGTTCCCGAGCGCCCGAACTTTTAGCGCGTAGGTTTTAGCCGCGGTAAGATTAGAGAGCGAATATGTATTTGTGGAAGCCGATTTTACGACGCCATCGATACTCACCTCGTAACCGACGGCGTTGCGCACCGGGCTCCACGAAAGCGTTTGGCCGCTCACCGCCAAATTTGTCGGCGCGGGTAATTGCCTGGGCTCGCCGCCGCCGTCGCTGCGGCTCACGCAACCGGCCGCAAAAAGCATGACGGCGATGATAAACGCAACGGATAAAACGAATTTTTTCTTCATAGCGGCTCCCTCCGGAGATGAGTGATATGCTTACGGAGTATACCAAGCGGGGTAATTCGGGCGGAAGTTGTTTAAAACCGCGTACGAGGCGGGCGTCCCGGTGTAGGTAGTCGAGCCGTACAGGTTAAAGTTGCCCCGGTACAGGGCATTGCCGCCGTCGGTTGTACACGTAATCGTAGCGTCAACCAAATTGAAAACAACGACCGGATGAGAGCCGGACTGGCCCAAGGGGCGGTAGTTGGCAGTGACGGACGAGCGGATGAGATTAAAAGTACCCCCCGCATCCCATGCGGGTTCAGGCCCGCCGCCGGCGTTCGTCGCTTGCAAAAGACTGTTGGAAGAATAATGCCCGGCAAATGAAATCACAGTGCAATCGATAAAGGTGAACACTGCGGCCGCGTTGGAAACGGCCTCGTGGATATTGACGGCGACGGACGACGCGCTGTTCGTAAAATAATCGTAGTAGCAAGTGGCGTCAAAGGTGATGTCGACGTTCTCAAACGTAATTTTTCCGCTTTGCATAATCTGAAACCGCGAATAATTGCCTAGCGTAATCGTACGCTTAACGCCATTGCTTCGGATTAAGATGTCTTTTGTTAGGCCGCCAACCTGATACGTTCCCGAAGCCACCCCGTCGGTATCGTTTAGGGTAATGTCCGACGTCAAGACAATCGTCCCCTCGCCCGCGGTGTGGATTTCCGCCCACGCCGATTTAAATCCGGCTTGGGTTGAAACGTTTTTCGTCAAACGCCCCTCCGCCGCGGTCTTAAGCTGCGCGATTTTGGTTTTAAGCGCTTCTAACTTCTGCTTGGCGGCCATAACGTCGGCATGGGTTAGCTCCGCCGCGGGAATCGCCGCATATTTACTTTCGACGTCGGAGCCCGCTATCTGCGCCTCCGCCGCTTCCGCTTGTGTCAGCGTAGTCACCGCGGCCGCCAGCGGCAAAGCGTTCACCGCCGCGATAAAGGCGGACTGCGCGGCGGAAAGCCCGGGGATTTTCAGCATCTCGATTTTTTCCTTCAAAAGTGTAAGCCGCACAAATTTTTCCATTACCGCCGCACCCGCCGCATCCGCTAAGGATAACGCGTTATAGGCCGCCAAAGCCGCGTCCACGGCAAGCGCGTCCGCAAGCGTGACGGTGCTCTCGGACGGCAATGCGTTGACCGCCGCGATAAAGGCCTGCGCCGCCGGAGAAAGCCCGAAAAGCTTCAAGCCCTCAAAAGCGGCCTGCAGCAAAACGAGCTTTATGTACCGAGCCGCGACGCCGTCCTGCAACCGCTCCGGCTCGGTCAATTCCGCATACAATGCGAGCGCCGCGTCGAGAGCCTCCCCGTCCGCAAGCGTTATCGCGCCGACTCCCGGCAGTGCGTCGGCCGCGGCGAGAAATTGCTGCACCTGTGCGCTTAAAACCGACGCCACGGTGTAAGAAACCGGAGCGGACCAATCGGAATCGGAGTAGGTTCGACTGCTTGCGAGCGCCTTTACCTTGATTTGATAGGTTTTGGCGGCGGTAAGGTTTGCCAGCGAATAGGTATTTGCGGACGTCAACACAACGGAACCATCGACGCTTACCTCGTAACCTACGGCGTTTTGAACCGAACTCCACGAGAGCGTTTGGCCGCTCAGGGCCAAATTCGTCGGCGCGGGCAATTGCCTCGCCTCACCGCCGCTGCGGCCTCCCAAACAGCCGACTGCGAAAAGCATGACACCGACAAGGAGCGCGATGAAGAATATGAACTTCTTTTTAACCATAATGCGATACCTCCGGGTCGGTAGCCAGTGGTCACCAGCTAAAGCATAGCCTATCGGGATTCAAAAGTCAAGCGAATACCTATCCTAATAATTATGCGTTATTTGTTATTCACGATTCACTATATCTATTGATTTGACATCCCCTTTCCACGGGTGTATAATACAAGCGAATAAAGGAGTTTTTATATGAGTAACACGTTGGGTACCGTTTCTATGGGCGTGCGCGCGCCGGTCATTCGCCAAGGTGACGATTTGGTTAAAATCGTCACGGACAGCGTGATGGCCGCCGTCGCCGAAAATAATTTGACGCTGAATGACCGCGACATCGTTTCGGTCACCGAGGCGGTGCTGGGACGGGCGCAGGGCAATTATGCCTCCATCTCGCACATCGCAAAAGATGTGCGCGCCAAATTCGGCAACGAAACCGTGGGGCTCGTCTTCCCTATCCTCTCGCGCAACCGCTTCTCGATGATTTTGCGCGGGATTGCGCGCGGCGTGAAAAAACTCGTCGTGCAGCTTAGCTATCCGTCCGACGAGGTGGGCAACCAACTAGTCAGCATTGATGAATTAGACCGTCAAGACATCAATCCCTCAATCATGCATTTCACCGAAGAGGTTTTTCGCAAAATCTGCCCCGACGTGCGGCACCGCTTTACCGGCGTCGACTACATTAAGTACTATAAGGAGCAGGCGCCGAATATCGAAATTGTTTTATCAAACGACCCGGCGTATATTCTAAAAAACACGAAATTCGTGATTTGCGCCGATATCCACACACGGGAGCGCACGCGCCGCATCCTAGCTAAGGCGGGCGCGGAAAAAGTTTTAACGCTTGCGGATTTAATGACCGAGAGTGTGGACGGGAGCGGCTATCATCCCGAGTTCGGCCTGCTCGGCAGCAATTTGGCCACGGCGGACACGGTAAAGCTGTTCCCGCGCGACGCAGACAAATTTGCAAGCGATTTGCAAAAGAGCTTATTTGCGGCGTCCGGCAAGACGATTGAATGTATGGTGTACGGCGACGGCGCTTTTAAAGACCCCATCGGCGGAATTTGGGAGCTTGCCGACCCCGTGGTCAGCCCGGGCTACACCAAAGGCCTCGAGGGCCAGCCGTGCGAATTAAAGCTAAAGTACCTTGCCGACAACGATTTGGCCGAATTTTCCGGCGAGCAATTGACCGGCGAAATGAAAAAAATCATCGCCGCAAAAAAAGCGCAGGAAAAGAACGCGTTCACGGCGCAGGGAACCACGCCGCGCCGCCTCACCGACCTCATCGGCAGCTTATCGGATTTGACCAGCGGCAGCGGCGACAAAGGCACCCCGATTATTTTGATACAAAATTATTTTAAAAACTACGCGGAATAATTACCGAATATGTTCATCCAAAAGCCCTGCGTCCTTCATAAAGCTAAGTAGCGTGAATTTTTCTTTTAAATCGGGGGCGAGGGCGAGGGCGAGGGCGGCGTCCGGCGGCTCTATGTAATTTACAAGGCCAAAGCCGTCGTCGGGGTAAAGGCGCTTAAAAACCCGCCAGGCGCGGTTTAGGCGCACGGCGTTGAGACAAACCGCCTCGTACAGCTCGTCGCGGTATTCGTTAAGGCGGTAGGAAAAAAGCTTTAATTTTTCGGGGGACGGGATGGCGCGCATTTTTCCTATCGCCGTCTTTTCCGGTACGCCCAAGTATTCAGTGATTTTTTCGGCGCGGCGCGCGTTGGAAGGCGGAGGTACAAAGAAATTTGCGGGGCGGGCGAGGAAGTTTTTATACACCTCGAGCACGATGCGCGAGAGGAGAAATTCCGTTTCGCCGCGCAGTTTTAACGGCCGCTGCTCATGCTTAAAAAGCAATCGGAGCGCGTGCGCCGCCTGCGCCTCTCCGCCGCAAAACAGGCGCGAGTTGCCGGTGAGTTGCCCTAAAGCCGAGAACCTTAGCGAGCTTTCCGCCAAAATCGCCGCCGCCTCTTTTTCGCCGAGTACGCGGTCGCGAAAGCGCGCCAGCGTCTCGTCAATCGCCGCAAAGCCGAGCTCATAAAGGTGCGGGCAAAACCGTTCTCCGGCGATGAGGTGGGCGAATTTGTAATCGAACAGCGACACCGCCTTTGCAGCCAACTCGCCGAACGCCGCCGGAATCAGCGCGGGCGGCAAATCTGTTAAAAAATCCATATCGCAAAACACGCCGGAAAACGGCGGGGTTTTATAGATTTCTTCCACTCCCCCGTCCGAGTGCAGCATTGCCGACGGCGTTAGGCTCCCGAGCGCGGCGGGCGAAGTGAGGATGAGGGCGCACGGAAGCTTTTTGGCGGCGGCAACGTACTTGGTAAGGTCGGCAACCGTGCCCCCGCCCGCGCCTGCCACCAAAAAGGCCTCCTCCGGCACAATAACCTTGGCAGCCGTTTCCAGCGAGGCAGGAGAACCTGTCTCCAGCGTGTGCGTGTGGACGCGGTACCCCGCGCGCGAGAGCCGTTTTTCAAAGGCGCGCTCCGTTTTGTCGCGGATTTGCGCATCCGAAATTACGGTAACCACGCCCAAAGAGGGCAACAGCGGCGCAAAAAACGTTTCAAGCGACGGCGACGGCCCGAAAACTACGGATTGCGTCGCCACCGTATGGCAAACACCGCAGCCGCACTGAAAGCTAGCGCCCGCGTAACGCGATAGATTCTGCGTGTTTAAGGTGGTTATGTCCATGATAAAATATATTGTGGATTATGCTATTTTATCACAGCGGCGCTGACGGATTAATGGGAAATTTGCAAAACGACGGCGAAAATTAAGGTTTTTCCCCTTTGATGACATGCTTGATCTTAAACGTCAAAATAATTGAGGCCAGCGTCAAAGTGACGCTGTTCGCAAGAATGATTGCAAGCTCGGCTTTATAAATCCCAAAAATCATCCAAGCAGTCAGCCCGACGATAAAACAAATGTACATATACAACGAAATGTCCGCCGTATTTTTTGTCTTTAACACCTTATACACTTGCGGCACGAACGCCAGCGTCGTAAGCGTTGCCGCAACATATCCTAAAATAGTAATTCCCAATGCAGTACTCTCCCTACCCCACCAATATACGAATAGTGCGCGTGCACGGTGACCGTGCACGGTGACCGGGTCACCGTGCACGCTTTTTGGTCACCGTGCACGCTTTTTTACCGCGCTTACCGGCTTGCGCCGCAGCCTTTGCATTGGGTATCGTCGGGCGCAAACTTTCCGCCGCAATAATAGCATCGGTCGGCCAGCACCAACGGTTGCGCCGTTACTGTTTGAGCGGCGTCGGCAGCACGCGAAAAACCGGGGGAGTTTGCGGCGCGCGGAGCTACGGCGGCGCCTTCGGCAATCACGGCTCGGCCTTCTAAATACTTAATCTTAAAGGTGCTTTTTTTTCTAAACTCCTCGCACTCATGCGGCGAAAAAATGCGCATGGATTTTGTTATGTGCGGCACGCCGTTTGCGTCGTTATACGAAAACTTTATCTTAGCGTAGTTTACATTGTTTATCTGGATGCCGACGGTCGTCCCCTCAAAATACCCGGTGCTTTCCGTGCCCTCGCGCAAAATCCGGCGGATGATGCGGCGGTTGCGGAACAACAAAACTATGGCAACCCAAAACCCGGCGCCCACGGCAAAAAACACCAGCACAATCAGCGCTATGGGTTCAAACTCGCCCGCCGCAATCACGGCGGTTAGTGCCATGAGGGGAATCACCGTAAACGCCACGGCGAATATCAAAAACATGGGCAAAAACCTTAAGACGGAAAAGTTTTTATTCATGATTACATTATACAAAATACTGCCGGACATTGCAAGCGATTAAGGATATTATTCAAGGAAAAACAAGCCGTAGGCAGCGACGCCCCGCTTTTCCCCCAGTATTGTCAGGTTATGCTGCCAGTACTCGTAGGGCGGGGGCTTGCCCCCGCCGTTTCCGGTCTGGTTACCAGAAGTTTTCGGCGGGGGCAAGCCCCCGCCCTACGGTTGCAAAGTTCGGAAAATGAAACCGATTTCGTTTTACCTGACAACACTCGCTCTTCCCCCTACCCCACTTCTATAATCCTTGCCGCCAGCACCGTCGAGTCGTCGCGGGGGCGGCCGCCGCAGTTAAAAAGGGTGTGCTGCAGGATGCCCTCCGAAAGCGTTTGCGGGTTTAGGGTGCGTAGGGAATTGACCGCCGCGCTCAACTTATCGCCCTCAAAGCTGTCCGCCACACCGTCGGTCGCCAGCACCAGCATGTCGCCGCGCAAAGCGAAACACGGATTGCCGAGGGCTCCACGGCGTCCGGCATCGCCCCGAGCGGCGCCGAGGCGCCTTCGAACCGCTCGACGGTTTCGCGCCGCTTTACGTAACTCGCGGGGCTGCCCAATTTTATAAAACAAAACAAACAAAACAAACAAAACAAAACAAAACATCCTTCGGGCAAAAATGTATCATATTTCCTTGACACCGTATTTGACCTTATGATATAGTATATATGGATTTTTTTGAGCTTTAGGAATCGGCCTGTCAGAATTTTGATTATGGAGGTGCTATGAAAGAAGAAAAGACCAAACCTAAAAAAAAGAAAGGCTGCTTGATTGCGCCCGGCGTGACTCTTTTGGTTGTGGCACTGGTTATCGCATTCCCTTTTGCGTGGAACGCGGGATTGGGGTTGCCGGGGGGATATAAAATGCATGGAGAATACCCTTTGACCAATGGAAAATACGGCATGCACACTCTTCAGCATCAATTTACGAATGAGAATCTGTCATTTGACTACTTAGAAAATAAACTTTATTTTATTCACGAAGATGAGAAGTATTATATTCAAACGGAAAGGAAGAATTATAGCGATTTATATAAAGGTGTATTTCTAAGTGGAAACAAGATTTTTGTATATAAAGAATCATACGGATTAGAGCCATTAGGAGCGTTTTATAGCAAAGAATTGAAACTGAAAAACGCCGACGAGTCTCAAGGCTGTGGGCAAATTTTTTATAATGAACATTTCCTATATTATGTGTACGGTCATAATTTTACTAGGTTTTATTTTGATATGGTGTGGGGGGATTCGCGACTTAATAGTATGTTTTATGCAAAGTATGAGTTTTACCGCTTCGAATGAATCTCCCCGAGGCAAGACCTCGGGGTATCCCCCTCAGCTCACTGCGTTCGCAATAAGCAGACCGACGCAAGACGTCGGGGAATAAAACCCGGAGAGAATGAATCTCCCCGAGGCAAGACCTCGGGGTATCCCCCTCAGCTCACTGCGTTCGCAATAAGCAGACCGACGCAAGACGTCGGGGAATAAAACCCGGAGAGATTAAACAAGAGGGAGTTCTATCATGCAAAAAATCAAATTTGTAAAAGTGCAAAAAATCGGGTTACTAACCGTAATGATTGTAGCGGAATGACCAATATTGTTGTCCCGAATGATGTCAAAAGTATCGGCGAGGGCGCGTTTACCAGTTGCTCCTCCTTAACAAGCCTCAACGTACCTGCCGCTGTAACTGAAATCGGCGCAGCAATAGCTGTCGGTTGCAGCAGTTTAAGCAGTATAACGGTAGCAGTCGGGAACACAAAATATAAAAGCGAAGGGGATTGCTTAATTGAGATTGCTTCGAATAAGCTGATATCGGGCTGTAAATCCAGCACAATCCCGTCTTACGTAGCGATTATCGGGAAAGGGGCATTCAACGAAATTCCTATTACATATATCGAAATACCGGCCAACGTCACCACTATAGAACGGGATGCATTTTGGGCTTGTGAATATTTGGAGGAAGTGGAGATTGAGGCCGGGAGCCAATTGAGCAGTATCGCAACCTTTGCATTTAGAGCTTGCATAACGCTAAAAACTATTTGGCTCCCAAACACTGTTACAACGATTGAACAGGTTGCTTTTGGCAGCAATTTTGATTTGACGATATATGCAGAGGCTTGGAGTAAGCCGAGCGGATGGCATAATGATTGGAGCTATAGAAATAATCCGGTTTGGTGGGGAATGCAGCACGGTGTACGATTTGAAGTCCAAGGCGGCGTAGCGGTATTGACAGAATATACCGGGAACGCCTCAACGCTTATTATACCCGATCAAGTTATTTACGGCTCAACAACGTATGACGTAGCAAAAATTTCGGAGTCCGCGTGCATTAACCGTACTAATTTGCAGAGCGTTTACATTCCTATCAGCGTAAAATCTATCGGGTGGGCTGCTTTTGCGGGCTGTAGCAACTTATTGCATATTGCGATACCTTTTGTTGGAAACGCTTACGGAATGCCGGTAAATGCATATTTTGGATACATATTTGGCGGAGCAAACAGCGCCGTACCCTCTTCGCTCAAAACGGTCGAGATTACTTATAACGACAACATCAAAAATGGTGCGTTTAGCGGATGTACAAGTATAGAGCAAATATATCTATCAGGGCAATATATGATGTCTATCGACGACTATGCGTTTAGTGGTTGTACCAGCTTATGGTATTTCCAATTCCCGTGGCGTAGCTATATTAGTAGCATCGGCGACTATGCTTTTGCCGGTTGCGAGAGTTTGGAGAGTATTGTTTTGCCGGATGCTTTAACGGAAATAGGGGACAACGCGTTTAGTGGCTGTAGCAGTTTAGCATATGTTTCGATGACTGCGACAGGCATTGTAAGTATTGGGGATTATACTTTTTATAATTGCACCACGCTTTCAGAAATAATGATTCCCGCGAATGTGGAAAGCATTGGGGAGCGGGCTTTTGCTGGCTGTAACAGCCTGGTAAGCATTATGCTCCCGGCGAGCTTGGAAAGCATCGGAGAATGGGCGTTTTACGGATGCAGCGGTTTAGAAACCGTTTATGCAGAGCGGTACGAAGCCTCTCCTGTCCCGCCCGCGACGCAGATTACCGCGCTGGGCGCGAATGTTTTTTACGGTTGCGGTAGTTTAACGGAAGTTATTGTTCCTCACGCCGCGTTGTCGGCATATACGAACGCATGGACAAGCACGTCAAACTGGCCGTCCGGGGCGAGTATCGTGGCGGTTGCGCCGCCGTTTACGGCTACGGACGGTTTGAAGTTAACCAAATCGGGGAATGCGTACGTTGTTTCTAAAGGCACGGCGAATACAAACGGTGTGGTATATATTCCCGCGTATTACAACGGCCTGCCCGTGACGGAGATTGCGTCCGACGCCTTTAAGAACTGCACGGGACTGACCGAAGTGGTGTTGGAGCCTGGGTCTATGTTGGCGATTGTGGGCACAAGCGCGTTTTCCGGTTGCACGAATTTAACGTCTATCAACCTGCCGGACAGCTTAGAGGAGATTAAGGAAAACGCGTTTAACAACACCGGATTCTTTGCCGCCGCGCCTGCCGACGGCGTGGTGTACGCGGGGAAAAACGTAATATACGGAGCGGGCGGCGCGGCCACATTCGCGGGCGGCTCCGGGGGCTGGGCCGTGGGCGTCAAAGGAACCGTGAGCGGCACGGTGACGGTCGCGCCCGGCACGAAAGGACTGATTATGCGCGCGTTTTACAACAAAACGGCGATTACCGGCATGGTTTTGCCGTCCTCATTGCGCTACATCGGCGAGCGGTCATTGGAGAAGATATCTATTACGCAAATCACCATCCCCGAGGGTGTGGTGTACGTCGGCAGCCGCGCGTTCCAGAGCGTAACCACCCTGCAAACCGTCTCCGTGCCCGCCACGGTTGACCTCATGCGCGGCTATTCCTTTGACGGCTGCACAAGTCTTTCGACCGTTTACATCAACCGCCCCTCGGCCTTGGGCGTCACCGCGATTCAGGTTTCGACCTTCAACAACTGCACGAGTTTGGCGCACCTCTACGTCCCGGACGACTCTGCGAGCGAGGCCGCCTATAAAACCGCGACGAACTGGAAATCCTACGCCGCAAAAATTTCTGTCGAACCCTAAGCGTTGCTTGTAGTTTGGACCGATGAGGGCATTGACCCGAACGGAAATCGGTAGCCAGCGGGTCACTCGAAAAACTTGCAGCTCCTACGGGAGGGGCGATGCATTGCCCTTCCCCCTACCCTACCTCGATGATCCGTGCCGCCAGCACCGTCGAGTCGTCGCGGGGGTGGCCGCCGCAGTTAAAAAGGGTGTGCTGCAGGATGCCCTCCGAGAGCGTTTGCGGGTTTAGGGTGCGCAGGGAGTTGACCGCCGCGCTCAATTTGTCGCCCTCAAAGCTGTCCGCCACGCCGTCGGTCGCCAGCACCAGCATGTCGCCGCCGCAAAGCGAAACACGGATTGCCGAGGGTTCTACGGCGTCCGGCATCGCCCCGAGCGGCGCCGAGGCGCCTTCGAACCGCTCGACGGTTTCGCGCCGCTTTACGTAGGACGCGGGGCTGCCCAATTTTATGATGTCGGCCTGCGCCGCCTCTAAATCCACCACGCAAATATCCAGCGCCGAAAAGCTCTCCCCGCCCACCGATGAGAGAAAGCGGTTGACGCCGTTTAGCACCAAATCGCCCGAAAAACCGGCGCGGTAAAAACTCTCCACCAACCCTATCGCCGTCTCGCTCGCCCTTTCGGCCTTCTCGCCGCTGCCCATGCCGTCGCACAACGCCATCATAAAGCGTCGGCCGTCGATTTTTATAAACGAATGCGTGTCCCCGCTACGTCCGTCGGCGTCCTTTGCCGCGGACGCCGCGCCGAACACCACGTCGTAGCGCGGCTTTAATTGCATACTGACGCAGCAAAACCCGGAAAGCACGGTGTCGTCCACGGAGGTGACGCCGTATTTTTTGCGCAGCACTCTAGAGACCGTTTTTTCGACGGCTTTGCGGTCAAACGATTCCGTGCGCAGCACCAGCGTGATGCGCTCGCCGCACAGCATCGCCTCGCTCGCCGCAACGCCGGCGTAGTTAAGCTCCTCTACCAGCGCCTTTTCACGTTCGGCGTCGTAAGACACGGGCACGGCGGTGAGACATGCCAAATCCGAAAGTACGCCCGTCATGCCGCGCATTTGCGCCTCGATGACCTGCCTCGAATTTTTCTCTTGTTCGGCGTTTTGTAAGGTAGTGCGGCGTCCCTCCCCGATGGCTGCCGCGACATTCATAAGCCGGGCAAGGTTGACACAGCGGTCGGAGATATACGGCGGAATGTCCGAAATATTGGCCCGCCCTTTTTGGAATACCGTGTTTAGCATCGCATCGAGCGCTTTTTCGAGCCCCACCCCCGCGCATTTAGCTTGGTGCTCACAAATCGCGCAGCAACGGTTATGCAGGCTGCCGGTATAATCGGGCGGGGGCGGCTCCGATTGTGACAATGTTTCCGCCATCGAGCGGAACACGCCCGCCGCGCCCGACAATTTTGCGGCCGTCTCGGCGCGGCTGCGGTTGATGGTATAGCGGACGGCGGCTCGCTCCGAGGAGGTGAATAAGTAGTTTTTGGCTCTTGCGAGTAATTTTAGCGGCACCAGCATGTACATAAGCCCGCCCGCTCCGACCGCAACCGTCCAAATCCACGCGTCCCCGACTTCTGCGGGAAAGAAAAAGAACCGGAACATCAAATACCCGGCAAGGCCGGCCAGCGGCATGATGATTTTCGGCGCGGAAGCAAAGCCTGCCGCGACAAGGGCGACAAACGCAAAGCACGCAATCGGCATAACGTCCAAAGTAACCGCCGCGCATCCGACGCCAAACACGAGCCCGACCAAAGCCGCCCGTCCGATTCCTGCCGTTTTGGCGGTGACGTAGACGCAAAAGGACGCCGCGAGCATGGAGACGGGGAATCCGAAAAGCAGCGCGTCGAACGCCGCCACCCCCATCGCCGCCGCAATCCCTACGATGCCGAGGCAAATCACCTCGGTTTCCAGCATTTTATAATGCAGCGCTTCTTTTAGGATGGGCTTAAGCGCGGAGTTGGCGGCCGTTGCGAACCCGACGGCAAGCCCCGCATACAACGCGATTTGAAACGCCCCGACTTGGGTAAACGCGATGGCCGCGCAAGGCCCGGCCGCAGTTAAAACGGACGCGACGGGAAGCAGCCACGGGAGCTTCTTGCCTTTAAATTTAAGCCGAATCGTTACGGCCGCCCCCGCTATCGCGCACACAACCAACGCGCTTAAAATGCCGGCCACCCCGCCGCTAAAAAGCTCCGCCGCCGCGTACATGGGCGATATCAGCCAAAACGGCACGTCCAAAAACAACAGCGCTATGTAGAGTCCGGTACCGAACGGCCGTATTCCGTACAGCGGCGCGCCCGAGAGCGCGCACTGCAGCAGCAAAAGCCCCGCGTATTTTAGAACGGTCATGGCGGTTTTGTATTTGGCGGATGCCTCCACACGGTTGTCGTATGTTGCGTGCGCCCCGGTCCGGCTTTCGGCATACGGTGATTGCATAAAAATACTTCCCTCGACGGCCACCCGTCAAGAGAAGTATAACGGTTTTTAAATGCGACTTTTTGGGGAGAAAGAGCGAGGAATGTCGAAGAAGATTAACAGAGCACTAGACCCACCACGCATATTCAAACCGAACCGCGTCGACATCGGATTTATCGAGCGCCACCACAAAACAGCGCGGGGTACACGGATAATAACTTTCGGAGACGTTTGGATGAACCAGTCCAAAGTTAACGAGCATTTTCGTGCCGAACATGTTGATGCTTTTTATCTCGTACGCTTTTTCGGGATCGTCGTAGGAGCAAAACACGTAGATAAGCAGTGTCTTTTGCTCAAAATCGGTGCCGCCGTACGGCGTAGCCGTATCGAAAGGCTCAAAATAAAACTCAAAGGGCGTGCCGTGCGTGGCGGACACTTTATCACAGGCGGATTTCATTTGCTCGTAAGATTCCCTTACGCGTCCGTTAAACGCGTCAAATTCCGATTGGGTTTGGACGATAAAGGTTTGCGGGCAATTTTTCGGGATAAAATAGCCGCCCTCCACCGGAAGCGGGTACCCCACCCGATATTGCGTGAGCAGTCCCCTTACCCACCCGTGCTGCGGCGGATTGCCGTCAAATTGCGCTTCGCCTTGATACGGAGTCCCATCCTTGACGTCTAATCCGTAAAACTCGCCGACATATTCAACGTCCCTGAAAACCGCTTGGTTGATATCGGTTTTATCGAGCGTCACCACAAAACAACGGGTTGTAAAAGCACAAGTACCCCCTTGTTCCATATCAATCCACCCGTAATTGATGCGTAAACTCTTGCCGCTCAGCTCCATGCTTTTTATCTCAAACCGTTCTCCGCCGTGGTATGCCTGATAAACGTAAACAACCAGCATTTTTGCCGAAAAATCCGTCCTGCCGTACGGTACGTCCGCATCAAAATCGGAAGGCGTGTCGTACGCATTATACCGGGCCTTTCTTTTTGCGGTAAATAGTCTGTCAAAATCGGCTTTTGAGCGTATGATATGCGCCGTGCGCTTACTGCTGTTCTTATATTCCGGAAAAAGCACTCCGGCGCAGGCGTCCAGAGCGGATTGATCGTCAAAAAAAACGTCCCCGGCATATGGCGCATAATCTTCTTCCTTTGAGCCGTCTTTATTATAGCCCTCTACGCAAGCGGAAAACGAAAACACCGTGGCTGCAGCTAAAGCCATAAATACCGAAAGGATGATAATTCTTCCAGAAACGCTTTTCATAAATACTCCTTTATGCGCAATACCATGCAACCGTGCCGTAGTCCCCATACGCACTAGACTGGTAGTTAAATTGATATACTTGAATTAAGAGTTGCGTATAGCTTGTGTTATTATAAGAAATACATTTGACGACTGCGTTCCTGTACCATAAAACCGCATAAAATGGGGGTTTTAGAGGAAAACAGAGGGCAAAATATTTATTTTATAGGGGCGATATGTGTGAAATGTGAGTGAAACTTTTTGCTTATTGTTTAGTTATGCCGTTTTCACGTTCAATAACTCAATAAATTCTCTTTCCGCGTCATTGGATATGTGCGTATAGACGGCTCTTGTCATTCTGCTACCGGTATGATGACCGACCCACCG
>WQYM01000031.1 GCA_009781235.1 Bacillota bacterium
GGGATCTTTCGACATCGTCCTGAGCGGCTTCGCTCAGGACGACGGAAAGGGCATTCCCCGGACACCTCCCCCCGGCACGGCAATTTTCTCGCACAGCAACCGGCGGGGCGCCCGATGGGTCGCCCCCCACGGGGAAAAGAAAAAGAATACCTTGAACCCCCCATCCCTTATCCCTCGTTATTCGTTTCGTGCAGGCGGGTCGCACGGCGTGCGACGCTGGCGGGGAATCGGTATCCCCCTAGCCCCTACTAAAGTACTTCACTAATTTCCCCAATATTACATCGCTTGTAAAGGCCTTGACGGGCTTTAAACCCGTCGGCCTTTTTTGTTTTTGCCGCGAATTTCCGAGCGTCGATAAAAGGTTGGCCAGATTCATATTTTGGTTTTGACCGGAACCGGAAGAAAGCATCGATAAAAGCTGTGCGGGGTTAAAACCGTTGGAACCGCCGTCCGTGTTACCGTCGTTGCCTCGCCCGGAGTTTTGTCCGGCGCTTGCGCCCATGCCGCTCATTGCGGACAAAACACTCGCCAAATTTCCGGCGTTTCCTCCCGCCGCACCGTTACCGTTCATCGCCGCCAAGGCTTGCGCCATCGCCGCCGCCTGATTGCCGTTATTACCGCTTGCGCCGCCCATGCCATTCATGGCGGACAAAACGCTTGCCATATTGCCCAATCCCCCCATGTTGGAGCCGCCCGCGCCGTTACCGCTGCCCGCCGCCAAAGCTTGCATAAGTGCTGCCGCCGGATTGTTTCCGCCGCCGTTTTGCTGCATTAATAGGGGGAGAAGTGAAGAAATATCCATATTCACTTCTATATATATTCTGGCATACTTATAATAGTAACTACTTATACCCCACAATCCACAATTCACCCAAAAAGGAAGCAAATGCCATGAAACAATTACGCAATTTTAGAATGAGCCCGCGCGATATCCCGGACGAGGTCATGCAAAATCCCGCGTTCGGCGAGGCGATGGCAAAGTACGGGAACATGAATGAGGACGCTTTAATCGAGCAGCTCCTTAAGCAAATCCGCGCCGCAAAACAAGCCGGTACATACCATAGCGCGCAAACCGAGGGCTATGTGGCGATGCTCTCGCCGCACTTGTCGGCGGCACAGCGCGAAAAGCTTGCGAACATCGTGCGCGTAATAAACGCGGAGAGTGAAATGTAATTTATATTTTGTATTTTATTTTTTTCATTCCAGCGAGGTTGTGCCCATGCAAAACTACAGCTTCAGCCCGATTCGCTTAACCGCCTCCGAAAACGGCGAAACAAAATGCGTGATATTCGTTGATTCGTCCGAGCACGCGCGTAAAATGTTGGAACCGCATGTCTCGACGATTGTCGCCGCATACCCTTTTTTAAAGGCGTTCGGCGCACACGTCAGCGTACATAAATTAGAGGATTTGGCGCGCTTGCCGTGTGTGCGCGCCGTTGCTCCGCACACCACCTGCCGGACGTGCCTTTTTAAAACCAACCGCGTTTTAAACGTCGATTTTTATCGTCCTGTTTTAGGGTATGGGGAAGACATTACGGCCGCCGTCATTGACACCGGCATCCGGCCGCACCTTGACTTTACGGTCCCCGAAAACCGCATCATTTTTAAGGATTTTATCGGGGGAGAGGCGCTGCCCTACGACGACAACGGGCACGGCACCGCCGTGTCGTCGATTTTGTGCGGCAACGGGCTTTTCAGCGGAGGCCGATATGCCGGCATTGCGCCGCGCGCGAGGGTGGCCGCTTTAAAAGCAATCGGGGTGGGCGGCGAGGGCGGCGCGTTTGCCATCTTAGAGGCGATGCAGTGGATTTGCGATAACGCGCGGGAATTTAATATCAAGGTGGTGTGCATGTCGTTTGGTTCGGAGCCCGTTGTCGGGGCAATCGACCCGCTGTCTGCCGGCGCCGAGGCGCTGTGGAAGCGGGGGATTACCGTCGTTACGAGCGCCGGGAACGACGGCCCCGCTCCGCGCACCATCCGATCTCCCGGCTGCAACCCCTATGTGATTACGGTGGGCGGGGCGCAAATAGAGGGCGTCGGACTTCCTCCTTCGGTCGCCTCATTTTCCTCGCGCGGCCCTTGCGGCAGGTTTAGTAAGCCCGACCTCATCGCGCCCTCTCTCGACATCATCGCGTGCGGGCACATTGCGGCGTACGATACCTTTTCCGGCACATCCATGGCGGCGCCGATGGTTGCAGGCGCGGCGGCTCTGCTTTTATCGCGGCATCCGGAGCTGTCCCCGAACCGCATTAAGGAACTGCTGTTGAATTATGCCCAAAAACTCCCCCTTTCGCCCGTAGACGCCGGGCGGGGGATGTTGAGTTTTGAGGGGCTAGGGGCTAGGGGGTAGGTGGTGCTGTTCAGTTCAGGGTTTGCCCCTCCGAACCGTCTAGGTTCAATAAGTGAAAATGGGTATCCTAATTGACCCGCCTATGGTATCGCCAGTAATAGTTTGTAGGGTTCTAAATTTTCGTGACGCGAACCTACCGATTGGGTTGTAGGGGCGGATGGTAATCCGCCCGAAATTATGGGGAAAGCGTAAGTGCGTGTGCAAAGGTAAGCAAATCTTTTTATTCCTTAGGAAAAAAAGAACATTCCTACTGTACCCAATCACAACTACCCCTAATTTTTCACTTTTCCTTAGCTGAGCGAGGCAGAGCCGAAGCGAACGCCAACGTAGTTATTTTTCACTTTTCACTTCTCTATCCCCTATTCCCTTAGTCGCAAGTCTCTTCCCCCCAAAGTAGTGGCATAAGAGAGTTCCTTGTCGAACAGCCGCGAGTAAATCCGGTCGCCGTAACGGGAAAGAATGCCGTCTTGCGAGGTGTTCGAGGTAATAAGCGTCAGCCTTCCGGCATTGAGTCGCTCGCCTAATACGGAATAAAGGTATTCGTGCGTGACGTTTTTTAACACGCTTTCGGTGCCTAAATCGTCGATAATCAGCAAATCACTATCCAAAAGCGGCTCTAAATGCGATAGCTTTTGTTCGTCGAACGTCGTGTGGTATTTTAGCGCGCGGTTGACAAAGCCGAACGCCGTAACGGCCGCGACGGCAAAGCCCCGCTTTAAAAACGTGTCGGCGGCGCAACCGGCCAACAGTGTTTTACCGGTTCCTGTGCCGCCCATAATCACAATCACCCGCCGCTTGTTGCCCGGATATTTTTCACAGATTTTTTGGACGTCCGCATACACCGCCACGTTGCGCGCGCGGTGAGCTTCCTCAAAGCGGGTATAATCAATTTTGGAGAATGAGGTATAAGGGATTTCTAAATTTTGCTTGTCATTTAAGGCAAGTGCTTTTACACACGTGCAATAATCGCCATTTACGCGTGCAGTATCCCCGCATTTAAAGCACCGGGGCGGGGGAGACAGTGTTTTGTCCGTAAGCCCGAAGCGTTTTAGAAGCGCGCGCTTTTTGATTTCGAGTTCGGCATTACACGCCGTGTCAACTGCGCCGTTCCCAAGGTTGTCGGGTGACCAGGTCACCCGACAACCTTTTTTTGCCTCCGCGAGTGCCAGCGCGCGCAATTCCGTTTCAACGGACAAAAGCTGCGGGTTTTGTTTCAGGGCATCGTAAAAAATCGCGGCCGCCGCGTCGAGCTCCGCTTTTCTTCGTTCTACAATAAATTCCGCTGCCTGTTTAAACGTCATAATATCCTCATTCCTGCGGCGCGACAGGAGGACAATCGCGCCCTACATTTTTTGCGGTGATATTGTGCCTTGTGCCTTATGCCTTGATACCTTATACCCGAGCCCCGAGTCCCGGGAAATCGGTTTCGGCGGGTCGCCCGGGACGGCGACCCCTACGGGAGTGTTTGTAACCATCCCGAATCCCGAGCCCCGAATCCCGAGCCACTACGGGAAACGGCACGGGCTTGCGGGCGGATTACCATCCGCCCCTACGATGCCCCGAATCCCGAGCCCCGAATCCCGAATCCCGAGCCCCGAATCCCGAATCCCGAGCCCCGAATCCCGATCCCTGAGCCCCGAATCCCGAGCCCCGAGCCCCGAATCCCGAGATAAACGTCATAAATCCTCGTCTCCAAGCCGGTCGAACATCGCGTTCAACTCTTCGGCAGTCAGCGTCCGGCTTACAAAATTCGGGTTTCCTTCCCGCACGACCACGGTATCAAAACCCGCCGCCGTCCCCGTTCCCGCAATCCGGTCGCTTTGTTTCCGCGCCCCCGCCGCCGTCGTGATTTTTTTGTTGCTCCAATCGGCGATAATCGCGTTCATCAGCGGTAGCGAGCCCGCTTTGCTCCGGCTTAATTCGCACGCGTAATCGATAAGCTCCGCCGGAATGTTCCATTTATTCGTCCAGGTTTTATAAAAAGTCCGATCCTGGCTGTTGATGGGGCGCGGGGGGATGCCGGCCTTTTCTAAAATTTCCTTAATTTTTTCGTCCTCTAAAAGGCTCTCGTTAAAAAACGCATAAATGCTTTCGAGCGAAACGAGCCCCTGCTTATAAAACAAATTAACGTAGTGGTTCATGTTTTCAAAAGGCCGTTCGCCGCGTGAGGGCCGACGGAAACAATAATCCGCGATGCGCTTCAGCGCGTCCTCGGAAAAGCCCATCCCAAGCCACGGCGAGACGTAGCTTTCGATCACATAATCGCTTCGCTCGACCCAGGTGCCCAGCAGCTTTGCAAGGTCGGAGGTTAAGCGGTTTAGTTGCTCGCGCTTGGATTCGAATTCGTCGATTTCCTTGGTCGAAAACAGGCGGTTTTCGAAATAACGGCTTAATAATGCGTCAAGCCGTTGCATTCCGTTTTTTTCGATGCGCTTGGCTACGCGTTTTGCGATTACGATAACCGTTTCCTGCGGGAAGCCGAGCTCTTTTTTCCACTTGAGCAGATACTGTTTGTCCGTGTGATCCGCCCGTCGCGTGAGTTTTAACGCCTTTAGTACGGCCGTCAGGTCTGCGCCCTGCAGCTCTAATTCCGAAAGGTGCTCGTGCACGCGCTCATAAGTGCGGAGTTTTTTCTCATACGCAATGTCCCGGGCTACCTTAGTTATGTATTGGCTGCGCACGCCAGAACCTTTATAACGGATGCAGTAGGCGATGATGATCAGCATCGCCTCCGGCTCCAGCCCGCTTAGCTCCATGATTGTATAATACTCGTTGTATTCGTTGATTGGGATTGAGCGATCCTTGACCATAAGATGAAGCTGGTCGTTGAACGACTTGTATTTTTCGGCGTCGAACTTCGGTACGCGCTCGGAGATCGACCGCACCGGCAGATATTCGACCGAGAGGGGGTCTTCGGTCATGTTCACAAGCTCTTGCGCCTGCCAATACAAAAACGCCTCCGTCACCGAGGCGCGGCTTAGGTCTAACAGCAGCGCGATTGCGTCCGGCTCATTGTCCTCGCTCATCGAAAAAGCGAGCCCCGCCAAATACACTTTGGCGTAAGACTCGGGCGCAATCGGCATGTAGTCGGTAATAAACTTCGTGTCCAGCAAGACCTTGCGCTGTTCTTTGTAGGCATGGCTTAAGCGGATGAATCCCATATTAGGATTACTATCATACCACATACAAAAAAAAAATTCAAGCGAAAAAATATATAAAAAGCTTGCGCCGCATCTTTTTTCCGGTGCAATGAAAACGCAATGAGAGTGTTATATTTTTGAGAGCGCCTTTTTCGCCATGGTTTTGCAAATATTTTTTAAGATAAATCGCTGCGGCTATCTCATTCGTTTGACAAACCGCCGCAAAACGCATATAATAACCAGCGATTGGCACTTGCACCCGTAGCTCAACTGGATAGAGCATCCGGCTACGGACCGGAAGGTTTGGGGTTCGAATCCCTCCGGGTGCGCCACCAAAACCCCCTAAAAACACGCGTTTTAGGGGGTTTTGCTGTGTTTTAGGCATCACCGCTAAAAAATAGTCACCCAAAGAGTCACCCACGGCGATAAAGATATTTTTTTGCGTTTTTGTTGACCGCAGCTTCGAGGCCTTGAAAAAGGACAGGAAGTAGCCGGATGTAAGCTGAAATCTTCAAATATTCAAGAGATATTCTAAGTATACTTCGAATATCTCTTGACAATAGTGCAAAATTCATGTACAATGCTTTCAAGAGGTGGTTTTATGGCAGTTGTTACTGACGAAAGAATCAATGTGGTTTTAAGACAATTTAATCCCTGGTGGCAATCGGGTTCTATCAGCGGTGAGTTTGCTAAGGAATATAAGCGTTTTGCGTATTATGAGGCGGACGCGGGATTAAAAGATCCGGATTTTAGGCGCACAGTCATTTTGCTTGGCGCAAGACGTGTCGGGAAAACGACGATCCAGTACCAAATGATTGACGCTTTGCTTAAAGACGGCGTGCAGGCGAACAGGATCGTTTTCTTTTCGCTTGACCATCCCGTTTTGAAACAAGCCGGGCTTGATAGGATTCTTGCCATATACCATGAAACGGTGTACGCTAATATGGACGCATATTATTTCTTGGATGAAATTCAAAGGGAAAAGCAATGGGAGGCTTGGCTGAAGTCGCTTTACGATTTGCAACCGAAGACGCGTTTTGTGGTTACGGGTTCGGCAAGCACGGCGTTGTCTAAGGGTTCGAATGAAAGCGGTGTCGGACGTTTCAGGAATATAAGCATTCCTACATTGTCGTTTTATGAATACTGTGAGCTCTTGAAATTAAACTCGTCCGTCTCCTTACCGAATAATTTTCGCCCTTCAATGCTGCTCGGCATGACAAAGCAGGAGCAATCGGAGATTATGCTGAAGTTATCTTCCTTACAAAACCATTTTACCAGGTTTCTCAATATTGGCGGGCTTCCGGAGCTTGCGGTCGCGAAATCAGACCTAAACGCATACAAAGTGATTCGTGAGGATATCATCGACAAGGTTCTAAAGCAAGATATCCCGGAAGTATACACCATAAGAAGTTTAGCCGACCTTGAACGTATATTCCTCTACATTTGTTCCGTAACTTCCGACATCGTTTCGATTGAGTCGATGTGCAAAGAATTAAACGGCGTTTCACGTCCCACGGCGGAAAGCTATATAGGATATTTGATAAGCTCAAATCTTGTGTATAAGAGTTCTCCGCTAGGGCTTGGGAGCCGGGCCGTATTAAAGTCTAGCCCAAAGCTGTACGTTGCCGACAGCGCAATGCGCAACGCAATTTTGATGGACGACGCTTTGACCAATCCGACCGAGCTTGGCAAAATCGTTGAAACAACGGTATTTAGGCACGTATATTCTTTCTTCAGGCGGAACTCCATTGACACGGGTTACTATCGCGGCGGTGACAAGAATAAAGAAATTGATATCGTTGTAAACAGTAAGGGCAAAATACTTATCGAAAGCAAATACCGCAACCAGGCAAAGCTACATCAGGACTCCGAGCTTTCGCATTTGGCTGGAGCGTCGTCGTTTGCCATGGTTATGACAAAGCGTTACGACGATTTCGGGTTGCAAAATTCGGCGGACGGCGTTAGTATTTTAAGAATCCCGACGTTTGCTTTTCTATACATGTTAGGACATTGCGAAAAGAATCTTTCTGCGGACATATAGCTATATATCGATTTATGCAAATCTTTCTCGCATCAGCATCCTTACGTATTCCTCGCCTTCCTTAATCCCTTCTTCAATGTGCCTGCGGTGTTGACAAAAGAGGTAGCGGATATCCTTTCTTTTGGTCGGCATAGTGTCTATTCCCAAAAGCGGAGCGTCGATGCCGACGTGATAATCCACGCATCTTTTTAGATGGCGGAACTTGCCTTCGGTTGCCTTGCGGAAGGAATAGTACCACCCGGCAGGTGAGAATATTAGGCTGCGGGTTCGGCTGTCCCAAGTGGAGAAGAGTTCTTTGCCTACTCCCAATTGTTTCGCCGTCTGCTCGACCGTGTAGCCCTTTTTGGCTCCCAAGCAAAGTTGGGTGATCCAGTAATCTTTCTCCGACGCGGTCAATTGAATGTTGTCCATTTTTTGTCTCCTTTGGCATTGTTTTTTTGAAGAATTGTGCTTTTGGGTCTTCTAACTTATTGTAGCACGAAAAACAGGTCTTCTCTTGTTTTTAACGTTTTTGAGTTGTTGCCACTTGGATTTTTGGTGCCAGTACCAAATCTTCAGACCCATCGTTGCTCGACATATATTTAGAAATGAGGTCTTGTATTCATTGGACAAATCTTTGCAGGCGTAGTATCATGTGGGCGATATGGAGAATTCGAGTATTCTACCGGGCCGGGTTTTGTAATCACGCGATTCTATGCGGAAGGCGAACCCGAGGGGATTACGGATAGGGTTGCTTCGAAGACAGCCGGCATTGAAAAGGACGGAATAAAGGACGGAATAAAGGACGGAATAAAACCATCGTTTGGCTCGGTTGGAGATATGGTTTATAATGCGATAAAGGACAATCCCGCCAGAGTTGGGATTATTAAGCATCAATGACTTGGTTTTAGACGGCATCGATTTGACGCCAAAGAGAACATGCCTTTTTGTCGAAGGCCCAGATGATGAAGCATGGATTGGGAAGTTTATTGAGCTGTTTGGTGCAGATGGAAGTCGTTATCAGTTTATCAAACTTACGGGTGCAACGAATGCTGAAAAATACTTTGAAGTTGCCGCAGCATTGGGAATAAAGTATAAAGTTATTATTGATGACGACCAAAATGGCGCTCCGAATATGACTGCTATGCTTGAACGACTAAAACTGTGTAAAGCGCAGATTGTTTTTGTGGGCAAGGGCTTATCCCCGAGAAGCCTCGAAGGGCTGTTCACAGGAAGGGACAAATTTGAATACATGACGGGAGGAAAAGCCGTGGCTAAAAACATAGTACGAGCGTTTTCTCTTACTCAATTTGAGCAACAAACGATAGAGAATTTCAGAAAACTTCTTTTAGAAATAGGGATTAGATTGCCTAAAGAAGCCACGCAAAGATAAAGAGCATTTATTGTGAACGAACATAAAAGCATAGAGTTTTTCCATTATCGGAATAATAATCGTTGACATCATTCCGAATGGGTGCTATACTATGTTGCGTGAAAGGCGACAATAAACAAATTGAATATATGACAACCGTGCAGGCGGCGGAGCAATGGAACATCTCCGACCGTCGTGTTCGCGTACTCTGTGGAGAAGGCAAAATCCCCGGAGCGGTTAAAGAGGGCAAGTCGTACAAGATTCCGGCAAGTGCCTCTAAGCCCGTTGACGGACGCGAAAAGAAACCCGTGTTGCCGGTTGCCGTCCGCTGGCTCAAATGGGAGAACGACGTTGTCGGCTTAATTGATCGCACGAATGCCGTTACTTTTACTCAGCCGGAATATAATGAGGTGGTTGCTCTTTACACCCGCGTTCGCACCGTTAAAGAAGAGGGTTGTCCGGTGATCGGGTCACCGGACAACCCTAAGTGGACGCCCGAGCAATTCACGGAATTTTTGTCCGAGCGGGTGGTAAGTCGCGATCGCCGTGACATCGAAAAGATCTTATTCCGATGCGGGCTGTCTCATTATGACGTGTTGCGCATTGCCGAAATCACACGCGGCATCCATCCGAAGGATTTGCTTTGGGTGGCGCACCGCCGTGAAGAAACGCTGGATGCGGTCGTAACGGACGTGTTCGATTCGGTGTTCCATCAAAAAATTGACCTCGTTGGCGACAGCGTCGACACGCCCGAGGGCTACAACATCAAGCGCTACGGCGTGTACAACGGCCAATACGGCATCTACAAGCAGCGCATCAATCCGTTGACCACCGATGTAGAGTCCGAGGTCGCGGTTTTCTTACTAGCGCAAAAACTCGGCGTGCCGTGTTGCCCTGCGTACCGCATCGATAAGGACACGGTGTTTTCCGCCTTCCTGTACGACTTTTCCAAGGAATACGTGGTGCATTTCCGCCGCTTGTTTGATGGGACGCGCTCCGACAACGAATATAAAAATCTCGTCTCCGTCCGACCGCAGTATGCCGACGACATTGCGCGGATGATTATGCTGGACTTTATCACGCGGCAAGACGACCGCCATCTTTCCAATATCGCCATTAAAATGCGGGGCGGTACCGAATCCTTTTATCCGCTGTACGACAACGGGCGCAGCTTATTCTACGAGGACACGGAAGAAACGGTATCGCAAGCGGTGGCCAACCCCATTGCGTATTCGACTACGTTTGGGTATGCGGGCACCTACTACGACTATGTGCGCGAGATTGCCGAGGAGCGCGGCGGGCTAAAAGGCTTACTCAATACCGATATCACCCGCGACGAGATTGCCGTTATCCTAACCGAGGCGGGATTTAAGGGATATCGATTCACCGGCGCGCTCGGATGGATTCAAAAAACGCTTGAAATTATAAAAGCACTTATGTAAAACGGAATTTTTCTAACGAAGTTCCGAATAAGCGTGAATACTACTTGACAATGATGCCGGGAAGATGTAAACAAAGGAAGCTGGTGCGCGAAATGCGCGACAGCCCGATTTTGGTCGGTTATACGATTCAAAATTGAGATTGGAGGAACTCAAAATGACGATGGAAATTAATGCTACTTTGGATGATCTATGGTCTATGTTCGGCGCAGCCCTGCGATACGGGCTTGGGCGACAGTCCTATATTACAAGCCTGATTCCGCAGGTAATCAAGGATAATTTTTCACTATTAGACGAGAAGTGGACGATCAATTTGCTGCGCGATTTGAATGGCTATGAAACAGACAGGGTTACTTGGCAGTACACGGACGGCGTTTGCGATTATGAGAGTTGGATGGAACTAAAACAGCAACTTTTGAAGCTGTATGCGGAACGGGGGTATACGCGCCCGATAGAATCACCTCATCCATAGAAAAATTCGGTACAACGAACAAGGAGGTTGCGGCACATGATTTTTTACACGGCAGACCTGCACTTAGGTCACAAAAATATTCTTAGGCTGTGCGGCAGGCCTTTTTCGAGTATCGAGGAAATGGATGCCGCGCTTATTGGCAATTGGAATTCGGTAGTCGGCAAAGACGACACGGTATATGTGCTCGGCGACTTTTCGTTCCGTTCGGCGGGCTCGGTGAAACCCGTCTTAAAGGCTTTGAACGGCACGAAGCATCTCATCCTTGGCAACCACGACAAAAGTTGGATGAAGAATGTGAGAGCCGAAGAGTTTTTTGCGTCGGTGTCGCCCTTGCTTGAAATCGACGACGGGGGTACGCGCATCACGCTGTGCCACTACCCGATGCTTTCTTGGAACAAGGTTATGCACGGCGCGATACATATCCACGGGCATATTCACAACAATACTGCCGGGGTTTCGTTCGCTGTTCTCGGAAATATGAGCGCCTATAACGCCGGGGTTGATGTCAACGACTTTAAACCCGTTACCCTTGAACAACTGAAAGCCAACAAAGAAAAGTTTTATGCGAAAGAGGTATCTCTTCGCAAAGGAGACCAACATGAATAATTATCGTGCGCTTGGCGTAGCGAATACAATTTTCAATCTTGAATTCGAGCAATGGAAGGGTGAAATTTTTGATTACATTAAAAACACTTTCGAGCCGAGCTCCCAAGATAAGACCGAGGACGATTACACCTTCTTTGTCGATAAATGCCGGTGGACGGTGCGCTACGACCGTGGGATTAAGTGCTGGTTGTTTTTCACCGGCGACGGCTGGCTGCTGAACAAATACGATACGGTCGGCGACTGGTATATTAACGCCGAAGGCAGCTGTTCGCAGTGGAGTTCTTGCCCCCCGGACGAAGCGTTTATTAAGAAAATACACGATGAGTACCGGCAGCTTAAGTCGGTGCTGAGCTGGAAGAGGCGCAAGTGAAAGTCATTTGAGTTTCGTTGAATTAGTGCATACCCTTGGTGAGCTTAAGTTGCAAGAAAACTTTCGCAAAAAAACTGCCAATGTGACCTAATATCCCTTGACAGTCAGCGTATCTTTTGATACAATCTAATATATCGTAAATGATACGGACAGAGGCGCGTATGAAACTTAGCAGAATTATTAGATTCCTAAGAGAGTCATTATCTTTAAGTCAAGAGGAGTTCGCTGTTAAAATCGGAGTCGAGCGCCTTGCCGTTATAAGGTGGGAGAACGAAAAAGTAACTCCCAACAAAATGGCGCAAATCAAGCTGTACGAGATAGCCAAAGAGAGTAAAGTCAATATCTATGATTTTATGGTCAAGGATTTACCCGCGCATAAAGTGGAAGGAAAGTTGCTTACTTTATACCACGGCTCAAAAGCAGGGATAGAAGGCGGCATTAAACCGGTAAGCAGAGGGCGGTGCGATTTCGGTCAAGGCTTTTATATGGGAACGGAGGTACAGCAACCGCTTACCTTAATATGCACGAATCCCGAAGCGGTACTGTACGTCGTGAAACTTGATTTGACGGGCTTGAAAGTTGTTGAGATTCCGACCGATATTGATTGGGCGTTTTTGATCGCGTATTGCCGTGGCAGATTAGAGCAAGCAAAAGGCACACGGCTTTATGAGAAGTACAGCACAATGCTTGCCTCTTGCGATATAGCCGTGGGCGGAATCGCCGATGACAGAATGTTTTTTGTGCTTGACAGATTTTTTGAAGGCACGATTACCGACAAGGGCTTAGTGGAAAGCCTGTCGGCATTGCAACTCGGAGTACAGTATGTTGCTATATCGCAAAAGGCTTGCAATCAAATAAAAATAGTGCATCAAGCAAAACTGCCCGAGCTTGTGCGGCTATCTTTGGATGATATCAGCGAACAAAACCGCCAATACGGAATTTCGACCGCCAACGAGATTTGCAAGAATTACAGGCGTGAAGGCAGATTCTTCGATGAGATACTCAAGGAGGGCAAGTAAATGCCGGACTCCTTACAATTGCAGTTATGCGACATACAAGGGCGCTTGTTTGAGCTTTCTTTAACGAAGAATTATGCAAGCGAGCAATTTATCGCCGTTTTCATGAAGTCTAAAACGGCTGCCGACTACGGCCTTAAGTACAACCGTCTGCAATGGGCGGGTGAGGAATATTTGTTGGAGGAGTTAGCGGACGAGTGCAAAGACAAGCTCGCAGTGGGCACCCTCTTTTCAAAAGACGAGATGTTTTGGATTGGATACACTTATTGCTATTGGCATTTTTTGACCGGCGAGAGCAGTAAAAAAATATTAGCCCAAGCGTCGCCTAAGACCATGAAAAGAGCGTATGCAGGGATGCACACCATGGATATGCAACTTGCTATTGAGGACTTAAAAAAGCTGGCTAATACGGATTAGTTTTCAAGCAAGTCCTCGATGGCGCAACTAAGCGTTCTTGCGAGCGCGTGGAGCGATTCGGCCTGCGCTTTGTTAATGTCCTTATTCCGTTGCTCGTACATTTGGATAGAGCGAAGCGATACACCCGAAAGGGCGGCAAGTTCGGCTTGTTTGAGCTCGCGGGCTTTGCGCAGCATGGAGAGTTTGGTCGGAGAGGCGTTCGTCAGCCGTTCGTGTAAAATCTCCGCCGCCTGTTGTTCGTCAATTTCGTGAAGGGCAGGATACAGGCTCAAGAGTTTTTCAAACGACAATTTATCTTGAAGCGTTTTGAATGAAGTATTGTATGCCCACTGGTAGTACGCCAAAATCCAGCCGCACCAGTATTCGGGTGATTTGGAGAGGGGCGTGTGTATGAGCACCGAGGCAATCTCCTTATCGCCGGCGATGGTATCGTAAAGGGAATAAAATAATTCCGCGCCGCTGCTTCCGGCGATTACTTTCGGGTTAGCCTTTCCGAATTGAACGGCTAAATCGGAACCCGCAAACTTTTTCCACACGTCCTCGCAGGGCATGTTGTATTTGTTAACGGCATAATCAAAGAAGTCTGCGAGGTTGACCATAGCCTCTCTAAGGTATGATTCGTTGTATGCGCGCATCGTCATTTTTAATACCCCCTCTGATAATATCGGCAATAAAAAGGTCGTCGCTTGAAATGGATGTAGCCTTGCGCCCGGAGCTTAGGTATTCGTCACGCGCTTGCCGGTCACGCAGTACTCTTTTCGGATTATAAACCTTTCCGTCGACCACTTTGTAGCCGGTATGCACGATAGCGGCGAATGCTTTATCGGACATAAGAACAATTTGTTCGCCAAGGTTCCCCAAGAACATAGCACGGGTAAGCTGAGATAGAGAAATCGTATTGTTGACGAAATCCTTTGCAAAGGAAAAGTAGGAATCGTCTGCGCGGTAGCCGATAACGATATCCGCGCCGCTTGTATCGACGGAAAAATGAGCGACAATATATGCTTTTGCCTCTTGCGCGATAGGGACGCTTGTAACAAACGCGCGGTTTTTAAGAAGGAGCGCCAGCCAGTTAAGGATATTGTACTTGTCTTCCGACAGGTTTAAAACCGCCAATGAGGATACATCGATCTCGTATAGATTTACATATCCGTCATCGGCGGTGACGCACGCCCACTCCTTTGCCAATTCGATATTTTCGGTGCAATAAAAGCCTTTCCCATAGTCGTTTTGCGGATTGCTTTTTGATAAGGACGGCATCTCAACAATTTCGCGGGAGCCGTGATAAAGAGTCAGCTTGCTTTTCATAGCATCATAGTATCACCGTAGTGATAATTTGTCAAGCAAAAAAAGGCATAAATCGCTTACCACTTTTTTTGGTAACGGTATAAATTCACTTGCCTTCGATATAATATTGTGCTAAGATTATACCGAACCAAAAGGAGTTGTTATCGTGAAGACATTTAATTATGCCAAATACAAAAACTTTGCGCTGGATGCCGAAGCGGTATCGCTTCTCGCTAAGGTATACGAGGCCAAAGGGAAGCAAAGTAGTTTTATTCAAAGCGCTCCCGCCGTTTTAGAAACGCTTGCCGCAATTTCTAAAATCCAAAGCACGGAGGCGTCCAACCGAATCGAGGGTATCGTCACCACCAAGGAGCGGATAGACGCTTTATTAAGACATAAGTCAAAGCCGCTCAACCGCGATGAGGAAGAAATCGCGGGCTATCGCGATGTGCTGTCAACGATTCACGAAAGCTATGCCTATATCCCTTTATCCGCAAATACCGTTCTGCAATTACACCGCGATTTACTAAAGTTTACGAATTTAGGGTATGCCGGGCATTTTAAGAACACCGATAATATCATTGCGGAGCGCGACGCAGACGGAAAGACCACCCGCGTGATTTTTGAGCCGCTAAAGCCGTATGAGACGCCCACCGCCGTCAACACGATTTGCGAGGAGTATCGGGCGGCTATGCAGCAGTATTCGATTGACCCGCTCGTTATTATTCCGATTTTCATTCACGACTTTCTCTGCATCCACCCGTTTAACGACGGTAACGGCAGGATGAGCCGCCTTTTAACCTTGCTCCTGCTTTATCAGTGCGATTTTTTAATCGGCAAATACATTTCGATTGAGAAAACCATTGAGAAAACAAAAGCCGATTATTATGCCGCCTTAGAGGAAAGCTCCGATAAGTGGAATGAGAACGGCGACTCGCCCTTGCCGTTTGTCAAGTATATGCTTCGCGTATTGCTGAACGCGTATACCGAGTTTGAGGAGCGGGTTATCGCCGTATCGAAAGAAAAACTCAACAAATCCGACCGTGTTAAGCGGACTTTTGACCTAACACTCGGGAAAATTTCAAAGGAAAAACTCATCGAACTCCTGCCCGACATCAGCGGTCCGACCATCAAGCTTGCGCTTAATAAGCTTGTCAAGGAAGGATACATTCAGGTGGTCGGCAGCGGCAGGAATGCGGCGTATGTAAAAACAGTCAAGTAATTGGAGCGGAAGGGATCGTCGATCGCATTCGGGAACATCCCATGGCGTTGTGGAAGTGCCAACTTGGAAACTAACCGACCCGTTGATGAGCGTTATTTGCGTTACTTGCGTTATTTGCGTCACGGGAATTCTTTGGCACGGTAAGCGGATACAATCAAGGGCGGTGCTTATACGGTTCTTTTTGCAAAATCCTCGCATTCTTTGATTCCCTGTTCGATATACTTCTTGTGCTTCCAAAAGAGGCCGCGGATAGCTTTTTTGTCGGTTGGCATGGTATCAATCCCGAAAAGCGGCGCGTCGGTGCCGATGTAGTAATCCACGCATTGTTTCATACAGTTGAAGTTGCCATCAAATGCTTGGCGCAAGCAGTAGCGCCATTTTGCGGCCATGAAGATCACGGCACGCTCATCGGAGCGCCAGGTAGAGAAAAGCGCTTTATCCACTTTCAACTTTCGAGCTGTCTTTTCGATGGTATAGCCTCTCCGGGCTCCCTTGCACAATTGCGTCACCCAGTAATTTCTTTCCGACGCGGTCATTAAATTATCATTGTTCATTTTTGTTTTGCCTCCTTTGGCATGGCTGCTATTTTGAGTTGTTTTTGCTGATAAATGGTATGGGTATAACCGTTACGACCGTTATTTGCGTTTTCATCGTTATTTGCGTTATTTTTTGAAGGGGTCTCGTATTCATTGGACAAATCTTTGCGGGCGTGGTATCATGTGGGCGATATGGAGAATCAGGACTACGACTGGAAGCGCGAGTGGAAGGACGATCAACTCGACGACCTCTGCGCTTTTGCCAATACCGACGGCGGAACCCTTGAAATCGGCAAAGATAACAGGGGGCAGTTTTTTCCGTTGAAGAATATTCCGAAACTCCTGGAGGACTTGCCCAACAAGATACGACAGCAGCTTGGGATTATCGCAAGAGTCGAGTCCGTCACCGAGGACGGCAATACCTTTATCCGTATCCAAGTCAAGAAGTATGCTTATCCGATCAGCTATCGCGGCCATTACTACAAGCGTTCCGGCAGTACGACCGTGGAAATCACGGGGCACGAGTTGGACGAATTTATCTTGCGTAGCCAAGGCAGGACTTGGGACGCGATTCCCGACCCGGGTGTGAGTGTTGACGATTTGTCCGCCGCCGCTTTTAAGGCATTTCGTCTTAAAGCGGTTGACAGCGGCAGACTGACGGCGGAGCAGGCGAACGTCAGTAACGAGTTGTTGCTCAAGAATCTGAAGCTTATCGAGAACGGGCAACTGACCCGGGCGGCGATATTGCTTTTCCATGAAGACCCATCGCAGTACCTGATGGGCGCGGGAATCAAGATAGCGTACTTCACTTCCAAGGCGGACTTCTTGTATCAGGATGAGATAAACGGCGCGTTGATTACCCTGGCCGATAAGGTAGAGGACATCGCCTACACCAAATACTTCAAGGGCATCGTTTCGTACAAGGGTTTTCAGCGCATCGAGAATTTTCCCGTGCCGCGCATCGCTTTCCGTGAGGCCGTGCTCAACGCCATCATCAACAAGGACTATCCCTCGCAGAGCCCCATCAAAATTCGTGTGTACGACGACAGGGTGGAAATCTATAACTGCGGCAGACTGCCTACGGGTTGGACGGTGGACGACTTACACTCCGAGCACGAGTCGAGGCCGTTTAACACTTTCATTGCCGGCACTATTTTCCGCAGCGGACAGGTTGAGGCTTGGGGGCGCGGCATTGAAAAGATTAACGCATCACTGGCGATGTTCGGTAAAAGGAATGTCGAGTATTCTACCGGACCGGGTTTTGTAATCACGCGATTCTATGCGGAAGGAGAGCCCGAGGGTATCACGGATAGGGTTGCGCCGAATGGGAATGGCACTGTAAATGGCACTGTAAGTGGCACTGTAAGTGGCACTGTAAATGGCACTGTAAAACTCACACCCACGCAGAAGTTGATTTACGATTGTGTTGCGCGAGACGCAAGCATAACCGCCGACAACATCGCTGAAGCAATAGGTAAGAGTCTTCGAACTGTTAAGCGTGGCATCAGAGAATTGCAAGACCTGAGTATCATGAAGCGCGAAGGGTCAGACAAAACGGGGTCTTGGGTTGTGTTGAAATAGAAACAAAGGCACTCCCTGAGGCACATTCGAGGCACACTCTCCCCGTAAAAGTTGCACAAGTTATGAAAGATATTCGGTTTTATGCGAATTACTGTGCAAGATATTGCGAAATACGCTGGATAAACGCTCCAATACTGGATATTTTGCGTCCGGAGGATTACTACGGACCGAGAGGTTTGGGATTCGAATTCCTACGGATGCGCCACTTTAACGGAAAAAGTCAGCAATGAAGGTTGTTGACTTTTTCCCTCTCTATGGTTCTATCCCGTTTACTCGGTGGACGGTTCCTCCGGCTTTATGCCGACGATTCTGTCCATGATCTGCGGTGCGACGCTTCGGTGAGTTTTGAGATAGTGGCCGTACACATCGGTGGTCGTTTGCGTTCTGGAGTGGCCTGCTTGCTTGGAGACAACAAACAGCGGCACATTATTTGTCAGTAGCGCGGTGATGTTCGTATGCCGCAGGCTGTGCACCGTCCAGTAGCCCAGCCCCGCCGCCTCGGTTACTCTGTTGACCCAGGTCAATATCGTATCCGGTGAGATGCGTTTGCCCGTATCCTTGTTGATGAAGACATACCCGCTTTCATCCCATCTGCCGCGCATCCCCGCCTTCTCTTCAAAGTACCACCCCGTGGATTTTGCAAAATGGTGTTGTTTGCTTGAAAAACTCTAGTCGTGCGCTCTGGATATTTTGTTTTAGTTCGCCGGGGGACTTCTGAAGCAACTCGTTTGGATCTTTTTTTTCGCCGCTTACCGGGTAAACGATATGCTTAATTTTTAATTCTCCAAACATACTTGCAAGTTGCTCGGCGGCTTTGATGCCAGCTTCGTCGTTGTCGAGCGAAATGATGAAAGAGGGTTTGTGACTTAACTGCTTTAACTTGGCCCCTAGTGATAAGTTAAATCTTTTTCTTGACTATTTATCTTAAACATGATATACTCCCTATTAGGAGGAATATCATAATGAAAAAAATTGAAAAACCAATTGAACTTGGTCAAGCCGAGAGA
>WQYM01000032.1 GCA_009781235.1 Bacillota bacterium
CATCGATAAATCCCCACGCGCAGGAGCCCAAAATAATCGGAATTGACAGTAAGAATGAAAATTCCGCGCTGGTTTTTCGATCCACGCCAAGCAGCCTTCCGGTGCAAATCGTCGCGCCGCTTCTTGAAATTCCCGGCATCCCCGCCATCCCTTGCGCGATGCCGATGATGATGGCGTCCAAAAAATGGACTGTGGACGGGGAATGGGGGACGGGAAGTTTTTTTTGAGAGGATTTGCAGGACGACACGCCGATCGTAGGGCGCGATGCCCTCATCGCGCCGCCGATTACATTCGGCATATTATCCGGCGCGATGAGGGCATCGCGCCCTATGATTTGCATAAAACCCGAGGGGTCATCCCCTACAGGCTGCAGATTCGCTTTCCGTCCATCGTTTTTCGCTTTTCGTTCTTCATTTTTCGTTTTACCCCCCCGTGCCCATTCCGTTACCATTAATAAAATAGCGGTTGCCCCGAAGCAATACAACAAATACCGGCCGTCAAACGCGCTCTCGAAAAACGTTTTGAATACAAAGAAAATAATTGCCGTCGGAATGGTCGCCACAATCAGTACGGCGGTCATTTTTTGAAACGGCTTTTTGATAAGCGATATAATCGGTTTTCTGAGCGCAATCACCACCGCCAGCAGCGTAGCAAGGTGCGTCATAAGCTCAAAGGCAAGCGGCATAGTGCCGATGCCCGCCAGCTTTCCCGCCAAAATCAAATGCCCGCTGGAGCTGATCGGCAAAAACTCCGTCAGCCCCTGCGCAATGCCGAGGATGATAGCATCTAAAATATTCACGGAATATTGTATGAATGCCCTAATGCAATAATGTCGGATAGAATGCATTACTGCATTATTGCATTTAATCTGAAGCGTTCTCAAGCACCAAAATCTCAAAATCCACGCGCTCCACAAAATCGCAGACCCTAAAACGCGCCACATTGAACTCCCTAAAATTCGCGGCGTGGCACTTTAAAACAACAGGCGTCGGGATGTCGAGCTCGTAGCAAACCTCCACAAGGTAATCCATAAAGCGCGCGTAGTCGAATTTTTCGAACCTTTTAAACATCAGGTCGCGCGTTATTTTATCGTTTACCAGCGTTTTTGCCCAAATTTTTAACATGATAGCAATATTATACGACAATCGTTAAGATTTTGCAATAAAATGGCGCAAATAACTTGATAAAATATAATTTTCGTTGTATACTCACGACAGTGGCCGGTGTACAGTGATCAGTGGCCGGCTTTTGAAGCAGATGATTGCCTTCCCCCTAGTCCCCGGCCTCCAGCCCCTGAATTATGCAGACTTTTTTTGACAACATTAAAAACCGCTTTTTGGAGCAGCCGCCCACAATCGCCATTATCATTTGCGCTTTGGATGTGTTGTTTTTTGCTACTTTGCTATATGTCGCTTTTTCATTCTTAAAAAAGAATAACGCCGAGCGGTTGGTGTTTTTTATTGTACCGTTCATCTTGTTGGGCGCCGTGCTGTCCGCGCTTAAAATGCCCGACGGTTCCGTCGGCTTCCCGCTGACGGGTAGCGTTATCTCGTTCGCGGTGTTGTTTGCGGCGCTGACTATTGTGATTCTGTTCCCGGCGGAAACGCGCCGTTCGCTTTGGAAATTGTCCTCACCGCGCGAGTCGTGGGAAACGTTCAACACCAAATACGAGGTGTCCGATGAGGAACTTACCGCCGCCATCGAGCATATCGTGCGCGCGACGCAGAATATGGCAAAAAAGAATACGGGCGCACTGATTGTGATTGCGCCGGAGGATTTGCCCGCGCACATCCTCGACAGCGGCACTGCCGTCGACGGGAAGGTTTCGAATTCTTTGATTGAGACTTTTTTCCACAACAAATCTCCCTTGCACGACGGCGCCGTGGTAATCAGCGGTAATCGCGTCATTGCCGCAGGCTGCTTTTTGCCGCTTAGCCAAGACCGGACCATCGACAAGGAGCTCGGCACACGCCACCGCGCCGCCATCGGAATCACGGAAGAGTACCGTGTGTTTGCGATTATCGTGTCCGAGGAAACCGGCGTCATCTCCACCGCGAGCGGCGGAAAATTGACGCGCTACTACGATTCGGTCATGCTGACGGACGCGCTAATGCAAGTGTATGGCCTAAAGGCGGTATCAAGCGTCAAGCGGAGGAAAAAGTAAAATGACTCAAAAAATCACCCCCAACGGTAAAACAACGCCAAAGCCCGAAGCACCCAAAAAGCCGGGCGGTTTTTCGCGTTTTTTAAAGTTTGTTTTTGTTAAGAATTTTGAACTAAAACTCCTCGCGCTATTCACAAGCGCGCTCATGTGGGCGCTTGTGGTGGGGCTTGGATAAGGAATTTTCATCATGGATTTACCCGTAAACCCCGCGCGGTTTTTATTGCCGAGGCAGGGCATTGACCTATATAAGTGGGCGGTCGTCGCGTGCGACCAGCATACCTCCGACACCTCGTATTGGGAAGCGCTTGAACAGCTTGTGGGCGGCTCCCCGAGTTCTTTGCGCCTTATTTACCCGGAAGTCTATTTAGGCAACGCCGAAGAAAATATGCAGTGGGCAAGAAAGATTTCGGCAAACATGCGTTTTTATCTCTTAGAAAGGTCTTTCATCGAGTATTCCGGCCTTGTGTCCGTGGAGCGTACACTGACGTCTAACGGCAAAACGCGCAAAGGCATTTTACTTGCGATTGATCTTGAAACATACGATTTTATGCCCGGCGCAAAGCCCTTAGTGCGTGCCAGCGAGGGCACGGTAATGGGAAGGCTACCGCCGCGCGTAGAAATCCGTAAAGCTTGCCCTTTAGAGCTTCCGCATATCATGCTGCTCTACGATGACCCCGATTTTTCGGTGCAAAAGGCCGTGGAGAATGCAAGCGGCTCCGTTTTGTACGATTTTGACCTTAATATGGGCGGCGGGCATATCTGCGGCACACATCTTGCCAAAAAAGACTGCGGCCCGGTGTTAGACGCTTTTTCCGCCCTGCTTGACGCCTCACAAGCCCGCTACGGCGAGCGGATGTTGTTCGCGGTGGGCGACGGCAATCACTCCTTGGCGGCGGCAAAGCTTGTGTATGACGAAGCCAAGGCGCAGGGACAGGGAGAGGAATGTCGCTTTGCGCTTTGCGAGGCCGTCAACCTATACGACCCCGCGCTGGATTTCCAACCGATTCATCGGCTGGTAAAAGCAACAGACCCGCAGGCGTTTTTGTCGGAACTTACACAAAATATGCCGTCCGACCCGATTAAAGCGGTCGCATATGCAGACAAATTTGCAAAAAGCGCCGGATTCGAGGTCGACTATGTGCATGGCGACAGACATTTGGCGGAAGCCGCAAAAAAACTTGCGGCCGCTCCGGTCTTTTTAAAAGCAATCGACAAATCCGAATTTTTCCCATATATTATTAAGAACGGCTCTCTCCCAAAAAAAACATTCTCGATGGGGGAGGCCGAGGATAAGCGGTACTATTTAGAGGCCGCGAGGATAAAAATATAAAATATTTTGTATTTGTAATTCGTATGTATCTAATAAGGAGTTACTACCCATGAAAGTCCTTAAATTCGGTGGTACGTCGATGGCAAACGCCGACAGCATCCGTCAGGTCGGAACAATCATCAAATCCGACCCGGCTAGCCGCTTTGTCGTAGTGTCCGCGCCCGGTAAGCGCGAAAAAGCCGATACCAAGGTTACCGACCTTTTGTACGCGTGCTTTGAGAAAAAACAAAAAACGGGCGCTTGCGACGACGCTTTGGCTGTGGTCGAGAAGCGTTTTGCCGATATTGTGTCCGATTTAAAAATTAAACTCGATTTGCGCGGCGAATTCGATGCGATTCGCAACGCAATCAATTCCGGTGCAAGCCGCGACTATGCCGGGTCACGCGGGGAATACCTCTCCGCGCTCGTTTGCGCCGCGTTTTTAGGTTTAGAATTTATCGACGCTGCTCTTATCATAAAATTCAGCTCTAGCGGAAAATTTGAGGCGGAACTGACCAACGAGACTGCCGCAAAAAGGCTTGCCGCGTCAAAAGGCGCGGTGATTCCCGGCTTTTACGGCGCGATGCCGGACGGCTCAATAAAAACGTTTTCGCGCGGGGGTTCCGACGTGACGGGCTCGATTATCGCGCGCGCCGCGGGAGTCTCCGTTTACGAGAACTGGACCGACGTGGACGGCTTTATGACGTGCGACCCGCGCATTGTGCCGGACGCGGCGCTGATTGATATGCTTACCTACAAGGAGCTCAGGGAGCTTTCGCACATGGGCGCCAACATCCTCCATTCCGATTCCATTTTTCCCGTGCGCAAAAGCGATATCCCGATTCACATCCGCAACACGTTTAATCCCGGGGCAAAGGGCACCCTGATTGTCCCTACCAAAAAGTATCTTGCGGGCGCATTTTTTCGCAATACCCGCACGGTGACGGGTATCGCGGGACGCAAAGATTTTATCGCGATTCACATGGAAAAATCCATGATGAACAGCGAGGTCGGGTTCGCGCGCAAGGTGTTGTCGGTACTCGAGGAGCATAACGTGTCGATAGAGCATATGCCCAGCGGCATAGATACCTTGTCGGTCATTGTGGACGGCACCGCCGTCTCGGACGAAACGCTGGCATCCACCGTCAGCCACATGGGAACGGTGTGTGAACCGGACAATATCGAGGTGGTGCGCGACATCGCCCTGGTCGCCGTCGTCGGACACGGCATGAACCGCAAAAAGGGCACAGCGGCAAAAGTTTTTTCCGCGCTCTACCGCGCCGGCGTCAACATCCGCATGATTGATCAGGGCTCTTCTGAGCTAAACATCATTGTCGGCGTCGAAAACAAAGACTACGAAACCGCGATTAAGGCTTTGTACGAAGAACTAAAAGAAATGTAGAAAAAGTAGAAAAAACCATGTAAAATCGTTTGACAAAGCAAATACTTTTGCATATAATGACCAAGACTGCAAAACTTAGGAGGGCAGTATCATGCGTGTAACATATTTTTGGAGACCCAAAACTTAAAACGGTAAAACAGTGTCGCTATTTTTATGGCCACGGTTTTTCGCCGTGGCTTTTTTTATGCCTTTTTGCATTGAAGAAATATTGTGCAAGGGCTTTTGGTCAAAAAAGGATGAATTCCTTTTAATTTTGGCTTGCTCTAAAATCGCCGCGGTTATGCAAGAGAGAGTAAGCCAAATAATTTAAAGGATTTTAATGATTTCAAACCTTTTAACCGTCATAACAGACGACAAAAACTGGATGGAGGGCAACGCGCTTTCTCAGGCCGGTGCGCTTTGTAATTTAGCGGGCGTCACGGCTGTATATGCGATGCCCGACCTTCACGCGGGCAAAACGCCCGTCGGGGTGGTTGTCGTAACAAAAGACAGAATCTACCCGCACCTCATCGGCACGGACATCGGCTGCGGCATGAGCGTTTACACAACCTGCATCGAGGCAAAAAAAGTAAAGCCCGAGCGGTGGGTGTCCCGATTAAATACCATAAAGACACTTTCGGCAGTCCAAAACTCCGAATATTTTTCCGATTGCCCGATTCCGGATTTCGGAAGTATAGGCTCGGGGAACCATTTTGCCGAGTTTGAATCCGTTCACGAGGTCTTTGACGCGGAAGGCTTTTCGCGGCTTAACATGGACAAAGGGGAGCTTTTCATTACCGTGCACAGCGGTTCGCGCAGCTACGGCAGCCGTATCCTGTCGGAATTTTCTAAGCCCGAGGGGTACGTTTCAGACTGCTTTGACGCAAAGTCGTATCTATTGATGCACGACGACGCGCTTTTTTGGGCGTCAAAAAACCGGCATGAGGCGGCAAAGAAGTTAATTGCCTACTTAGGTTTTTCGCAAGCCGTCGAACAAAAGCTCGAGTGCAACCACAACTTTTTAGAGGAATCCGGCGGCCTGTTTTATCACCGCAAGGGTGCGGTTTCGTCCGACGCGGACGCGGTTTTCATCGCGGGCTCGCGCGGAAGCTTAAGCTACATTGTGCGGCCGACGGCAAAATGCGCGGAATTCGGATTTTCTTTGGCGCACGGCTCGGGCAGAAAATGGGCGCGCAGTATGTGCAAGGGGCGAATCCGTTCAAAGTACACCCCAGAGAGCATCCGGCGCAATCCGTTCGGCGGGATGCTGGTTTGCCACGACTACGATTTACTGTTCGAGGAAGCGCCCGACGCATACAAGAACGTGGATACGATAATCGCAATATTGGAGCGGTACGGCATGATTGAGCGGATTGCGAGCTTAAGGCCCGTGCTGACGTTTAAAGGATAGGGAAAAAAATTATGTTACTACATCTAACGTCCGGGCGCGGCCCGGCGGAATGCGAGCTGGCGGTCGGCAAGTTTTTGGCCGTACTCTCGCAAGAATTCGAAATCGAAATTTTGACAAAAGAGGATGGACGGTTTGCCGGCTGCTGCAAATCCGCGCTGGCAAGAGCGGACGCAAACGAGCCGTCTCTGCAAGGTACGGTACAATGGATTTGCAAAAGTCCGTTCCGTCCGCACCACGGGCGCAAAAACTGGTTCATCGGCGTCAATCAAGTCGATGAGCCGGAGGATTGCGTTTTTGAGGTCGGTAGCGGCGGGGGCGTACTGTATCAAACCTTTAAAGCAAGCGGACACGGAGGGCAGCACGTCAACAAAACCGAATCCGCCGTGCGCGCCATTCATCTTGCGACCGGGCTTACGTCGGTTGCCTCCGACGAACGCAGTCAGCATCTAAATAAGAAAATTGCCCTGGAGAGGCTCAACGAGCTTTTGCGCCGGCAAAAAGAAGAAAGCGAATTATCCGAAAGGGTCGCGCTATTTTTCAATCACAATAACCTCTTGCGAGGCAACCCGATTCGCATTTACGAAGGGGTAAGCTTTAGGAGGCAGATTTAAGGAACACACAAAAATTTATGATATTCTATGAAATAAACGGCAAGGTTACGGGCGTTAATAACGGCCCGGACTTGCAAGCTCAAAAAAAGAAAAGAAACTCGGGCTTTTTTGACCACCGCGGCATGGTACGGCCGGACGTCATTTCCGCCGTTTCCTCGGCGGCGGACAGCATCGCCGCCAAAACGGCGGAGGACAAAATGCGGATGGACATCGGCGAATTAAAGGCGGACCGCTTTACGGCGTTTGCGGCGGCCAGCTTTGACGCACTCAAAAAGCACGCCCTAGTCGACACGCTCAAAGAGCTATTCTCCGAGATCGGCGTCGAGGGCGAAATATCTGTGGTCGAAGAAATTACCGAGGCGCGTTACAGCAATTTGTTGGACGCGGCGCACCAAAAGGATTTTTGCCGGTCAAAATTCGCCGTTAAGGAGCAGTTTGAAATCGACAGCTTCGATTATGATTTTTCCGTTACGGAGCGGAAGCTCGTCACCGTTGCGGACACGGGCGCCGCGCAAGCCAAAAAACTGATGTGCAAAAATTTAGAGGACGAGGTTGCGCGCATATACGCAAACCAAAAATACGGCAACCCCGTCCACTACGTCGTTCAAACGGACAAAATGGATTCGGCAAAGGAAATTTACGATTTTTTATTGGCGGCTCTGCATAAAAACGGTCGCATTAAACGAAGCGTGGTGCACATTTGGAATTCATCCGAGCAGGATGAGGACAGCGAGCTGAGCGCAAAGGACATCCAAAAGATGTTCGAGAAAAGCGAGTACGGCGCGGTTGTCATAAAAAGCTGCTTTGAGGAATCGGCGGGCGACCAAATTAGCAGCGACTATAAAAAAATCAGGATGTTTGCCGAGGCCGTCCAAAAAAATAAAAAGAATGTGCTTACCGTTTTGTGCGTCGAAAAGCGCGCGCGACGGATAACGTCGGCGTGGATGGAGGCATTAGAGGGGATTCCTTTCATCACGTTGGAGGAGGGGATTATCTTTAAGGACGACGCAAAAATCTATCTTTCCGTTCCGGCCGAAAAAGACGGGGTGACGGAGGAGGATTTAACCATGCTGTTTCATCGGCTGGAGGACGGCAAAGGCTACACCCGCGCCGAACTAGGCGATATGTACCTTTCATGGTATGTCGGGCTGCAAAAAGCAAGGGAGTTTCCCCAATACGAGTCCATTTCAGCAGCCGAGACAAAAAGTGACAAGGCGGCCGCAGGCGCCGCCTACGGCAAGTTGAAAAACTTAATCGGATTGTCAAAAATTAAGGAGCAAGTCGATCATATCATCGCCTTTGCGCGTGTGCAGCAAAGGGCGGTCGAGCTCGGCCTAAAAACGGAGCCCGTCACCAGGCATATGGTATTTACCGGCGGCCCCGGCACGGCAAAAACCACCGTGGCAAGGCTGTTTGCGCAGGTGATGAAGGATAACGAATTGCTGCTAAGCGGCAAATTTGTCGAATGCGGGCGGGCGGATTTGGTGGACCGCTATTTGGGCGGAACCGCGCCGAGGGTGCGCGATAAATTCAAAGAAGCGCGGGGCGGCGTGCTGTTCATCGACGAGGCGTATTCGCTTTGCGAGGGCAGAGACGGGCTTTACGGCGACGAGGCAATCAATACCATCGTTCAAGAAATGGAAAATCACCGCGATACAACCATTGTGATATTTGCGGGCTATAAAAGGGAGATGGAGGCGTTCATCAGTCGCAACAGCGGCCTAAAAAGCCGTGTGGCGCATTATGTGGATTTCCCCGATTACACCGCGACAGAGCTCGTTGAAATTTTAGAGCTTATGGCAGGGGAGCAGGGGATGCACATTGACGGCGACAAATCCGGCATCCTAGAAATTATGAGGGCCGCCGTAAAGCGCGAAAATTTCGGCAACGGGCGGTTTGCGCGAAATCTTTTGGATAAGGCGCGCTTAAAGCAGGCGGGCCGCGTCATTAAATTAGAGCACGCCGATGTTTCAGCATTTGCGACGCTCGCAGCAAATGACTTTGAAATGCCCGAAGAGTACCAAAAATCCGGTAAGGCAACCGTCGGATTTTTAGCTATTAATAGCTAAATACAGTACTATGCCAGACATAACACACGCGCATTCGATTTTTTGTCCTATTTTTCATCCGACGAACGGTGAATCGCTTGATTTTTTTTGCAATCCGCGTTATAATGCGCCTTGTGAAAATCTTTGACTTCCATGTCCATATCTTCCCCGACGAACTGGCGAAACGCGCCATACCCAAGCTGGCCCAAGCTGCGTGCCTTACGCCGCTTTGCGACGGAACCTTGAGCGGTACGGTTTCGTATATGCGCGAGAGCGGCATCGACGGCTTTTTGTCGCTGAGCGTCGCGACCAACGAGACGCAACAGGCGAATGTCAACCGCTTCGCATGCCATGTAGAGCAAAGCGGCATAAACGGGGTTCATGCGTTCGGCTCGTTCTACCCCAAAGCCCCCGACGCGCTCGATCATCTTAAAAATGTCCACGCGTCGGGTCTTAGGGGCGTAAAGCTGCACCCCGAATACCAAGCCTACGATATCGATGACCGTTCGGTTTACCCCCTGTACGAGGCATGCCGCGATTTAGGTTTGATTATCGTATTTCACACCGGGCTCGATTGCGCGTTCCCGGACTCTTTGCGCGCGTCCGTTCCGCAGGTGATGCGCGTGGCGGACGAGATTAAGGGGTTTAAGATGGTCGCCGCGCACTTCGGCGGCTATAAGCACGCCGACGAGGTTGCCGTGACGCTCGCGGGAAAATCCGACATATACCTCGACACCAGCTTTTCGGCAGGGCACCTCGCCCCCGGCATTGCGCAAAAAATCATCTCCCGTCACGGCGCGGAGCGCATTTTGTTTGGCAGCGACTGCCCGTGGGGGAGTCCGCGCGCACATATCGAATACATCGACCGCCTAAAGCTGACGGGGCGTCAAAAAGAGCTGATATTCGCCGGGAACGCCATGCGCTTGTTGGGCTATTGTTAGCAAATTTGCAATTCTATTCGTCTTGCAGTGTGCGAAATTTAACGATTCGTGACGTAATGCGCGATTATGTGCAGACTTTTGGCGAATAATACCGAAGCGGTTCCAAAGCTTTTTTAATATGGTATAGTTATCGTATTACATACGGAGGAACTATATTTTATGGCGATGAACACCCAGATGAGCGAGCTGAAAAAGCGGGCGCTACTTGCAAAGCAGCGGATGCGCATGGGGTACTGGCAGGCGATGAGCGAGGAGAAAGCAAAAAAGCTCGAGGAGCTCGGGGACAGCTTTCACTCGGTACAGCTGGTGAAGGGTATGCAGCTTGCCAAATTCGAGCGCGACCAAAACCGGACGTTGGGCCGAAGCGATACGATTCGCGACGAGGCGCTGTTTTTAAAGGTGTGCACAATTCTCGACGAGGACGAGGACGTGATGAACCCGCTCGGCCGCCTGGTAGAGCACGAGGTATACGATAACCTTGACGAGGGCAACCGTCAAAAATACATCTTAGACCTATCCAAAAAATTCTGCGCCATGAAGGAGCGTTATTACCGCGAACGCCTCGGAAAAGCCCGCGGCATTTCGTAAATCACCTTTTATATTTTCATCACTGCGCCCATAAATACGGGGAGATGCGTCGCATTGTCGACGATCGCGTAAACAAAAGGGCGGTCGAGTTTAATAATGATTTCGGGTACGTGCGGCTCCGCGCTTGAGCAACCGCCGACGGCGACCGATGTAACGGCACCCGCTTTTGTGCCGCGCGAGTCCACCGCGATAAAGGCTTTGTGTCGCACCTTGTCAATAAACAGATTCCCGTCTTTTAGATGCCCTAGTTTTGAGAAATTTGCGGTATCCCTATCGAACGCCTCGGTAATTCCCATGCCTTTGAGCGCGCCGCTCATTTCGATTTCGTATTCATACTTGAATTTCGGTATTACACCGGTTAGTCCGACGTCCATCGGATTGCTTACCATATCGAGAAACTTCTCACCCGAAAGCGATGTGATGTAATCTGCTATTGACGTAGTTTTATCCGGTAAAAAGGCGGCAAAACTGTAGTGATTTCCGGCATACGGCTTTATAAAACCCACCGTGCCATCATCGTCTCCAATGAACTTGCCTTCGGATGAATGCATGAATTTAACGGTTTTTTTAGTGCCGTCAAAAGCGGTGAATTCGTCGTTGCGCACATCCTTTGACTCGTAAATGTTTTGCCATTCCGCTTCAAAATATACGGCGTTAATCAGGTACATGAGAACATCGGCAGGAATTTCATCAATGATTTTATCAATAAGCCCGTGTGTCTTTTTCTTGACCCATGAATTGATGTCCCGGACGGTTTCGTTATCAAACGCGCCCTTGTAAGCATTAGCGCCGTAATAATCGGCATTGGTTTGCAAAAACGCGGGTTCGACGGTAAAATCGCGTTTATCGCGGAACCAGATGGAATTAGTAATGTCCAGCGTTGATTTTTTTCCGCTGGGCAAATTTTTTACATAGGAATACAGGGATTCATTTAACGCTTGCATACTCGCCCCGCCGCCGAGCGCGGCTTCCATTTGCTTTAGGGTTTCGCCGACCGCGCCGTTTGCCGTCATGGCCAACGCCAAAAGAACGGACGTGGGGGAGATGAGTGCGTTTGTGCCCTTTGCAATGTCGCCGGCAACGGATTTTTTAAGAGCTCCACAGAAAAATTTGCCGCGGCATTTTTAAACGAATCATTTAGCGTCACGGCAGCGACGGGCGCGGGCTTCACGCCCCGCATCAAATCCTCGGCTTTAAGCGGCGCCGCGCACCCCGAAAGCATTGCCGTGCACATAAAGACTGCCAACGCGATAAAACCGATTTTTTTCATGAGAAATCCACCTCGTATAAATTGTACGATTAAGTGAAAGAAAAGTCAAGAGATTGTATTTAGAATGTTATCCGACGCCGTTTGACGCCGCTGCAAAAATAGTGTACAATAACCCCAACAAAAACGCCTTTTTGCGGATTATATATATAAACACGCAAATCTCCAAATGATAAAGGACATATGGATAAAATAAAGCTCGAGCAATCTATGCAAAACTTAATAGACGGAGATTTAAGCGCGCTCGGCCGCATTTATGAGATTATGTCGCGGAGCGTCTACCTTTTGGCGTACTCGATTTTAAAAAATCCGGAAAAGGCAAAGGATATTTTGCAAGAAACGTTTCTAAAGGTAGGCGCAAACGCAAGGACACAGTACCAGGCGGACACCAACGCGGCCGCGTGGATTTCAAAAATCGCCCGCAATCTAAGCTATCGCGCATACGGCGCGGCAAAGAAAAATGTGGGGTTGGACGCATATGGCAACGGCGGCAACGCGTCCGGCGGCAAAAACGACGAGGCGCTTTGGGTGGAAAACCTCTCGCTTAAAGACGCGATGCTGAAGCTTTCCGCCGAAGAGCGCGAAATCGTCACGCTGCACTGTCTGGACCGCTTTAAGCACCGGGAAATTGCCGAAATCGTGGGCAAACCCGCCGGAACGGTGCGGTGGCTGTACCGCAAAGCGATTGCCGATTTAAAAAAACGGATGGAGGAAGGATTGTGAAAGAAGATGAAATTGAAAAACTGTTAAAAGAACAAGCGCAAAAGGCGGAGATTCCGAACGTCCTGCCCAAAATTTTGAGCGCGGATTTTGCCGCGCATCAAGACGGCGCTTATGGCGGCGTTTTCGACGATGCGTTCGAATCGGCGCCGCAAGGTGCGGGCAGTCCTCAAGTAAAAAACGCGGACAATGCTTTCGATAAAAGGCGGTTCTCATTGTTCATGGCGGTAACTGCGGGCGCGATGGCGCTGATGTTCGTCGTGTTTTTTGTTATTCTGCCCCTCATCGGGTTGATGCCGGGCTTGCCCGTCGGAAAGGCTCCGGTCGTCGAGTTTATGCGGGTGGCTAACGGCAGCCGATTAGAAGTGCTGACCGGCGCGTCGATTCAGCTGGACGTAAAAATTAAGTACGCGGGCAAGAAAGAGGCCGAGCGGGTCGCGACAAAAGCGGACGTTTCGTTTTCCTCCTCGCGCACCTCCGTGGCAACGGTGGACGAGGACGGCCTAATTACCGTCGTCGGGGCGGGCGGCGCAAATATTATCATAGAGAGCGTCAAGACCGATGTGAACCGTCAGAAGGTGTGGGAAACGCTGGCTTTAGAGGTTTTAGATGCGCCGCAGGTGCAAATATCGGTTGCCGGCGTGCCATCCACCGCCAGTATCAACACGCGCGTTACGCTCCCGAAGGCTACGGCCGTCACATTCCCGGCTTCCGGCAAAAGCTTAACCGTTTTTGTCAGCGTAAAGTATTCGATTTCAGACGGATTAAATCCCCCCTTATGGGTCTATGAGGACGTCAAATGTGCGATAGTAGACGAGGATACGGGTTTCGCCGTCTCTCTTACGGACGAGAAAGTTGTTTTTGACAACGGCGAAAATATGTCGTTTTACCCGACACAAAAGGGGCGCTACGATGTGGAATACTATGCCGCCGATGAGGACGGAAATGAGTCGACAAGGATGAACTATATAATTACGTGCGAGGATCGCTCCGCGCCGCAGTTGGTTGAGATTGCCGACGGGCAAATTCCCAAAACATGGGGCATCCATGTTTTTGAAACGGTAGACGGCGTAAAAACGCCGGTTTCCGGCAACATCGTCTTCCCATACCCGCATTACATCGACAACTCCGGCCCGGGCGGCGTCGCGCGCGTCGGTTTTACAATCCGCGATACGGTTCATGATAACGTGGTTTTAAACATTTACGACATCTACAACACCTCCGGCGGCAACGATAACATATACCAATACAACCCGAACATCCTTTCAAACGGCTATTATATTGATGACGGCTATGCCGGCCCGGCCGGTTATCCGCCGCCGCTTGTATTCACCCAAGAAGGCCTCGAGTTTAATTTTAACAACTATGTCAAAAACGAGATATTGTGCGAGGCAATTGACGGCTTTGACGGGCTTGGCAAATACACCGTGCAATACCAGGCGCGCGACAACGACCATAACATTTCCACCAAAACCTACGAGATAACGCTGCTGGCGGAATATACAAAATAGGTTTTTTAACGTCGGTGGATGAATTGCAAACGACTCATTTTCAGTCGATAGGATAACGCTATCGTTGCCCATTTGATAGCCGTCAGCTGTTAGAATAGGGGTATGAAAGTATTTGGCGAAAGATTAAAAGAATTAAGAGAGCAGCAGCGGTTGTCGCAGCGTGCTATGGCTTCGGTTTTGGGAATTGCGCAGCCGTCCTACATAAGGTACGAGCGGGACGGCGAGCCATGCTTGGAAACGTTGGTCAAAATCGCGCAGTTTTTTGATGTTTCTACGGATTATTTATTGGGCCTGGACGATTATTGATGAAATGCAGGCCAAGTGTATGCATAAAAAGCCGCGTTACCTTTTTTGCGCTGTGCGTTATGCTGTGCTTTTTCAGCTCGTGCGCCAATTATAGAGAAATCGGGGCGGTCGCGGACTACCCGGAATTTTTGCGTGAATTTAAGGCGTTCCCGGAATCCGTCCCCGAGGTTTATCAGCCGCCCGAAATTGAGGGGTTTACCCCGCTCGTTAACTTCGGGTTTGAATTTGCGGTTCCGTTTTTTGGTGAATTTGCCTATTGCGTGTACGACGAAGTTATGCTGCTCCTATCCCGCGACGGCAAGTTTTATTATGCGCCCGTGGATTTGAAGGGCTTGGACGTCACATACGATAAGTTTGTTTTCAAGCAGGACGGCCTTTCCGGCATCAAATCCGTATTCGGAGAGACGCTTGTGCCCGCCGCGTACGCAAAGATTCAGATTTTGGGCGACGCCGTCGCGGCGTCGGATGCCCTCGGGCGAACCGACGTATTCAAAAAAGCCGGTGCGTTTTACATAAAGCTGCACGAAAAGCTTGTAGGCGAGCTAATTTTGTTTTCGGATGAGTCCTTGCTTTACAATCATAAGCTTTGCGATTTTTTCTTGACACCGATTACGGCGGACGGCTATGCGGTGATGGGCGCCTCCGTAAACGGAATGCGCCCGATTATGGACAACGCGGGCGCGTTCGGATACGCACAGAGCGACGGCGGCGTGGCCATTCCCCCGCAATTTTCCGAGGCGGGGACGTTTATCGAGAGCAACTTTGCCTACGTTGTGGATGCGTCCGGGGCATACCGTATCATCGATAAAGCGGGGGAGTCGGTTTATGCGCAACAAAACGGGATGCGCCCCGTGCGCTTCGACGGGACGTATATCACGTTTTTATACGAGGACGGGAGTTTCGGCGTTGCGGACGGGGATTTTGTGCCGTTAACCCGGGAGCGGTTTGTTAACCTGTATGACTGGTCGGTATTCGGCGACTATTTAGCGGTTAACACGCCCGACATGCCGCACCGCTTTTATTCGTTGACGGAAAATGCGTACATCGGTGCCGATTATGAATTTATTACGCCCGTCTGCGGGTACTTTTTGGCAAAAACGCCCCCTGGGCGGTACGTTCTTTTTGATGCGAACCTAAAAACAATAGCCGAAGCCGGATATATTGCCTTTGACGGGGATATTCTCCTTGTCGGTGAGGGCGAAAAGTACCATTATTATATTGCTTAATCACCCGTGTCCGCCGCCCTCGCTCATATCCGCAATCACACCGCCAAAGCCGCCGGTCGCGTTGCGCTTTAATTTTAGGGTCACCAACAGCCGGAAAAATGCGCGCTTAAAACGCGACGGCTTTTTAATAATTTGTTCGCTTAAAGTTTCGGACGCGAATAAAATATACGTTTTGATGCCCACAGTTTGATAATTATGTAAAACATACGACAAATCGTCGCGTACCCTGTCCGAACGCAAGACGATCCGCTTAATTCCTTGCGCCGATAAAAATTTCGCGGAGGGGAAGTCTTGCGGGAAAACGCACCAACGATTATCGTATTCTCCGGCATAATGGTTTTTATGGTACACCGCACTTTCCTTAGTCCGGTTGGAATCCAGCATAAAAACGGGCGGGGCGTCGCGCTTGATATTTAGCTTTCGGAGCTCCTCCGCGCCCCAAAACAGCGCTTTTTCAATCTCAAAGGTATTGACCACCGAGGAAACGGCCGGTGCGCCGGAAAATATGGCATTAACTTTTACTGTTGAGCCTGACGCGGCCGGCACGCCGTTATAGAGCGGGACGGGTCGATACCCAAGGCCGGCAAGCTCCATTGCCTCCGTGATCCCGAAGGCGCTCGGAAAATCCAAGATAACGGCGGTATCGCGATACAGCTCCGAAATCTTTCCTACGCCGACGGCTCTAAAACGGTTAACCTCAAGCGAGAAGCGCTCGTATGAGCCCGCCATGTTCGCAAACAGCACAGGTTTGGCCCACTGCGCCCAAACCGAATCGTCCGGCGCCCAGATTTTATAGAGGGAGAGATTTTTTTCAAAATTGGGATTCATAATTCTTTCCTTAATTCGTAAATTGTCAATTGTCATTGACCAATATAGGTATGTCTTTTGAGAACATATCAATCCTCGGGTACGGACTTGTCCTGCCGTAAAGCCCCGCCGCTTTTCCGTCCACCGTATAAACTCCGACGCAGATATGGCGCGCCTCTCCGCCCTCTGTCATAAGCGGGGCGCTGTTAAACCGCTTTTGTGCAACCCAATCTTTTGGGTGCCGCTTTGCGTCGCGTTCGATTTTTCTAAAATCCTTTGCGCTCATGGCTTCCTTGATTGCGACATAGGCGCCGACTCTCCCGAGCGCCGGTTTTAGTATATAGCCGCTTTTATCCTTGACGCGCCTCGGGTCTACGGTTTCGGGCAGCAGTTTTTTCCATGTCGGCACATCTAAGCCCAATTTATCCCAAACGAGCGGCAGCCGTTTGGATTGCGCAAAAATCGCGGCGCCCGGGTTGCCCGATACCGTTTCGGCGGAATAAAAGCCGTCGCGGACACCTTTTTTAAGCGAAGCCAGCCATTCGAGAGGGAAGTAGCGCGCGATGCCGTCTATGTCCGTTCCGTTTGCGCCGCTCAAAGTACAAACCGCTTTCCGGTCTACCCATTGAATGTGGTCGGGCGCTAAAAACAGCGTCTGAAAGCCGTTTTCCTTAAAAACCAAACTTAAGTACTCCATGATTTGGCGGTCGTCCGAGTATGATGTCGCATGCACAAACGCGATTGTCCCGCCGGGCTTTACTTTCGACTTAAAAGCGGCCGCCAACGCTTCCGCCGGATTTTTGCAAGGGGAGCAGCCGTCAAAAAATTTCGCGGCGATCTGCTGCCACACGGACGATTCGCTAAACCCGCCGGGTACGTCCGAATTCACCTCCGACACCGCCCAGCCCGCGTCGGTCGGGTGGAAGTCAAAGCGCATCAGCCGTACGTGCCGCTCCCGCTCATAACTCTTAAGAAATTTTAGCGCGTTCCTCACCTTACGCGGCAGACACAGTTCCTTGGAAAGCTCCGGATTTTTACACAGCGCGTCCTCAAGCTTAAAAACCTCCGCCGTCAGCAGCTCGGCAAAACCGTCCAATTGTTCTACGGTGCCGGGGGAGAGCAGCAGGACATGATTTTCGACGGTATTGACGTCGCCGACCTGCGGATCCCATTTGTAGCCGCCGAAGATTATTTCATATCGGTATTCGGAGTACCGGTCTTTGGGGATAGGCGCTAATATCATGCTTTTACCTCAACTGATTGATACTCAATTCCGGCAGCAATATTAAGCTTGCCGCTGCGGCGCCTAAATATAAAAGACCCGCAAGCGCGGAAAGCGCCTCAATCCCGTCGTTGTCTGTTTTATGTATAAAAAATTGTTCGATTCCAATCGCTGCCGCCGTCAGAATGGCGGCGGGCCATGCGTATAAAAAGTCCGCGACCGTTGCTCCCGCGCTCAGCCAATCCCCGGCGCAGGCTCTGCCGATGATAATGCCGATGGCGATAAAGTAACAAGCGTACCGAAACCCCGCCGCCCCGTCCCGTTCTACGGTGACGCGGTAGGAAAGTTTTGTGGTAAGGTTTAAGATAACGGCGAGTACGGTCCATAACGCAAACCCGAGCAGCGCGGAAAAAACAACGCACCACCAGCCAGGGCCGTCGCCGACGTTTGAACCTGCATAAATCAGCGTAAAAGACAGTATACAGCCGATAATCGTGCCGAATGACGCTTTATTGTTGTGATTTAATATGTCGTCAATCCAGGAAAGGTTCAACGTCAAAAACATTAAAAGAATCCCCAAATATATCCACGGGAAGCCCAGCACGACATAAAACACGCGGTAAAAGCCCACAACGTCCGGCGCCGCCCAAAAAATCAGCACAATCAAAATCAAGGCGGCGGATATCAGCGGCATAAATGCGAGCGTTGCCTTTTTTGCCGCCAGCGGCTTAAAGCTGCGTGCACCTGCTATATAGGCATACCAACGTATCAAAAACCATAGGGTAATCCCTATGGCCAAAACAAAAATAAAGATTTCGTCCCCGCCTACATCCATAATATCATTGTAAGACATTTTTTCCGAAAAATCAAGCCTTTTTAAGCGAAAGATGACTATTGTGCCCGCAAAAGGCTTGCCATCCTGTTTGTTTTGTGGTAATATATTCCGTGGTCGATTGGATAAGTCTGATTAAGTCATTATTCACCCTAGCCCCTAAATATGCGTCTTTAGCTCAGTTGGTAGAGCAGCTGACTCTTAATCAGCGGGTCCGGGGTTCGAGTCCCCGAAGGCGTACCATAGCCATCGTATCCGAACACGGTAGAATCACTGTTGAAGTCGTCTAAAACCTCTTCAACGGTGATTTTTTCTTTATCGCCGCC
>WQYM01000033.1 GCA_009781235.1 Bacillota bacterium
CAATTCAAAAGAGGTAGACTGGCAATTCACTACGAAAGACGCAAGAGTTAAGCTAAAGAGACTTTATCCCATTGTCATTGTCAATTAGTCAAGCAAAAGATTTAACGTATCACTAGCCCCTAACCCCTACTTATGGTACGGCGTGCCCCCTAAAATGCACATCGCCCGATAAACTTGCTCCGCCGCAATCACGCGCATCAGCTGGTGGGGGTACGTGACGGCTCCGAAAGAGAGCCTCTTGTCCGCCGCGCTTTTAAGCTCCTCCGATACGCCGCGCGACCCGCCGATGATAAGGTGCACGCGCTCGGCGCCCCGGGCAAACGCCGTGTCAATCGCCTTTGCAAACCCCTCGCTGGAAACCGGCTCTCCCGCGCGGTCAAGCAAAATAACAAAGGCCGAAGCGCGGCGTTCGCCGATTTTTTGAAAAACTGCGGCGCTTTCCTTTAAAACGGAGCTCTCCGAGTCCCCCGCGTCCGGCACTTCCGTTACCGTAAACGCGCAAAACCGGGACAACCGTTTTGTGTATTCGGCAACCGCGGCGGCAAAGTACGGTTCTTTGAGTTTTCCTACACACAATAAATCAATCTTTTTCATCATTAATAAAAGAGTCCCCAAACGAATGAAAAAACCGTAAACAGCGCGGCGATTACAATCGCGCCGATAAAAAACGCGTTGTCGGCCAACGTGGGGCGGTAAAGCCCTTCTTCGGGGTTCGGGATTCGGGGCATAGAACCATCCTCTTTTAACTGGCCACTGACCACTGGCCACTGGCCACTGACCACTGAACTCTCCCCTGACCCCTGATTCAACTTAGCCACCGCCGCCAAAAGCCCGATGATGCCGGCCGTGAGCATCGGGAATACCACAAAGATGTATATAAAAAGGTTATCCCATATGAAATCATACAGTCCGCCCGCAAACCAGCCGTAATGTTCGGCGTACCCCAAATACATGCTGATGCCGTTGTTTAAAAAGTGAACAATCATGCACGGGTATATCGAGCGGGATTTGACGGCCAAAAATGCCATCGCGCCGCCGAACAGCGCGGTATAAAAAACCTGGGTGATGTTTTGGTGAAAAAGCCCGAACGCCAGCGCCATGATTATGTAAAACTGTCGGCCCTTGAAGCTTTTGCGCATCGTGGAAAGCAGTCCGCCGCGTATGGCGAATTCCTCGCAAATCCCGGGCAGCACCGCGATTAAAAACAGCTCCAAAATAAAAATCCCGGGATTAAAGGTGTCGGTGTAGGTATCCGCGGGCGCGGTGGGGGTGTAGCCGAACATGATGATGATGAAGCGCCAAATGGTGGAAAAACCTAAAGTTACAAACAGTGCCAAAAAGCCTATCGGCACCGCCAGCGCGTAATTTATCCCCTTTGTGCGGCGGAAATTGGAAAATTCCAACACCTCGCGCGCGCTTTTTTTGAGCGCGCGCTTGTAAATCAAAAACACCCCGGCCAGCAAAATCCCCGCCTGAACCGCAATGGAAAACGCAACCTCAAAAATGAGGTTGACGAGAACCTCGTCCCTGACCTCTCCCGCAAAAACCGCCGAGCTTATAAGGTGTGAAACCGTGCGAACCGCCAAAAGCGCCGCCGCAACCGCAAACATCGCGATGCCGACAACGCGGTAGGTTTTTTGCTCCGGGGGCAGGGATGCTTTTTGTAACAATGTATTTTGGTTATCCAATTTCTTATTTAAATTCCTTCCAAGCCTTCCAGCGCTTCTGCCATAAGGCCCAGCCCGAGCACCAGGGTCATCACCCAAATCGCTGCGCAAATGATGCACGCGGACCAAAAGTATGTCCGCGCGGATTTCATCTTTTTTGCGTGCACCGCTTCGGTCAGCGGCGCGTCCACCTCGGCGCCCGGCGGCGCAAACGCGGAAACCGGGGCGTTGGATGCGGAAAACGGCTTTCCGCAATGCTCGCAACGCACCGCCTCCCGCCGATTCCTTCCTCCGCAATAAGAACAATTTTCCCATTGCGCGGGCGGGGCTTGGGCCACAAATGGGTCGGGGCGCGGGGCGAAGGGGTCGGGGCGCGGGTACGCCGCAATCGGGGTGAAAGGGTCTTGCGGGATAAAGGGAGAGATTTGCGTCCGGTAATACAGTTCCTTTAGGGGCGGCGGTTCGGGCTCGGACGGCTTAACCCTTTTAAAATAATACAGAATCAGCACAATCAAGCCGCCGAACAGGACAAGTGCGCCGACGGTTACGAGCGCCGCAATCCACGGATTGGCAGCCAAATACACGACTCCCTCCTCCAAAAGCGCGCCGAGCGGCGTAAAATCCATTAAAATCACCGTCAAATTGCTGACGGCATGAATGACGATTCCCGCAATCAGCTTGCCCGAATAGACGACCGCAAAGCCGCACACGACGCCTAAAAAGAATTGGTACACCGTTTGCGAGGGGTTCATGTGGAACAGCATAAACGCGAGCGCGCTCAGCAGCACGGCCTTGGTGTTCCCTACGCTGCGCGAGAGGCCCGAGAGCAGCGCACCGCGAAAAATGAATTCCTCCACGACCGGCGCAAGCAAAACGACAAATATGCCGCCGATGATGCGGTCGGCAAGGGTCGTAAATTCGAGGCCTGAATCGGACGCGTCAAAGCCGATTTGATCTAAAGCGATGCCGTACCAAAGGCCGGGCAGCAGAAAAGCGCCCAGCGTCAAGAGACCCAGACCCACACTCAGGGCAAGTATCACGGCATAGCTGCCGAATCCCTGACCCCTGTCCCCTGTCCCCTGTCCCCTACCCCCTAACAAAGGCCAGCGCAACTCCCGCTTTTTGCCGTACACATACCATAAAAAAATACAAAAGCACGCGACTTGAGCCAGCATCGAAATTATGAGGTTTGCCGTCGTGCTAATCTCGCCGTCCTCGCCCGCAAACGCAATCAAAAAAAAGCCCAGCACCAGGCCCATGCCCAGTTGAGCCAGCACCATGATTAAAAAGAGTGCGGTCGCCTCGCGGGGAGCTATCATTTTTTTTGCAGAATCGTTCAAATAATCTCCTAACATATCTCGTACAATCCGCTCATCCGGTACGCGGGGGCTACTTCTAAGGAAAAATCCTTGCCCTCGACGCAGCCCATAGCAGAAAGGCGGGCGGCAACCGTGTTGAACGCGAGCTCCGGGTAATTGTTTTCACGGGAAAGGTGCGCCAAAATGATTTGACGGGCGCGTCCCGCCACGAGTTTGGCGCAGGTTTCGGCGCAGGCGGCGTTGGAAAGGTGGCCTTGGCGCGAGAGGATTCTTTTTTTAAGCGGCCACGGGTACGGGCCGCGCTGCAGCAACGCTTCGTCGTGATTCGACTCGATAAATACGACGTCGCTATTTGAAATTTCGCGCACCGTGTTTGCATCGGCCTCGCCTAAATCCGTCAAAATGCTGACCGCCCTATCCTGATTCCGCAGGGTGAACCCCACACACGGAATGTCGTGCGGCACGAAAAAAGGGGTCACCGAAATATCGCCTATGGAAAATTCCGCGTCGCCGAATTCCGTAAAGGCAAATTTTCCGCGCTTAACTACGCTCGGGGCGGACAAAAAGTGCGCGTAGACCCGCGCCCCGCGCTCCCCCGCGAACGCCAAATTTGAGATGTGGTCGGTGTGCGCGTGCGTAACCAGCACGGAAAGCTCCGCTTTATCCGCTTTTAAAACGCGCAAACTCCGTTTAATGCGATCGGAAGGAATCCCCGCGTCGATTAAAATACACGTTTTTTCGGTGGCGACAAAGGTGCAATTACCCGAGCTGCCGCTGGAAAGCGAGCATATCCGCAAACTCATGAAAAGAGTATAGCATATTGCGAGTAAAAAGTAAAAGGGAAAAAGGAAAAAGTTTGGATAAATTTAAGAGGACTTACTTTCCATACCTCGCCTTTCTTATTCTCTTTATGTTGCGGTTCATGAGATGCCGCACAACCCGCCGAAACATAAAACTCTTAAAGCGCCCTACCCTTTGCCGGTATGCGCCAAACAGCTCGTCGGGACTGTCAAATACGCCGAGGTCTTTTATTATGCTGTCCTTTTGTATATAGGTATCGTCTCCGCTCCATTCTACCGGCGGATTCTTAAAATCGGGAACCGCAACACCATAGCCGCAAAACGATCCCTTGCAGTCCGTAAACTTTTCTTGCAGCTTCCCCAAATACTTCACATCTAAAATAAAGCCCTCTAAATTTAACCACTTGCCGTTGTAGAGAATTTCGACCCACGAATGTAGGATTTCTTTCGGCGCTTGTCTATAATAAAAGCCTTTCATCGCGCCATATTGAACCGACTTGTCTACAAAAAAGCCGTGAATCCGGCAAGGGATGCCGAGTGCGCGGAGTAGCGCCATAAACAGTGTCCCCTTGGTGTTGCATTGGCCATAGCCGTCTTTGAGCACCTTGGTTGCCGATATGTCGTCGCCTATGTTGTAGCCGAACTCAATCTCGTCCCGCACAAAATTGTATACGGCGAGTATGCGGTCTTTTTCATCTAAAGCCCGCCAGCCGCGATTGAGCAAAAGCGTTTGCAGCTCCGGCGCGTTGTAATTTATCAGGGGCGTTTCTTTTAATAAGCTCTCCATCAAACTTTCCTCGCTTTTACGATCTGCACGACGCCTTTCTTGTAAATATCCGCTATTTCAAAGCCGCCGTCCGTCACCAAGCGCTTTAGCCGTTTATGGCTGAAAATCTTATTGTCGCCCGCCCGCACCAACGGTGAAAAAATCCAGTCGGTTAAGTGCCGCAGTCCCCACGGGAACCACGGCTCGGCAATGATCAAGATGCCGCCCGATTTTAGAACCCTGTGCGCCTCTTTCACAAAATTTTGTGCGTTATGCAAATGGTGCAAAACGCAACAGATTGTGACCGTATCTAAACTGCCGTCTGCAAAATCCAAAACCTCGCCGCTCGAAACTTCAAAGCTGATGTCGCTATACCGCGCCCGGCACTCTGCGATCATATTCGGTGAAATGTCCACGCCGAATGCCGTAATGTCGCCTTTTTGACTGAAAGCGTTAATCAGATCGCCGTTCCCGCACCCGACATCCAAAACCTTGTCGCCGTCCGAAACAGGGCAAAGCTCAAGTACTTTCGCTTTGAATTTTGCAGTGAATCTGCCCTCGGGCGAGTTGTCGTAACTTTGCGCGATGGAGTCGTATTTTTTGATGGAATTTTTTTCGTGCTTATTCATTTTAAAGATTTCCGTGCGGGCAACACCACTTGCAGTTCCCGCACGAGCATTTGGCTGGCGTAAGCAAGCAGTTCGGGGTTTGCCCGATAGTCTCGGTGATTTTAGCCAACATGAAAACATCGGGGAGGCTTTCGCCGCGCTCCCACTTGCCAACCGCTTGGCTACTTACGTGCAGTTGCTTTGCAAGCTGTAATTGGGTAAGCCCTTTGGCTTTGCGCCCGCTTGCTATAATGTCCCCGATGTTCTCGTTCATTTTTTATTCCTTTTTGCAGTTCGGGCAAGTTCCGCCGCAACCGCAGTTTTTTTCGGGCGTGTACGTGCATATTTTCAATATCGCAGCGTGACCGTGCACGTGACCCGGTCACCGGACACGGTCACCGGACAACCTTCTTAACCCACTTTGCGGCCTCGGTGGCCGCAATCGCGCCGTCCGCGCAGGCGACGACGATTTGGTGCATGGCGCCGCTGCGGATGTCGCCCGCCGCGTACACGCCGTCGAGGTTTGTCTTTAGTTTTTCATCCGTTACGATGTAGCCTTTTTCGCCCAACTCCACTTGGCCGGAAACGATAAACGAATTCGGCGCGTACCCGACGGCGACAAACAGCCCGCTGACCGTGATATCGCGGGTTTTTCCGTCTTTGTAGGCGAGCGTCACGGAGGCTAGCGGGTTGCCGGAGAGCCTTATAATTTCGGCGTCCTCGATTTTTTCCGCCTTGTCGCATTTGATATGGGCAAGGCTCCCTTTATCGGCGATGTAGAGCTTATTCACGATCGGGGCGAGGTATTCCGCATCTAGAGCCGCCGTTTTGCCGGAGCCCGCGATTAAAACGTCCCTGTTCTTAAAAAACATGCCGTCGCACGTCGCGCAGTAGCTGATGCCGCTGCCCAACAATTCTTGTTCGTTTTTGAGGCCCAGCTTTTTTGCGCCCGCCCCCATCGCGAGGATAATTGCCTGCGCCGTCAGTGTTTCGCTTTCCATGACGACGGTTTTGGGCTCGGAAGCAAGCGTTAATCGTTCCGCCGCGCCGTAAAAAACGTGCGCGCCGAGTCTTTCGGCCTGCTCTAACATCTTGCCCGTCAGCTCGATGCCGGAAATTTCGCTAAAGCCCGGGTAGTTGTCTACCCGTTCGGCCAGATTCATTTGCCCGCCCGGCATGTTTTTCTCTAGCACGGCCGTTTTCAACCCTGCCCGGCACGCGTAAATCGCCGCCGTAAGCCCCGCCGGCCCCGCGCCGACGATGATGATGTCAAAGTGCGTGTTCATGGGGATATTGTAACCTATGAGAGAGAGATTGTCAAGAGAAGTGCAGTGCAGTAGTGCAATAGTGCAGTAGTGGCGGATTATTCTAGAGTGCAATAAAGGCCCTTCCTTTTTGACTTGCACAGTCAATTCTTCCTTCACTACTGCACTACTGCACTACTGCACTATCGCACTACTTGCCCCCGAACCACTCCGCAATAATCGACTTATACACCACGTCCTCGCTTCCTCCGCCCGCCGTAAAATAACACAGGGGGGGGTAGATGACGCACCACCAGTTGTCGCCCGCGCCGCTGCCTAAATTTATCACGAGGGCGTCGTAATAGCCGCTCTCCACCGTTTTATCCCCGTAAACCCGCGTCGGAAAATATTCGTTGGCAAGCTTTGCCGCGCTTTTGTAAGAGAATCCTTCTTGCTTTAATACGGCGTCGGACAGCTCCCGGATGCGGTTTGTGCGTTTGCCGACCTCTTTTTTTGCCGTCTCAAAATCCTGAACCGATTTAAGTTCTTCTTCTAAATACGCGATGACCGCGTCCCGCACGATGAGTTTTACCGCCTGGTCGGATGCCTCGTTAGAGTTTGCGCGGATGTGCAGGCGCAAAAGCGGCTGCTCTGCCGGTTCGCGCCCGCAAGCGTCAAACCCGAAAAGCGTGCCCGAGAAAATAAAAATTACGCCGAAAAGCAACAGTTTTTGTACCGTTATACGCATTCGCCGTAATGATGGACAGGATAATGAAAACTTAAAACTGAAAACTTAAAAATGTCGGTTTTTCTTTTTATTAGGCGGCGCTAGCTTGCCCCCGCCCTACAATCATAGGGTCTCGATTCCCTTTTGCAAGGTCTTTACCGCTCTTGCATACAGCCCTAACGCCGCCAGCCGCTGTGCCGCCGCTTTTGCCGCCGCTTCGCCTGCAAAAAATCCGACGCACGCCGAACCCGAGCCGGTCATGATTGCCTTGTCCGCGCCCGCCTCGGAAAGCGCCGCCAATGTCTTTTCAATTTCGGGGTTTAGGGATATGCTCGCGGGTGTCAACGCGTTCTCCATCAGCCGATACGCCGCCGCCTTGTCCCGCTTCTTTAGCGCGGCAATCAGACAACTTGTCGGGGGGACGGACTCATCGACAACCTGCCCGGTCATACACTGAGCTTCATGCGTATCTCTTCGCCGGGTGAAGAACTTGTCGATGAGTCCGTCCCCCCGACAAGTTGTCAATTCATCGAATTTGCGGTAGGCGTCGGCGCTTAATACGCCGCCCGAGCCCTTGGCGATAACCACCCAAAACGTGAGCGGCGCGTCGAAAAAGTCGAGGCGTTCGCCGACGCCGCGCACGCGACAAAAGCCGCCACGCAGCATGTACGGCACGTCGGAACCGATGGAGTGAGGAGTGAGGAGTGAGGAGTGAGGAATTGCGGAGGGATTATGACTTGAATCCTCGTTTTTCTTCCCATTCATCATTCCTAATTTCTCACTCCTAATTCCTAATTTTCCCGCTTCTTTGTTCTGAATATCGAAACCGTATAGTTGTTCCAGCGCCTTTATCACCCCCGCCGCATCAGCCGAGGAGCCCCCGAGCCCCGCCGAAAAGGGGATATTTTTTTCCACGCGTATGTCCGCGCCGAAATTGCCAAAGCGCCCGCGTAACGCGTTGACGGCCTTGGTCACCGAACAATTAGGAATTAGGAGTGAGGAATTAGGAATTGCGGATGTGGATAGCTGTTTCGCGGCTCCGCTGCCGCTCACCTCCATCATTCCTAATTCCTCATTCCTAATTCCTAATTCGTATGATTCCTCACTCCTCATTCCTAATTCGTATGCCACGTTCACCTTCGAATCTTCCCGCGCGCAAACGGTAATCACGTCGGCGATATCCACCGATGCGACCACCATGTCGAGCTCGTGCATACCGCCTTGGCGCACGCCCGTGATAAAAAGCGATAGGTTGATTTTTCCGTACGCTTTAAGCTGTATTTTTCGACGCAACATTTTTTAATCGGCGGCGTAAGCGGCAAACAGCTCGGCGGCCATTTTGATCGCCATCACATACGCGTTTGCCGTAAGGGCGGCGCTTACGTTCTCGGGCGCGGAATCCTTTTTGGTTAAATGCTTGATAAAACCCGCCGCCGTCAATTCGGACAGCGCTTTGTCGGCAAACTCCTCGCTAAAGCCCGCAAGCTTATCCTCGGCAAAAAAATCTTCCGCTCCGCCGTCGTCGACGCGCATCGCCAAAAGCTTTCCGCTCTCGTCTACCGCGGTAAAAATATTGAGCATCCCTTTTTGCCCTTTGGTTTCGGTGTTCACGATAATCGCGCCGGCCGAATCGCCCTTTGCGGCTTGGTACGCGCCTAAAACGCGGCCGTCCTCGCTGGCCAGCCTCGAATTAAGATTCCAAATACTCAGCCGGTCGCCCGATAGCCCGTAGTAGTAGCGCTTGTCAATCTGCACCTCGCCGTCGCTTACGCCGGAAGGGGCGACCGCATTTAGCCTTATGACGGCTGCGGGAGCCGCAACTTCGGTAAATTCTAAGCTGACAGCGCCCTCTACCCTAACCGTGCAGGACGCTTCCAGCGAGCTGAATTTGGTGGAAACGGTAGCCTTTACCACGGCGACCCCGATTTTGACGGCCGTCACAACCGCACAATCCGGAGTCTCTTTTCCGTCCGCCGCGATTCCGGCCGCCAGAGTAACACAATCCTCGGGGTTTGCGGAAATCGCCCAGGCCACCTCGCATTTTTGCGAATATCCCTCCGGCATGATTTTAACGGTAAGCGTTGCTTGTCCCTCCGGGAGTAGCACCACATTGGGCGGGTCGATCCAAACGCCGTCCGCTTGCTCGGCGCACGCGGAAAACGAAAACGCGCCGACGGCGACGGCCATGATGAGAATGGTTACTATGCTGATTTTTTTCATAAAAACTCCTTTTTAACAGTGAAAAATGAAAAGTGAAAAGTGAAAAGTTATGGATAAATGTTGAAAGGGCTAAAAGCAAATTTCTTTCGTTCCAAGGATGTTGTGGGTTTCTTTTTCAAATCCCTCCGCAACTTTTCATTTTTCCTCAGCCGAGCAAGGCAAGGACTTGCGAACGCCACGAAGTATTTTTCATTTTTCACTGCATTCTCCCTTATACTCATAAGGGAGAATGCACTTAGAGGGGCATACCGTAACGCACCGCCCGCAGCCCGTGCACTTGTCGTAGTCAATCATCGCCAAGTTGTTGGACACCTCGATCGCATGCTCCGGGCATTCCTTTTCGCAGCGTCCGCAGGCGATGCAGCCGACCGGGCAAATCGGGCGGATGTCCTTACCCTTCCAGGGGTTAGAGCAAGCGATATAGACTTTGGCATCCACAGGGATGCGCGAGATAATTTTTTTCGGGCATGCCGAAACGCACGCGCCGCAGGAGGTGCAGTTTTCGGAAAGGACGACGGAGACAGCCTTGTCTTTGTCTATGACGGCCGCGCCGTACTTGCACGCGCTGACGCAACTTGACAGTCCGAGGCATGCAACCGTGCAAGCCTTGGCGCCGCCCGCAATCATTTCTGCCGCCCGGCAATCGCCGTACCCTTGATAGGAGTACTTGTTGCGGCAACGGTTTCCGCCGTTGCAATGCACGACCGCAACCGTCGGGCGGCTGTTTTCGACGTTGCGCCCGAGCCGCTTGCCGATATTTTCGCGGTTTTGCGGGCTGCAGGGGTTGCACGAGGAAACGTCCGCCTCGCCCGCCACCAGCTTTTTGGCAAAGCTGTCGCACCCCGCCGACCCGCACCCGCCGCAATTGATGCCCGGAAGAAAACGCAAAACGTCGTCGATGCGCGGGTCGCGCTCAATTTTAAGCTTCTCTCCCAAAAACGAGAGCCCGAAGCCGATTGCCCCGCCCGCTACGAGGAAGATGAGTACGGGGATTAAGATGGGGAGGAAAATGTCCATAATTATATTCCTAAAAACCCGCTGAACGCCAGCGCGATTAAGCCCGCCGCGATTAAGGCGATGGGAAAACCGCGAAAGGGTTTTGGGATCAGCGCGATTTCGTCCCTGCCGCGTACGCCCGCCATCAGCACGAGCGCTAAGAGAAAGCCGATGCCTACCGCGAACGCGTAAAAAGCGGTATACAGCAGCCCCAACCCCGTACCCATGGCCACGTAGCCCTCCGAAACCATCATGTTTACCGTTAAGAATATCGCGCAATTGGTGGTAATGAGGGGCAAATAGACGCCGAGCGCGCTGTACAGCGTGGGGCTGAATTTTTTGAGCACAATGTCTAAAGCCTGTACCAGCGCGGCGATAACCAAAATAAACGTGAGGATGTCTAAATATTCAAGATCCCATACAATCAACAGCTTGTACAGCAAAAAACAAACGACCGACGCAAGCGTGTTGACAAACGTGACCGCCAAACCCATGCCGACGGCAGAATCCATTTTTTTGGAGACGCCTAAGAGCGGGCAAATGCCGACGGACTGACTAAATACGATGTTGCTTGTCAGCACCGAGGCGACGACAATACCAAGGATGGCCGCAAAAATTGCCATGGTCAGCGCACCTCCTTTGAATGGCTTTGCGCGCGCTTCTTTTGCGCATTACGGTAGAGCCTTAACAGGAAATTAAACAGCCCCAGCAACAGCCCCAATAGGATAAACCCGCCGGCGGGTGTTACAAAAACCGACAGCCCCGCCAGCCCCAAAAGCTGGCGCAGCCCCCCGAGCAAGCAAATCGCCGCCAAAAACCCGAGCCCCATCGACAGCCCGTCCAACGCCGCATACCCCACCTTGTTTTTGCTTGCAAACGCCTCGGCTCGCCCTAAAATGATGCAGTTGACGGCGATAAGGGGAATAAACGCGCCCAAAGATTCGTCCAACACGGGGACAAACCGACGCAAAAACAGCCGGATCAGCGTGGTAAGCGCGGCGATGATGATGATGTATGCCGGCAGGCGCACCTGGTCGGGAATGACTTTTCGCAAAGACGAAATGAGCACGTTGGAGCAAATCAAAACTACGGCCGTCGCCGCGCCGAGCCCGAACGCGTCGACAATGTTGGTGCTTTTGGCTATCGTCGGGCAGATGCCCAGCACCAAAACAAATACAGGGTTGTTTAAGAGGCCGCCGAGCGCGGTGTCTTTAAATGCCTTTTTGTCCATCGCTTGCACTCACCTCCCCGCTTATTTTAACGGACAACATAATTGCGTCCACAAAGGCGGTCGTTGTCACTCTGGCGCTGGCGCCCGTGTAAACGAGGGGTTTTAGCTCCGCCGTCGTGACCGCTTTTTTGCTCCTGATATGCCCGTTTATCGCTTCAATGTTTTTAGAATAAAATTCGGCGGACGGGATGCTGCGCACCCCGATTCCCAACAACGTACCGTCGGCGTTTACCGCGGTAATCAACGCGATTTTTCCGTTGTACCCGGTGGCCTCGGCCTCAACAAAAACCGTGCCGCCGTCCTTATTCTCTCCCGCTGCGGCCTTGAATACGGCGATCACTTTTTGGCGTGAGCCGACTATGTTTTTCTTATTCCACGCTGCCACTGCGTCGGGTGAAAGCGCAAAATCAAAGTATCCCTCCGCCAGCGCCGTCTCGTCGTCCGCGCCCGTAGGCTCTAAAGCATTCAAAATTGCAACCGTTTTTTTGTCGATTGTGGGGACATATTCCACTTTAAGAAAAACGTTTGCAAGCGCCAAAAGCAACGCGGCGGAAACCGCGACGATGGTCAGCACGGCAGCGTTCTTTAAGGCGTTTTTTAAGGTGGGGCTCATTACGGCGGCGTTTTTTAAGTCTTTTTTTATGGCGGTGTTCCTTTTTCTGCTCATGGCGCCACCCCCGTGTCTTTAGAATGAGGAATGAGGAGTGAGGAGTGAGGAATTTCGGATGGAGTGCTTTGTTTTGTATCACTGACGCTTTTTTTATCCTTCATTCCTAACTCCTCCTTCCTAATTCCTAATTTGGCCGCTCCCCTGACCCCTGACTTTCGTTCCTTTTGATATCCAAACGGCTTCGGTATCACATACCGGTCAATCAAGGGCGTGGCGACGTTCATCAGCAGAATCGCAAAAAACGCGCCCTCGGGCCACGCCGCAAACGCGCGGATCAGCGCCGTCAGCAGCGCGTACCCGGCGATAAAAATCAAGTGTCCGGTAAAGGTGTTGGGCGTGGTGGAATAGTCCGTCGCCATAAACACCAGGCCGAATATAAAGCCTCCCGTCATTAAATTGGCAAAAAGGTTGTTAAAAAGCCTTGCGGGCGTGTCGACTCTGCCTAATAAATCCCGGGCAATCATGCCGTCAAAGATAAAAATAAACAAGCAAAAGCATCCGAGCCCGATGAGGGGAATCCGGACGTCAATCACCCTTTTAAAGCACAAATACGCGCAGCCCATCAGAATGGCGATCATCGAGGTTTCGCCGACGCTCGCCGACCCCTTGTTACCTAAAAACATGTCCAAAAACAACGACGCATTGCCGGTCGCCTTGTCGCCCGATAGCCACGTCGCCCCGGCGGTGCCCGAAAGCCCCCACGCCCCGGCGGTGACCGCCGTATACGAAAAACACAAGAGAAGGAATATGTGCGCGGCGCCGGCGGGATTCATAAAGTTTTTGCCGATGCCGCCAAACAGCATTTTGACCACCGCAATCGCAAAAATGCTGCCGATGATGCACACAATCAGGGTGTCGAACGAAAATAAAATCGCGTTCGCCCCGCCGCCCGTCCGAAAACCGTTCGCGTAAAAATTAAGATCCCAGCCGCGCACCATGATTTTAGAGGGCATGGTTAAGGCGAACAAAGCGCCGGTAACAAGGCACGAGCAATCCCGGCAGCTTGCGTTTTTTACATTTTCCTTTTTAAAGCCTTTTTGTGCGAGCTCCATCAACAGCTCCGCGCCGAAGCACGCGCCCATACTAGCCACGAGGTTTATGAGAACGTGATACCCGAAAAACAGCGAGGCCGCCAAAAAGCAAGGAACCAACGCAGTTAAAACGTCGAGCATGATTTTGCGCGTCGTATTTTGGCGGTTCCGATAAAACGGCGCCGCGGACACGGTGAATGTTTTCATCTTCTCATCGCCTCGTCTTTCTTCTTAGCAAGCCTAATCGACTGCACCAGCGGGCGCTTTGCCGGGCAATTAAACGCGCAGCAGCCGCAACGGATGCACTCGCGCAGCCCGTAGCGCACCGCCTTAGCTATATCGCCGGTGAGGGCGTAAGCGTCAATGTACATCGGCATCAAGCGCATCGGGCAGCCGCGCGCGCATTTGCCGCAGCGGATGCAGGGGCTGGGCTGCTTTTTGTGCGTTTCCTCGGGGGTCAGGAGCGCGAGTAACCCCACGCGCTTTTCGGCCGCATAGTCGGTGTGCTCCAGCGCCGTTCCCGTCATTGGCCCCCCGTCTATCAGCTTTACGGTTTCTTCTCCGCTGTACCCGCCGCAAAATTCGATGATGTCCGTAAACAACGCGCCGCCCGGCACCCAAAGGTTCGAGGGGTTTTGAATCCCGCCACCCGAAACCGTCATCACGCGCCGGTATAGAGGCTCCCCGTTAATAACGGCCAGATACGTTGAAAGCGCGGTGTGCACGTTGGATACCAGCACGCCGACGGAGGAGGGGAATTTGCCCGGCGCCACTTTTTTGCGGGTCGCGGTGTATATGAGCTGCTTTTCCGCACCTTGGGGATAGCGGGACGGCAACGTGAGCACCTTAATATCGTACCCCTCGCGCTCAATCACGTCGCGAATTTTCTCTATCGCGTTCTTTTTATTTTCTTCGACGGCGACAATCAGCTTTTTTGCGTTTACCGCCCGCTGCAACAGCCGGGAGCCCGACAAAAACTCCTCGGTGTATTCGAGCATAATGCGGTGGTCGCAGGTGACAAAGGGCTCGCATTCGGCGCCGTTGATGATGTAGGTGTCAATCTCACCCGCGCTCTCTAGCTTAGCGGCCGTCGGAAACCCCGCGCCGCCCATGCCCACGATGCCCGCCTCGCGGACGCGCGCGATGATTTGGGCCGGCTCCGCATCAAGTGCAAGCGGCAAAAATCCGGCCGCCTTGCCGCCGTCCTCCTCCCCGTCGCTTTCAATCACGATATGCGGGCGCTTTCCGTCGGTCGCCGCAAAATCAATGATTTCTATCACCCTGCCAAAAACGGACGAAAACACGTTGGCGGAAATTTTGCCGTCTGCCCTTCCAATCAGTTGGCCTTTTTGTACCGTGTCCCCCGCCGCGACAATCGCGATTGCCGGCTTTCCCGTATGCTGAGAAAGGGGTATATATACCCTTTTGGGCGGCGGCATTGAGATAATCTTTTGTTTCTCGCCGTACGCTTTATGCATGGCTACCCGGATACCGGACACTTGTTAACCCTCCGCTTTTTGTTGCCAAAAAAGAGTATACCATCTTTATCCCGACTTGTAAAACGTTTCGCATAGCTATTATGAACCCATAAGTAAAAATTATGGACAAGGGGCATCTTTTTTTCCTCTACCGTTCTTTAACAAGGGTTGCAAGGCTTGCAGGGATTCGGCGCACACGGATTGCAAGGTACGCACGGGGCGCAATCCTTATCAATCTTAAACTGCCCGGGCTTCGACGTACTGCACGGCGTCGCGGTAAAGGTAACCGCATAGGTTTGATGCGCTGTCAACGTTTCTTTTAGGGAACACGAGCCCGATTTTACACCCGCTATGGATATCGTATTTGGTTGACAGGCGTTAATATCGCTAAAGCAGAGCTTATAGGTTCCGCTTTCCGACGGGGTAAAATAAACCGTGTACGTCCCGGCGGCGGTAAAGTTCTCTCTTAGCGAGGCCGACGCAGGGTTCACCGGAGGGCTGCCGCCCCAAACCACGGGGCGGTTGTCGGGATTCCAAGCCGCATCCCATCCGGCGGGTTTGCTTGCCGCTTCCGCGTAAATCGTTAAGGAGGAACAGTTTAAAAACGCGCCCCCGTTAATCGTCGTCACCGACGTAGGAACCGTGATGCTTGTAAGACTGGTGCAATTCCAGAATGCATACATCCCGATGGTTTTTAAGCCCGGGCAGCTTGTCAATGGAATACTGCTTAGCGCGCCGCAGCCGTCAAACGCATAATCCTTGATTGTTTGCAGTTGGGCGCCGTAATAGCCAAACCAAACACTCGAAAGATTGGCACACCGGATAAATGCGCCCTCCCCAATGCTGGCAACGCCTGTGGGTATGGAGATGTTCGTCAACTGGCCGCACGTATCGAAGGTATAATCGTCTATCTTAGAAATATTGCAGTTTAGCGAAACGCCGGTAAGATTGTCGCAAAACTGAAACGCACGGCTCCCTAAACTCGTCACCGACGCCGGGATCGTGACGTAGTATATGCTCTTGCAATCGCGGAATGCGCCGTCTCCGATTTTTGTCAACGCTTCCGGCAGCGAAATCTGCGACAAACTTATGCATCCATCGAAAGCATAATTCCCGATTTCGCTGATCGAACTGCGCCACGGGAAATATATCTCCTGCAAGCTGCCGCAGCCTTGGAACGCGTAATTCCCGACTTTCTCCGTTTCCCAGTGCTGTATATATACGTACCGGATATTTCCGCAGCCTTGGAATGCATTATTTCCGATGTCGGCGTCCCCGGTAATCTCCACCGATTTGAGCGACGCCGAAACCGTACTGTTTGACCCACCGAAGATATACCCTAAGTTGGTATTCGTCAGCCCGCCTTTCGTGTTCCCGATAAACGGAAGCGTAAGGGAGGCAAGCTTACTGCAACCGCTAAACGCCCCCGCCCCGATGGTAGTCACGGAGGAAGGAATGCTAACGCTCGTCAAGTTTCCGCAGCTACTAAACGCGTTCGGCGCAATCGTCGTCCCGGCGGGAATATTCACCTCCGTTATGTATTGCTTAACCCCCGACGGCGGCATCAACGCGGTATTCCACGTCATCGCCAAGCTCGCGTGGCAACCATAAAACGCATACGTATGCACCGATGTGACGGACGACGGGATAGTAATATTCCTAAGGCCGGTACAATCGGCAAAGGCGTCAGTCCCAATCGTTTTTACGTTGTTTAAATTCACGCTCGTCAAGCTACCGCAACCATAAAACGTGTTTTGCTCAATATTAACCACGCCGGGCGGAATCGTGACGCTCGTTAAGCTACTACAGCCGTTAAACGCATCCTGCCCGATGGTGGTCACGCTACTTGGAATCGTAATATTCACCAACTTCGAGCAATTCTGAAACGCATGTTGCCCAATACCGGTCACACTGTTAGGGATCGAAACGTTTGTTAATCTAGCGCAGTTTTGAAAAAAGTTTGCGGGTATGGATATCGCTCCGTCTGGAATAGTAATGTCCCCCCAATATGTCTTGAAAGGGGTCATCATCGTCAATTGCGCGGCGCTATACTCCCATGCAATAGCCAAATTATTGCAGCTCGTAAAGGCGTTGCTTGCAATACTCGTTACGCCATCGGGTATATTAAGACTCTTTAAGGCCATGCAATTAGTAAATGCATTCCCGTCGATTGTCGTCACCGATACGGAGAGCGTAATGCCCGTAAGGCCGCTACAGTTATAAAAAGCCCCATACGGGATTTTTTTCGTTTTAAAAATCGTTACCGTCTTAAGCGAGGCCGGTATGTAGTAAGTCGCATAGCCGCTTGCGCTGTAATACTGATTTGTAGCCGTACCTCCCGTATAAAAATAGCTCCCGAATATGTATCCAAATAAACCCGCAGCCGTACCCCCGGCCGCATTGTTCGCCCCCACAAACGGCAAGGCTATGGACACTAACCCAGAGCACCCCGCAAAAGCGAATGCCCCGATACTTGTCACCGACGACGGAACCGTAACACCTGCTAATTGAGTGCAACCATAAAACGCAAACTGACCAATGGTTTCAACGCTGCTCGGGACCAATATCGAAAATAACCCGCTACATCCCAAAAATGCAGACTTCCCGATAGTCTTTAACTTTCCAGGCACGATATTCAAATATGACAAATTGTAGCAACACCCGAACGCTTCTTCTCCTATTTGCTCTACCGACGCGGGAATCGTAGCCGTTGTTATGGTGGAACGGTACTGGAACGCGTAATCGCCTATGCCGACCGTTGTCGCGCTAAACGACAGCACGCTGCCCGGAGTCCCTTTATATCCTACCGCCCATTTATCCGCATAAACCACGTTGTTATTGGCTGCATTATTCCATATCCCCGTGTTAGCGAAAGCGTTTTGCCCGATACTCGTCACAGTGGATGGAATTATGACATACGCCAATCCGGATTCATCTTCAAAAGCGCTTGCCCCAATTCGCGAAACAATTCTTCCGTTAATCGCCATCGGGATGCCGTGCACATTTCCGGGGTTGCCCATTACGTCCGTTATCTCAACGGTATAATCGGATAAATTGTTTATGGAATATTGATTATTGGATTTTCTGTGCCCGCACACGCTGCATTGCACTTCGTTATACGAGCCGCCGATATTAACATAGTTATGTGTATGATTGATTTTTAGTGCAACATAGCCGCCTAACCAAGAAGAATTAATCCAGACGTTGCTGTTATGGCCGTCGGGATTGATTGTATTATTCTCTCTCCAGCCGTAATGCACGATGTACCCGAAATACGTATTGCCAGTAGCCGGGTACGTGTAGTATTGATACCCGTAGCCAACCATTTGATGATTATCGCCGCCCATTAAGCTGTTTGTGGCTAAAATGATTGGACGCCCTTGATTTAGTTCGCTTTGAATGTTGCTGGTCGGTATATCCCAGCTTGCAACTGAGGATATAGCGCCTGGAATCTGGCTGTTTCGATCAATGAACCTCCCCGACGCAAGACGTCGGGGTATCGGTTTGCCCCTAGTCAAACATAGATAGTTGACCTTGGTGCAATTTTGTGTACTTTCTTCCTTGGTTTCTCACGTAATTTTCGATTTGCG
>WQYM01000034.1 GCA_009781235.1 Bacillota bacterium
AACCGACCCTGTATGACGACCACGACAATTTAGTCAAAAAGAAACGGCTCTATTTTGTAGGGCTGGCTTTCCCGTTGCTTGCCGCCATGTTGCCCCAAGATTGGACGAGCGAAATTTGCGTAGAGGTTATCGAGGACATTCCGTTCGATACGGACGCGGACGTAATCGGACTTGGAACCATGGGGCATTCGGCACGGAGAGCGGTGGATATCGCCAAAGAGTTTAAAAAACGCGGCAAAACCGTTATCGTAGGCGGGCCGATGGTGAGCTTGGTGCCGGAGGTGGCAAAGGAGTATTGCGACAGCGTTATGATCGGCGACGCCGATGCCGAGCTCATGACGCGCATGTGCCGCGACATCGAGAACGGCTCCTTACAACCATTCTACCAAAAATCGTTTGATTGCTATCAAACCTTTTCTACACCGCTGCCCCGTTATGATATGCTTATTAAAAAACGCATCGGGGACTTCTTGCCGGTTCAGGCCGGCAGAGGCTGTCCCAACTTATGCAAATTTTGTTCCATCGCGGGCATCTACAAGGGCAAGCACTTAAGGCGCCCCATAGACGAGGTTATCCGCGACATCCAATACATAAAATCGCTCGGCTTCAAAAAGTTCCTGCTGTTGGACGATAATATTGTGGTGGATGAACAATACACCTTAGAACTTTGCGCCCGCATAAAGCCGCTCAAAATGAAGTGGATGAGCCAATGTGCGATTCAAATCGGGAACAAACCGAACCTTTTAAAGGCTGCGGCGGAAAGCGGCTGTTATGTGTTGAGTTTAGGGCTTGAGAGCATCAACAAAGCATTTATGAAGGAGTTTAATAAGGAATTCAACGACCCGTCTCAATATTTACGCATCATCCAATCCATCAACGACGCAGGGATAGACGTCGCAACCGAAATGATTGTCGGCTCGGATTACGATACGCCCGAATCGCTCTCTGAAACCCTTGAATTTGTGCGAAAATCCAACATCGTGGCCGCGAAATTTTATTGCTTGACGCCGGTTCCCGGCACGGATTATTACGACGAATGCAAGGAAAAAGGTGTGCTGATACATGACGATACGTTCCGTTACACGCCTTCCGCCGCGACGGTCAATACGCCTAATATGACGGCGGCACAAATGACGGAACAATATTGGGCGCTTTATAAAAAGCTGTATACCATGGGCGCGATACTAAAAAGAACGCTTTTCAATAAAAGGATGTTTCGTCACCCTCTAAGAACAGGATTTTTCTTTGTGGTCAACATGTTTTACCGTTATCAAATCAAGCGAAAAATCGCGCCAAACATTTTTTAATGTATGATTTTCCATCGGAAAACGGGCGAGACAAGGCCCGAAAAAATCTATAAAAGCCGCGCGATGCGCTTTTATTATCAAACGGCGCTCGGAGGACTGTGCCGACTTTTTATACGTTTGCCGATTGTTAGTAAAATTTACGGCTCTTTTCAAAAGCGCGGACGTTCTAAAAAGAAGGTCGCCGGATTTATCGAGGAATATAACGTCGATTTGAGTGAATTTGAACAAAAAGAATACGCCTCTTTCAACGATTTTTTTATCAGGAAACGGACGGAAACTTGCTTTGATAAAGACCCCAATCACTTGATTGCTCCGGCGGACAGTTGCCTCTTGGCGCTGCCGATTGAGAATGGCGCGCTGTATTCGATTAAGGATAAAAACTATACGCTGGCGCGCTTTTTGAAGGATGAAAAGCTTGGGGCCGAATTCGAGAGCGGCACCTGCCTAATTTTTAGGCTCAGGGTTTACGATTGCCATCGATTTTGTTTTATTGACGACGGGGTTATCGAATCGCGCAAACGCATACGGGGAGTTTTAGATTCCGTTAATTCTGGCGCTACGGGCAAGTTTACGCTGTGTTCCAACTATCGGGAAGTCAGCCGCCTAAAAACCGAAAATTTTGGCGATATGGTCGTTGCCGAGGTGGGTGCCATGCTGGTCGGTCGGATTGTCCAAACGCATAAAGACGTTAGATTTTGTAAGGGCGGCGAAAAGGGCTATTTCGAGTTCGGCGGCTCCACCATAGTCATGCTGTTAAAAAAAGGCGTAGTAAAAATCGATAGCGATATTACGGAATATTCCCTAAAAGGAATCGAAACCAAAGTGTCTTTCGGCGAACGGATAGGGGTGAAGGCATGATTAAACGGTTATATATTTATCAAAAAGAGATGCTCCCTTTTTGGAAGAACGCTTTGTTATCCATTGTTCTCTTTGCCGAAATCTACTTTTTTATTGTGCTCATCTCCGACGTCGGAATGTTCAGCATCGGCATAGAGGAATTTGTTGGCTTCGTTACGATATTCACCTTTTTTCTAAGCCTTAGGATAGCTGACGACTTAAAGGATACCAAGGTAGACTTAAAATTATTTGCGCACAGACCGATTCCGTCGGGCAGAACCAAGAAAAAAGACATCATCGTTCTTTTGATTGTTTTCAACGCGATTACCCTTGCTCTTAATATCATTTTTATGCGGGAGCATCCGCTGTACTTCATCTTTTACGCGATTTTGATTGGGTACGGGACGCTGATGTCGGTGTGGTTTTTTGCCCGCGCTAAAATTCAAAAGAACCTGTTGTTGGCGCTGTTGACACACAATCCCATCGGCGTTATTATCAACATGTACATTATCGGCTTTACCTGCCTTAAATACGGTTTGCCGATTTTTACGCTGCACCATATATTGCTTGCCCTCACATTGTATTGGCCCACGCTGGTATGGGAAATTTCGCGCAAAGTCCGCGCCCCCGAGGACGAAACGGAATACGTAACCTATTCAAAGCTCTACGGTTACAAGAAAATTACGATAATTATTATGGCGATTATGACCATAGACGTGGTTACCAGCGCAATCCTTATGTATGAGTTATGGTCTTGGGGCATCATTGCGGTAGTTGCCGCTTACGCATGGTATATGGTTCAAAGTACAAGGTTTTTAAGGAATCCCAAAAAACTCAAGCTCGTCAAGCAAGTGGAGATATACGAGTTTATCACCGAGGTTCCGGTGATTATGATACAAATTGTGCTGATTATCCTTAGATGGGGGATCGGATAACAATGTATCAGCTCATCGAATTTGCCGACGAAAAAGCATACGTCCGCTTGTTCCTGTCCTTGCCGCGCACTGTCTATAAAGACGACAAAAATTATGTGCCCGAGAGTAAAAGCGAGGTGGTTACTTGGCTTACGGGAAACCACCCGTGCGCTAAGTTTTTAAAGCAGAAAAACCTTGTCGTGTTAGAAAGCGGCAGCATCGTTGCGCGGGGAATTGTTTTCATCAACGAGATCGGCAATTTTGGCAGTATCGGTTTTTTTGAATGCCAAAACGACCCGGAGGCCGTCGGGCTACTTGCGGACGCGGCAAAGGGATTTTGCAGGGCGCTCGGCATTCAAAAAATATATGCGTCCATGAATGGCTCGATTTGGGGCGGTTACCGCATTATGACCAAGGGCTTTTTGGATAAGCCGTATATGGGCGAGCCGTACAATAAACCGTATTATTATGATGTGCTGACAAAATGCGGCTTTTACTCGATAAAAAAATGGGAAACGCAATTTGTGCGCGACATAAGAACCGAAAAAGTAGCCAAAAGGATTCAATTCATATCAAAGCTAAAGGGCTCAAACGAAATCACGGTTCGGGGAATGCTGGATTTTGACCAAGACATCCGCACGGTGTATAAGCTTATCATGAACGCTTTTTCCGGCTTTTTTCTTTTCCACGAAATCGACGAACAAACCTACGTCGCGCTATATAAGGGCATGAGAAAAATCTGCGACAAAAGGACGATGAAGCTTGCTTTTGATAAGGATAGCCGCCCCGTCGGTTTCGGGCTTGCATTCCCCAATTATAATTCCAAGCTGAAATATTTATTCAAGCACGCCTCCGACTACATCCTCTGGTTTTTCGGGGTATTGCAAACGGATGGGGAGAGCGCGAACCCCTTTGTCATCAACCAAATGCTTTCTCCGGTGCTTCAGTTTATGTATTCCAACAATAAGGGTAGCATCTCGGCGATGATGAGCGAGGATTCCAAAGCGCTTTCTTTCACCAAAGAACACGACTATACGCATGAATATGTGTTATTAGAAATGAAAATCGATTAAACCCAGTCAAGCCCTTATCATTCTATATGGTTGCGTAGTGACAGCCGTTTGACAAAAAAAGATGATAAAAAATCATGATAAAGCTATACCGTCCCAAGTGTCCTATGTGTCCCCGTAAAATAAAAAGAAATATGCCTCGCGCGCATAAAGCACTTAGCGTCCCATGTGTAGTAAGTGTCTTTTGGGACGCATGGGACGCTAGGGACAGATAGTTATATGGCGGAAAAATAGAAGAAGCCATTTTATCTTACGATATTGGTTCAAAAAGTTCAAAAAGTTTACAAAAAGTTCAGACCGCCTGAATCGAAATTGAACCAAATACTCGTTATAATAGAAGTATAGAGTATTTATAGCGGTTCGGGAAATAGTTCGGGATTTTTCAAATCAAAAACTATATGTGGGGAGGAGATTTCTCCCGGATAAAAAGCACTGGCATAAACGTCGGCGTTTTTTTGATATGCGCGCGAATTTAGAGTTGCGTGCTATACGTTTCCGCTAGTGTGCGTAGAAATCTATTCTCGCAGATTTAGAAATATTTTTTTAATTAGGCAAAAAGGTTGCCTAATTAACTTTTATAATTTGCTTGCTCCCCCGAAAATGAGGTAAAGATTTTTTTAATGGGGACAAATAGTGTCACCATTAACTTATATAATACATTCACGAACGGCGAAAGGAGGCCAGAACATGACATAGAAAAACTAACGACAACTGAATAAGCGGGCGCGGCAGGAAAAGGCGCAAAACGGCAGCCGGAAAGACGGCGAAAATTTAAATGAGAGAGGAAAAATATTTCTATGGTAAAAGAAAGCAACGGCGCACCGCAGGAAACGCGGCACGAAAGGGCGCAACGAATCGCATCCACAAGGGCGGTTTGGGTAAACGACTTAGATGTCGCGTTTGACGATTCAACGCAACGTGGCGCAAGTGTGGGCGGCACAGGCGATGATTGGGCGCACATTGATGGGGCGACGACAAAGGGAGGGAGCGCATTATGAGTAAGGAAGCAACAAGTTCATGCTTTTCGGCGCCGGATATTTATTTCAAAAGTCCTGTCGAGCGGCTCAAGCACTACTTTGGCGATTGGTATGTTTACGACAACTATGAGCAAGCCAGTATTCGCGAAGAGAAGTTTAGGAAGCTGGCCATGAGTGTCGGCGACTTTGGGAACAAACTGCAGGCTATCGACGATATGCTTAGGGCGGCTTTTGCCGTGCATCTCCACGAGCGTTTGCATAAGGGGCAGACGGCGCAGCAGATTATCGGGGCGGTGAGCTACAGGAGCTTTGCCGAGACGCAAGTACCCGCGATTCTTAAAATTATCGGCCAAGATCACGAGGAAAGCATCCGCGACGAGTTTTGGTTCTCGGAGGTTGGGGTGTAGGCATGCTTGCTCGCGTTCGTGTCCGGAATGCGTGGTCGGAGATTTCAAGATTTTTTCAAGCGGTGTCCGAAAAATGGGGTACGGGGTAGGGTGGGTCACATCTCACCGGAGGTTTTAGGGTCAGCGGTACGGCAGTCGCACGCTAAAAAAGGCCGAATCAAGTGAAATTTTTGAACGCGCGGCGCCCAAAATGCCGGCTTTTTGCTTGAAAAATCCGAAAAAAGATGAAAAAAGGGCGAAAATGCGTGCTCTTTCAAAAAACAGGGTATAGGATTTTTCAAGTTAGGCCGAAAAATGCTCAAATACGAGCATTTTCACGCCGTTTTTGAGTGTTTGAATCAAGCGGGGAGAAAATTAATCAGGTTTTGGGGGCAAAAAACTTGATTTCAACCTGATTTCGGCTCCAAAAACCTGAAAAAAACCTGAAAAAACCTGATTCCGGTGCTCAAAAACCTGATTTCTCGTTCAAAATCGGGCCCGAAAAACCTGATTAACGGAACAAATCAAGTCAGTAACAAAACGGCGGTTCGGTCGGAATTTCCGCCCGAACCCCAAACAACAAAAACACAATCATGGAGGATAGAACTATTGGCAAATAATTATGGCGGCAAGCGTCCGGGAGCCGGGCGCAAGAAAAAGGATGCGGCGACGCGGGTTCTAAACGGAACGGCGACGGCTGCGGAACTCCCGGCGCTCACGGTGCATGGAGATTTATGCGGGAACGCAATGCCACCGCCCAACGAGTACCTGACGAAGCAATCGCGCGGCGCGGAGAACCGAGGGCGGGAGATTTACGAAAAACTGTGGACGTGGCTAAGGGAGCGCGACTGCCATTTGCTCATCAACCCCGAAAATCTGCAGCAGTATGCGCTGTCGCTGGCGCGGTGTGAGCAGGCGGAAAACGCGATTCACGATTTCGGCTTCCTCGCAAAGCACCCGACCACGGGTCAGCCCATCGAAAGCCCGTATGTGAAGATAGCGCAGAAATACCAAAAGCAAGCGCAGGGACAGTGGGCGGCCATCGAGGTGAATATTGCGGAACGGCTTCGTCATTATGTGGACAATAATTCCGAAACTACCGACCCGATGGAAATTATACTTAGAGAGTCGGCGGAGACGGCGCACAAGCGTCGAAACGGAGGTTGAGCGATGCATCGGAATATCGGGATTACTATCATATCGGGCAAAACTAAAAAATAGAATGTAGTATTATGGGGGAAAAGAAAAGAATATGGCGTTAAAAAACGCAGGAAACAAAATCAAATGCACTTTTATTAATCCGAACGCGGGCGAACTGTCCGCCGTTTTAGGTAAAATATTCGGAAAAGAGATTGCGCGCCGGAGCCGGCAGAAATCTTTTGAATTGCGCAAAAACAAGGTCGAATTCGCTACACTTTCTTAAAAAAATGTGGTATCTGTAACTGACCAAAGGAGGTGGTGTTATGCGCATAGCGGCATATTGTCGCGTGTCGACGTTGATAGGCGAGCAAATTGACAGCTTAGAGAATCAAAAAACATTTTTCGGCGAGTACGCGGCGAAGCATAATTACAATCTTGTGCGACTATACCCCGACGAGGGCGTATCCGGCAAGCAGATTAAAAAGCGCGAAAAGTTTTTGCAGATGATGGGTGATGCCAAGCTCGGCTTGTTCGACATGGTGGTCGTCAAAGACATCAGTCGGTTCGCGCGCAATACGGTGGATTTTCTTAACAGCATCCGCCAGCTTAAAGCGCTCGGCATCGGCGTACAATTTTTATCCAATAATCAGACAAGCCTAGGGGATTCGGAATTCGTGCTCACCATTTTTTCGGCGCTCGCCCAAGAAGAAAGCGCAAATCTTTCTAAGCGCGTCAAGTTCGGGAAAAACCTAAACGCGCAGAAGGGCAAGGTTCCGAATCTCGTGTTCGGATATAACCACATTGACAGGTTTACTTTAGAGGTAAACGAGGCAGAGGCCGAAATCGTGCGCTTGATTTATCGAATGTACGTAGAGGACGGCTTGGGCGGGCTAAAAATCGCGCAATATTTGCGTGAGAATACTGCGGTACGCCCCAAGCGCAACGGCAGATGGTCGCAGACCGGCGTTATGGAAATACTCAAAAACGAGCTGTACATCGGCGTGGTTATCACTAAGCAATCCGAGGTCGTGGATTTTATTACGGGTAAGCGGCGTGAAATGAAAGAAAACGAACGTATCCGCACGGACAAGCCCGAGCTTGCGATTGTTCCCAAGGAGTTGTTCGACGCGGCGCAAGCGATGCGGGACAATCGGCAGGATTTATTCAAAATCAACCGCGAACGGCATAGCAACCGCTTTGTTTTCAGCACGATGCTGAAGTGCGAGCATTGCGGGTACTCGTTCCGCAGGTTCCATCGTCAGAACATGTCCACGTCTTATCGTAAGTGGGCGTGCTGCGGAAAATATCAAAAAATCTGCGACAACGCCATGTTGTTGGACGAAAAAGAGGTGTTGGACGAAATCATTGAATATTTCAAAAGCATCATCGGCGATAAGGATGCGTTTATAAAGGCCGCGTTGCAGGAGTGCCGCGATCATGTGCCTCCGACCGATCGCGAGGAGGATCTCGATAAGCTGAAAAAAGAGTTGGCAAGGCTAAGGGGCGCGAAAGAAAAAGCGATGGATATGTACACGAACGACATCATTACCATGGAGGAGCTTCGAGAAAGAACAGAAAAACTCAACCAAACGATTTCGGCGCTATCCGAAAAAGTCAAATCCGCCGAAGTGCTGGCGACGACCCAAGTATTAACGGAAAACGCCGTAGAGAAAGGCCTCCAAAAAGTTCTCGGCAATATTGAGCATATTATAACGGAGCCTAATATCTCAAACCACTTGCTAAAACAGGTCATAGAAAAAATAACGGTGAGCAGCACCGGAGAAATCAAAATACATATCAAACGCTTTGAATAGTTTTAACCGCAAAGGGCGATGGGGGAAACCTCGTCGCCCTTTTTTGCGTTTAGGGATTTGCAGCGATTGACGTGCTGTTGGCATTGACCGAACAGATATCGTATAACCAAGTGCGGAAGAACCGGAGCGCACTATAAGCGCGGCACAGTCAGTTGACTTCAAATTGCAGTCAACTGAAATTGATTGCCGCCGACGGCAATAGGCTTCCTAAAAGCTAAGAAGGGAAGAATTTTTGTGGCATGATAGCTTGACTTTTAGCGCGGTTTAGCGTATATTAGGAATCAACAATGGGAAATTCCTATCAAGAGAATTACAGCCAGCAGATAGCTTTGGAAGTATATAAAGCAATTCGGCTCGGCAAGTGGCTTTATATCAGCTACAAAAACTCCGACCAAGAGGTTAGGGACTTTTGGATTGCCGTTCTTGATTTCAACCCGAAAACAAGGATATTGAAAGTTGACGGAATGAGTTTGAAGGACAATAGCGTCGGCGAACTTACTTTGATTTTTGAGAAAATTGTCAGCGCGTCGATTATCGAGGGGACTTTTGTAGAGCAAACGGGCGATTTGATAGACAGAATCAATCGAAATCCAAGCAGTTATTTTCCGACTCTTGGCGATGTGCCCGTTAATAATATTTTGGAATACTATAAAGAGTGCTATCGGTTGGACAGCGTGCCGTATGTCGCGGATTACGCGCTCATAGCGGGTATAGATGAGAATTTGCTCAAAATGCAAGGACAAATACTTTTGTCGGATAAACAATACAAGGAGCTTGCCGCAGATTTTTCAAAAAATGCAAAATATAAAAATCAGGAAACGACCTTTAAGACAATCGCGCTTAACGCGCTTAGCGTGAAAGAGACAAAGGGACTGTATGTTTTGGCTTATTACAAGCTCAGCTTTTGTCCGAAGAAAAAAATACTGAAAATAGATAAGGACGTAATAATCAATAAGGATTTTGATATAGACGGCAGTAAGATGACCGCATCAAGGTATTTAAGTCCGGCATATATGCCGTTGTTTAATGAATTTGAAAAAAACAGGGCCGAAATAACGCAGCGCATAGCCAAGAGCAGATTCTTGGTAGATGATGCGCCGCAGATTTTAGCACTGCAAGTAAAAGTGCACTTAGACCTTGTACGCGAATACGCGTCGATTGCATCGCTGTTGCACGAGGATTTATTGCCGCAGCCGCTTAGAGCGTTTTTTGGCAAGCTCAAGGATATCAAGAGAGATAAGAAAAATTACCCGCTTATCGTTGCCGACAGAAAAAAGGTCAACCTAGACCAACTTTTGGCGGTGCACAAAGCGATGAAGACTCCTACAAGTTATATTGAGGGGCCTCCGGGAACCGGTAAAACCAACACGATTCTCAACATTATTTTAACGGCGTACTTTAACGATAAGACGGTTTTGATAACCAGTTACAATAATCACCCGGTAGACGGCGTTGTAGCTAAAATCGGGGAGTTGAAATACCGGGGGCGCCCGCTATATTTTCCTATTATTAGGCTAGGGAATAACGATATTGTCAAGCAGACGCTCAAGGATATCAAAGAGCTGTATTTTAGAGCAAAAAGAGAGACTATTTTTAAAGAGACGCTAAAAAAGAGCAAGCTGCATCGTGTTGAGGCGACTGCGGCTTTGTCTAAATGTTTAGAGGATTACGAGAAATCGTTAGAACTCCGGGATACCTTAGATGAGGCAAAGAAAATTGTGACGGCGAATCAAGGCCAAATGCAGGTAATCAATAAAATCCAGTTGGGGCAAATCCCAAAGCTAGAAAAGAACTTGCAAGCGTATGGAACTATTACCGAGGAGTATGCGTTGAGCCTTGTCGCAGGCGACGAGGACGAGCTTTTTAAGTACATTCATTACAGCGCGGCAGAAAGGATTAAGTTATTTGATGATGAGGAGTATCAGGAACTCCTTGCTATTATTTTGAGAGAACCGAAAAATGAATCCGAGATTGAGGATCAGCTTAAAGACTTTAACGATTATCTAAAAGACGACGAAAAGCTTAAACAGTTTCTAAAGATTTTTCCGATTGTGGCGACGACCAACATCAGCGCGCACAAACTGGGCGGCCCGCAACAGCATTTTGGTATGGTGATTATGGACGAGTCTTCCCAGTGCAACGTTGCGGTGTCGCTTGTCCCCATCATACGCGGGCAAAGCTTAGTGCTTGTGGGCGACCCACAGCAGCTTAATCCGGTGATTGTGCTAGACCCGAAATCAAATATGCTGCTCCGCCAAAAGCTCCGTGTTCCCGATGCGTATGATTATATCCAAAATTCCATTTATAAGGTTTACCTAAACAGTGACCCTATATCTGACGCAACGCTACTAAAAACGCACTATAGATGTGACGAGGGCATCATCCATTTTAATAATAAAAAATACTACAATGATAAATTGGTCATTAAAAGCGGGCGAAAAAGCGATTTGGCGCTGGAACTTATTGATATAACCGCAAACGAAAGTGGCGGCAGGAATACATCGTTTTCAGAGGCTAAGAGAATTGTTCAATATATCCACGAAAACAAGCAATCGGAATGTGATATCGGTGTCGTAACGCCTTTTACCAATCAACGCGATTTAATTAAAAGGGAGCTTGAGAAAAATAATTTGCAAGACTCCGTCTCTTATGGAACGGTTCACGAATTTCAAGGTGACGAAAAAGACATTATTCTCTTTTCCTGTTGCTTGACGGAAGAAACCGGTGTCAGGACTTATGATTGGCTAAAAAACAACAAGGAGCTTATCAACGTAGCGACGTCAAGGGCTAAGGATAAACTGGTCATGTTGGTTAGCGCTTCAGAACTTGAGCGATTGCACGCTGCTTCCGGCGTCCCTCAGGACGACCTATACGAGCTTTATCAGTATATATGTGCTCGCGGCAAATGCGAGGTGTCAAGCCGGGCAGAACAGACAAGGGCGTTAGGCTTTAAGCCGTACAGTACGCAAATGGAAGATGCATTTTTCAAAAACCTTACCCACATTTTTACCACAGTCGGATTTGACAGCCACAATTGCAGGGTGGGAAAGGAGATAGTTCCGGCTACTATTTTCAAAAATGTGAATGAGGCCGACGGGTTATCCTTTTTTACTAAGCGTTTCGACTTTGTTGTCTTTCAGAAGAAAGGTATATACGAAAAAGCGATATTGGCTATTGAGCTGGATGGCATTGAACATGAATTGGACGAAGTGAAAGAAAACGATAAAATCAAGGAGGATATCGCTTTAAGGCATGGGTTGACGTTATACAGAGTGCCTAACCTTTACGCTCGCCAATACATAAATATCCGGGATAACATCTTAACGGAGTTCTTTAAAAAGGGTTGATAGGTCTAGCGCTAAAGGAACCAGCACCATCTGGGAATTTAGTTGCCTAAAAATCAAAAAAGATATATAATAAATTTAAGGTGATTGATAATGAATGAAATGAATAAACGGCAATTGCGAAAAATCAATATTAAGGGCTTTAAGTCCATAAAAGAGAGCAGTATTGATTTAAACATGCTGAATGTTTTAATCGGCAGCAACGGAGCGGGCAAATCGAACTTTGTCTCAATTTTTACGTTGCTTAACGATATTATTAAGCACGAGTTGCAAACTCATGTGAATAGGCGGGGTGGGGCGGGGACATTTTTGTTTAACGGCCCCAAAATAACAACCGAGCTTGAAATCGGCTTTGAGTTTGGAGAAAATTCTTACGGGTTCGTTTTATCGCGTACCGACAACGACACGCTTTTCTTTCGGGATGAGCGCTTTGGTTATAGCGGTGGATTTAACCATAATAATAGACTCGGATCGGGTCATGTCGAATCTGCATGGGAACGGGGCGGCAGCAACAAAATTGTCGAATATGTGCAGCCGATTTTAGCGAATCAAGCGTGGAGAGTTTATCATTTTCATGATACGAGTCGGAACGCACGGGTTAAGGATTCGCACGAGATAGTAGATAATTTGTTTTTACAGTTTGATGCAAGCAACTTGGCGGCGTTTTTGTTGCGGTTAAAAACAGATTTTAAGGAAAGCTATGACGGCATTGTAAAAACAATTCGGCTGGTCGCCCCGTATTTCGGCGATTTTGTTTTGGCGCCGTCCAACGGCTCCGGCAAGATTATTCTACGGTGGCGCCAAATCGGCAGCGAGGATATTTTTAACGCGAACCAGTTGTCGGACGGCACGTTACGGTTTATATGCCTTGCCGTTTTATTGTTGCAACCGAAGGAGCTACAGCCGGAAACAATTATTATCGACGAGCCGGAGCTCGGGTTGCATCCTTTTGCAATTACGATTTTTGCGGAGCTAGTTAAAAAGACCGCATTCGATAAGCAAATCATTTTGTCTACGCAATCCGTGGAGCTTTTAAATGAGTTTGAACCGCAGGACATTATCGTTGTGGACAGAAACGACGACGGCTCTGTCTTTAAGCGGTTGGATGAAGAAAAGTTAAGGGAATGGCTGGAAAGCGATTATTCGTTGGGCGAGTTATGGAAGAAAAACATTTTGGGAGGGCGGCTCTCGAAATGAGGAATGTTTATATCTATTGCGAAGGCGCTACGGAAGAAGCGTTTGTAAACAATTTGCTGCAGGATTATTTTATTGCAACGGAAGTTTGTGTGAGCCCGATTGTGTGCCGCACAAGCACGAAACGGGGCAAAAAATTTACGGGCGGCGTAAGTAGCTTTGAGAGCTTTAAATCCGAGTTGACAAGGGTTTGCAAGGAGCACGCGCGCGAATCGGTGACGATGATGTTCGATTATTACGCTTTGCCCGAGGATTTCCCGGGTCAAGAGTTAGTCGAAAAAGATGTGTATAAAAAGGTGAAGCATATCGAACGGCAAATCGAGCAGGCCATAGGGATGCGTAATTTTCGGGCATACCTTTCCGTACACGAATTTGAGGCACTCCTGTTTTCTTCCCCGGACAGCTTTTCATTGGCTGAAAAAAGCATGGTGCCGCTCATCAAAAAAATCAAGGATGATTTTTCTAATCCCGAATTCATTAACAATTCCGCCAAAACCGCGCCGTCTAAACGTATATACGCTTGTTACCCCCGCTACTCAAAAACGCGCGACGGCATTATCATCGCCAAAGACATCGGGATACAAAGAATGTTGGCCGAGTGTAAGCATTTCAAAGAGTGGATCGAGTGGATTCTGGACTCCGGGAGGCGAGGATAAAAAAATGGCTAAAAGCAATACCAACGGGAACTGCTATATCTGCGGGTTAGAAGCAGGAAAAACCGTGATGAAAAATCACATTCTAAAGGCGCACAATAGCGGCGACGAGCCTTGCTATGTGCTGGTAATCGAGGGTGCGTACGACCCCGACTATTGGCTTGTTGTCGATATTGCGCTCGACAAATCCCTCTCGGCGCTCGATACGTTTTTGCGGAAAATTTGGCTGGAGTGCTGCGGGCATATGAGCGAGTTCGAATGCACCTATTCAAAAGAGCAGGCAGACGACCCTATGCGAAAGATTTGCAAATTGATGGGGCTGAGGACACCGGCTCAGCAAAAAAGCGCGGGAAAGGCCAAGAAGCTTGCCGCCTTTGACGTGGGAGATAAGCTTTTACATACCTATGATTTCGGTTCGTCTACGGAGCTAAAGATAAGCATTACGGCCAAGTCCTTGCGTCCAAAACAAAAAAATGCCGTGAGACTGCTCGCCAGAAATATCGCGCCGCGCATTAAGTGCAGCGAATGCGACGCCCAAGCGGAATTTATTTGCGGCATGTGCGGCGGTTTATACGAGGGCGAGGTTTATTGCGAGAGTTGTACAGACCGCCATGCCAAGGAGAACGGTTGCGAAAGAGAGATGATGCTGCCGGTTACCAATTCGCCCCGTTGCGGCGAATGCGGCTACACGGGTGAGCAGGATAACTTTGATTTCCGAAAGGAAAATTAAGTGGTATTCCTTAGCAATTCGCCTGCAATATCGATATTTTCAATCCGCATGATGCTTTCACGCCGTGTTTATGAAGACCATATACTGAGTCAGTTTGTAAAAAAATAAAGGAAAAGCGAGGGATAAAAAATGACATTCGATAAGATTTATGCTCTATTGCAGCAGAAAGGCGGTGGCAAGGCTGTTTCAAGTCGCGGCACCCTATATAAGGTAGAAGCGAGGGACGGGAATATCGTTTGCTTTCCGAAAAGCGGTAGAGTAACGATACACCGTGATTGCTTCGGACAGGATATTACTTGTCAAGGTACGCGGGCAGGCGGGGTATACAACGGTGAATATACCATTTATGATTGGTATAGAGATAACGAATGAGTAAGAAAGAACAAAAAATAGCGAAAACGACTTCCCAAATGTGGGAGGCCGTTTTTTCGTTTTTGGGGACGAGGGATTATTCCTCGGTAATGGCTTCCCAGTGCCCGGTTTTATCTGACCCTATTTTTTGTATCAGGTTGAGTGTTTGTAATACGGACAGCGAGCGCTTGACCGTGCGGAGCGATTTGCCGACGGCCTCGGCAATTTGCGTCGCCGTTTCGGGTTTTTTGGCTTTAATATACTCAAGAACTAAAGCATCGGCTTGGCTCAGGTTTTCGTTTCGAGTGCCATTTCGTGTGCCATTTCGTGTGCCATTTCGTGTGCCATTTCCGTTGGCACTCGAAAATGAAAGCGTCAAGGTCGTTCTTTCGGGGTCGAGCGCCTCCGAATATTGCGGCCGAACCCAGCCTTGTTCTTTCCAAACGGAATAGATGTTGGGGATACCGCTCCCGGCGCGCTCGCCGATATTAAGGAGCGTGAACATTTTTAAGATAACCGAGTTGCGCGGCTCGGAAACGCCGCCGCCTAAGGCCACCTCTATCGGGATGCGGAAAATGCCGGGGTTGGCGATTTCAAGAAGCTCCGGCCATTTTTTTATCACAAGGCCGCGCTTGCCGTGGTAGTCGGCGTTCACAAGGCTGTTTGCGAGCGCCTCGCGTATCGCTCTGTGCATCGGCGTATCGTCAAGGCGCGTATATCCGTCCGCGGCAAGCTTAAACGGAACTTTTAAATCTTTGGTCAACTTGTTAACGATAAGGGAATAAAAGCCGAAAAGATTACCGCTCCACTCGCCTGTGCCGGAATAAACGCGGTCTGTCCATCTCGTTTCGCCGTCCGCAAAGTGTTCCTGATAATCCAAAAAGTAGTCGGGGTAGACCTTGACGATTTCATAATCGTGCCCGAACATCAAAAGCCCGGCGGCGGTAGGGTGCAGCCCGCCGTCCTCGCGACTGCGTCCGATGTAGCCGAGCCGGTAGAGCAAATCGTTGTTTTCAAGCTTGCTCCAAACGTGCTCCGGCCGGGTAGAATCCATGCGGGTGCGAAAAGCCCGGAGCGTTTCATAGTCAAAAACGTCAAGGCCCATTTCGGTTATGACGACTGTATCTTGCGTTTCGCCGTAAGCGTCGCGAAGCATGGACTGAACTTCGGCCTTGGTGCAGGTATAATCGCCTTCGCCGCTTCGACGGTAGGAGTGGTTCAGGTAATCTTTGTTCAGATACACGGGGCGGTCTTGGAGCTTGGCGCGCGGAACGTGGACGACGATAACCTTGCCGCCGTCAACGGTTTCGATGCGCACGTCGCGCTCGGCCAAAATATTAACGCTGATTTTATCCCTATCGTGCACCACGTTCCAAAAATCAAAAATCAATTTTTCCGGATTATCTAAGCCAAGAACACGAAAGGTATCGCCCTGCTGTTCTACGCCGAGCAAAATAACGCCGCCGTTGGTGTTGGCAAAAGCCGAGTACGTTTCCCAAATGCTTTTGGGTAAACCTCCCGCAGCCTTTTTCATTTCAAGCCGGTTGTTTTCTTTGTATTTTATGAGCTCATTTAAGTCCATATCGGGAGTATAGCAAAAATATTAGATTAAGTCAACCAAAAGAAATTATGAAGTATGCTTGCAAATTTCGCTCATTTCGTCAATACCATACATAAGGATTTGACCGACCGGCTGAAATACATAGATTTGGAAAAGTACCATGAAGTGAAAAAGGTTCTGGAGTTCAACCTCTCCGAGCGCCACATCCGCGGCGGCTCGGCCACGAAAGAGAAATATTTAGGGGCTAGGGGTTAGGGTTAGGGAGGAATTAGGAATTAGGAATTAGGAATGAGGGATAATTGCCTGTGGGAATAGCGGCAGCTTTCTTTTATTCCTTAAGGAACAAAAGAACCCCGCTCTTACTCTAACCTTCGCTTATCCCTCATTCCTAATTCCTAACTCCTAATTCCTCACTTTGTTCTAAAATAGTCTTGAATTACTCTATCCCCTAGCCCCTATAACCTTTGGAAGCCGGATTTGTAATTACAAATCCGGCTTCCAAAGGTTATTCCGTTCCGGGTGCGTTATCGCCCCTAAAATCCGGTCTTTGGCAAACGGGATATCCTTGCAAATCGATTTAATCAAATTCTTCATGTATTCGCGCTGCGTTTCGTGGTTAACCGGACATGGGTTAAACGCGACGGGCAGGCTTTTGGCGAACGCGGCGATGTCGCGCTCAAAAACGTACACCAGCGGCCGGATTAAGGTAACGCCGCTCCGATCCATAAAGCTGACGGGCGCGAACGTCGAAAGCCGACCCTCGTAGAACAGCGACAGCAGCAGCGTCTCGGCCAAATCGTCCGCGTGGTGGCCGAGCGCGAGCTTATGATACCCGTTTTGGGTAATGAACGTATTTAACGCCCCTCTTCGCATTTTAGAGCAAAGCGAGCAGGGGTTTTTCTCTTTGCGCGCCTCAAAGATGATTTGCGCGATTTCGGTTTTAACAAGGTGAAAAGGAACATCCAACGATGCGCAGTATTGCTTAAGCGATCCATAATCCGCTCCGAATCCCAAATCCACCGTCACGGCGCAAAGCTCAAAGCGGGCGGGAGAGAAGCGCCGGAACGCGGCCAGCCCCGTCAGCAGCGCCAAGGAATCTTTCCCGCCGGAAAGTCCCACGGCAATCTTCTCGCCGTCAGCAATCATTTTTTGGTCGTCGCACGCCTTGCGCATCAGAGATAACAGTTTTTGAAGCGTCATAACAAATGGATTATACAACGGAGTCTAGGCCTCTGTCAAGCCCTCTGTCAGGCGTAGGAAAAACCGATTGAAAACCAGGGGTTGTCGAGGGGTCTGACCCCTTGACAGCCCCAACTCACTTTGTAAAAATATTTATCAAAAGCCGCTTTAATTTAGTTGTAATTTTTGCTTTTATCCATTATAATAGTAGCAAGTACTAAGAAAGCATTAGGGATACTCTTACGTCCTTTTAATTTTACGCGTTTTATGACGCGCCTATTTTTATGCGTGGTTCGCGGATCGTCATTTGTCACTTTGAACTGAGAAAGTCTTAAATTACAATACGCTCTGACTGCACGAACCGCGCACACCATGGAGGCAATACATGCAAAACAAAAAATTCAATCCTGAAGAGCCCGCCCACGAAGTCATATGCTTGGGGGGCGTGGGTGAGAATGGGAAAAATATGACCGCGCTGAATACGGCAACGATATCATGATTATCGATTGCGGCGTCACGTTTCC
>WQYM01000035.1 GCA_009781235.1 Bacillota bacterium
AAAATTCCACTCTTTCCCCAACAATTGCGGCAATAAATGAAAGGCGGTTTCCGAAAAGCCGCATTGATTTACGACGTCTTCTATTTCGGCCTTACTAATCTCCCGCCCCGCCGCGCGGTTTAGAACGCTTGAAACAACTGCGTAATAGCAGCCGTAGATTTCGGAAAACAGTACGCTCATCGCTTGCCCCCCACTCCGTAAATTTCCGCCATCCTGCAGATATCCGACTTCAATTTCCTCTTCAGCCAATCCGCCGCTTCAAAGTCAACGATGCGGCCGATAAACGTCTTAATCCACGGCGACGCCTCGTTCGCGTCAAACACTTCGTGTGTAAACTTAAACGTGTTTTCGCCGACGCGCTCCAACGTCCCGCCGCGCCCCTCCCGCTTGATGCGCCGGATGATATGTTGTTCACCAGCTTCGTCGATATGTAAGGTGAGCGAAAAATTCTCGTTCCGGTCGCCCCCGTCAAAGGAAACGCCCCAAACTTTTTTGATATTGCGGGTAAACGCGGCGCCTAGCTCCCCATAATTTTCGGCGGGCTCTAAAAACTTTACGGACTTTATCGCATCCAGCCGGTACGTCGTAAAACGGCGGCTTCCTTGCACATATGCGCATAGATAGCGCCTGCCGGAACCGAGACTTGAAATGATTTTTACAGGGCACACCCTGTTTTCGGCGGCAAGCCCGCTTTTGGTGCCCACGCGCGAAATTTTTATGTACCTATGCTCACGCATCGCGGTTAGAATATCACTTAGCACGCCGTCCTCGAGCGTATGCGCGATATAGTGGTGCTTGAACCTAAACAAATCGTTCGACACGAGCGCGCCGTCTAAAATATAACTGCCGATTATGCCCAAAACCCCGCCTTGAAAAAACTTTACCGCGTCTAAAATTTCATCGGACAGCAAAACGGGGCTTCCCGCCATCCGGTAACGGTACGCCTTGCCCTTTTTAGCCCGCGTCAAAATCCCCTCTTCAAAATATTCGTTGCATTTTAGCCGTACCGTTTGCAAGTCAAACATGGTTCCCGATTTTGCCGTAATTTCTTCGGTCAATTCCTCGGCGGACTTATCATTTTCGCGTACCGCGTCCAAAATATAAAAATGGAGCATGATATCGTTGTTCGTAAAGCTTTTTGACTTCCATGCGGCATATAGAGGGTTTGCGGCTAATTTTCCGCAGTCGGCGGCAACAAACGACACCTTGGCGCCGCGCGAATACGCCCACTTCATGCTTGCCCCAAGATAGCTTTCGCAGCGGCGCTTTTCATTGTCGTAGGTGCGCGCGGACTTAACGGAAAAATCATCGCGCGACTTAAACCCGTAGATATAAAAGTCGCGCATAAAATCGCGTATTTTATCAAAGTTTTTAATGAGCTCCGAAAACTCTGCCATGAAGAAAGTATAGCATGGGGAAAACCTTTTGTCAAGCTCGCAAACTTTTTTATACGGTAAATACGTAAAACCCGGTTTTCGCAAACTTTTTTAAATGATAACCCTAAGAATATGTAGTAAAATGTAAACATAAAGCACGGAGGCAACAGCCATGTTTGTAAAAATGACGGATGAATTAAAGGTGCCGGTTAAGGTTTGGTTAAAAGACGAAACCTGCATCGAAGCGGAATGCTTAGAGCAGGCAATGCGTCTGGCGCAGCTCCCTTTTTTGCACAAGTGGGTCGCGCTGATGCCGGACACCCATGTGGGCATGGGGATGCCGATCGGCGGCGTAATCGCAACTAAAGGCGTCGTAATCCCGAACGCCGTCGGCGTGGACATCGGGTGCGGCATGGCGTACGCCGGCACCAATATCAAGGTTGCCGACGTCCACAGCATCGCCACGGGCAGCGGCACGTTTATGCAAACGCTGGTCGGAGACATTTTGCGTAACATACCCGTAGGTTTTAACCGCCATAAGAAAAAGCAGGCTTGCGCTACGTTAGACAAAGCGGCGGCGGAAATCGAAAAATACGCCGAAGTGCCCGAGCTTGCAGGCCTCTTAGAAGAGGGCTATTACCAAGCCGGGACTTTGGGCGGGGGCAACCACTTTATAGAGATTCAAGAGGACGACGAGGGGTATTTGTGCATCATGATTCACTCGGGCAGCCGCAACTTCGGAAAAACGGTGTGCGATTACTTTGCAAAAACGGCGCGCGCGCTGAACGTTAAGTGGTACTCGGAGGTTCCCGAGGAATGGCGCTTAGGATTTCTGCCGACAGACACCGGGGAAGGCAAGCAATACATCGACTGGATGAACCTCGCGCTGGACTTTGCGTATGAGAACCGCTCCGCTATGTTGAAAGCGGTTCAGGACACGTTGGACCGCACGATGGCAAAATACGCGCACGCCGATTACGCCTATACCGAACAAATCAATTGCCACCACAATTACGCGGCGCTGGAAAATCACTACGGAGAAAACGTTTGGGTGCACCGCAAGGGCGCGACCCGCGCAAGGCTTGGGGAGCGCGCGGTAATCCCCGGCGCGATGGGTTCGTACAGCTATGTGGTGGAAGGCCTTGGGAACGAGCCGAGCTTTTGCTCGTCCTCGCACGGCGCGGGCAGACAATATTCAAGAAAAGGAGCCATGGGGCGGTTTACCGCGGAGCAAGTAATATGCGATTTAAAAGAGCAAGGCGTAGTTTTGGGCAAGCTCAACAAAGCCGACGTCGCCGAAGAAAGCCGGTTCGCCTATAAAAACATCGACGAGGTCATGGAAAACCAGTTAGACCTCGTAAAGGCGGTTAAAAGGCTTAAGACCGTAGGCGTGGTTAAAGGTTAACGAAAAACCTAACCCATATCCCCTTATGTATTGCGGGCTTACTACCCGGGTATAATGCGCTATCATCCCTATGCGGGCGGTTTCCGATAAAATTGGGCCGTCGCGGTGCCGCTCAGCCCTGCCGAGTCGGTATATCGGGTTTTAGCGCCCCATGACCGTTTGGGTTAAAACGGCTATCGACAGTATCGCGGGTTCGACTCCCGCACCTTGTAAAAGGTTAGCTAAGTGGATAAAGCATGTCTTAGGCTTGGGCACTGCGACCCGTGACGAGATTAATCAATACGCCTTACTTAGAATAAGGACGACTGTCAAAAAAATTGGAAGCGGAAGCTTCCGGCAACCCGTAAAGCTTTCGGCAATTAACCCCGCTTGAAAACTTTGCGACGCGCAAACGGACTTTCTGTCAGCGGTGCAAGGGATACCGCCAAGCGGCCGTTAAATCCATAACCTCAAAAAATCGTTTGAGGTACGCCGGTTTAAAGGAACTTGGGCTCAACTTCGCCCCACAAAAACACCGTGGAAGCTTCCGCCGAAAATCTGTTAGGAAAGTAAAAAGTAAAAGGTGGAAAGTTCGAGTGGAGAAATATCAATCACCATCCCTACTTCCCTAACCCCTAACCCCTATTCCCTATATCTGCCGGTAGCTCAAAAGGATAGAGCGCGGAAAAACATGACGATCCGGTCGCAAACCAAAGGTTCCGGATGCACCGAAAGGCAAATAAAGCCGACGGGGGTGAAATTCCCCCTGACTGAAACGTGTAGGGAAGCAGGTTGATACCCTTAGGTTACGCTAATCACAGTGCGGGTTCGAATCCCGTCCGGCAGGCCAACAAATGGCCGTATCAAAAATCATCCCTCAAAAAGGAGAATTAATCACCATGAAAATCATCATTCATCAAAACGAGCGCGGGCTGCTGTTCAAAAACGGCACGTATAAGCGGTTCTTAGAACCGGGCAAACACAACGTCCACACTGTTTTTGGGGAGACGTTTGTGCGTTTGCCGCTTGCAAAACCGATTGAGCTTACCAACGCCGACCCGGAAGTTTTAATGCTCGATAAGACGTTTGCCGACAACGTCGTTAAAATCGACGTGCCGGACGGCCATATCGGCGTACGGTTCGAGGACGGCCGCATCGCGGGCACGCACGGCGCGGGCAAGTACTTCTATTTCAACCCGCACAAAAACGTCACGTACAAGCTGTTCGACCTGTCCAAAACGCAAATCGAGGGGTTGACGGCGGAGCAAATCAGCCGACTGCCGAAAGAGTTGTACCAGCAGCTCGTCGTATGCGAGGGCGAAACGGGCTTATTGTTCTACGACGGCAGGTTTGTGCGCGCGCTCGGCGCGGGCGCCTATTACTTTTGGAAAGCCAAAACGGCGGTGTCGAGTGAGCGGTTCGATTTGCGCTCCCAAGAGCTTGAAATCAACGGCCAAGAGATTTTGACCGCCGACAAGGTGTCCCTGCGCGTCAACTTTGTGTGCAGCTACCGCATCACGGACGCCGTTAAACTTTATGGCGGTATCAAAAACTACAAGGAACGCATTTACACGGTAACGCAGCTTGCGTTGCGCGAGTACATCGGTAAATTCCGATTCGACGAACTCTTAGAACAAAAGGACAGCATCGCCGCCGTGGTTTTAGCGCAACTGCAGGCAAAAGGCGCGGAGCTGTTCGTCGAGTTCACGGGCGCAGGGTTAAAAGACATCATTTTGCCGGGTGAAATCCGCGACATCATGAACACCGTTTTAGTCGCCGAGAAGAACGCCCAAGCCAACGTGATTGCAAGGAGAGAAGAAGTCGCCTCCACGCGCAGCCTCTTAAACACGGCCAAGCTTTTAGACGAGAACGCGACGCTGTACAAGTTAAAGGAGCTTGAGTACTTAGAGAAAATCTGCGATAAGGTCGGCAGCATTTCGGTCGGCGGCGGCAACCTCCTTTGTGAGCTCCAAAAAATCGTCAGCGTAACCCCACGATAAAAAAACGAAAAAGTTCTCAAAAAACGCTTGACAAATTTATAGATATCGCATAATATAGATGTTAGATATACTTTAAGGAGCATTCTATTCTTTGAAAACTAGGAGCAATAGCGCAACACGTAGCTTAGCCGCCCGCTGGTGGCGCTTTTGGCAACCCCAAAAGTAGCTTTCGGCGCTAGGTTTTTCAAGGTATCGACCCACTTTAAATGGCGAATACCCCCTCGGCGAAAGTCGTTGGGGTATTTTTTTAATCCCGGGAGTAATTACCGGGACACGCCGCCTTAAAGTATGTCGAAAACAAACTAAATAAAAAACCGTCTTAAAGGAGACACAATTATCATGAAAACAAGAACCGTACCGTCCAGATTGTATTTGACGGAGAAACAGATGCCCGAAAAATGGATGAACGTAAGGGCGGTGATGAAAAATAAACCGGCCCCCATGATTCACCCCGGGACGCGGGAGCCGCTGGATTTTAGCGGCATCGAACCCGTCTTTTGCCAAGAGGTCATCCGCCAGGAACTGGACAACGATACGCTTTATGTACCGATTCCCTCTGAGGTGCTGCGCTACTATCGCATGTTCCGCCCCTCGCCGCTCTGCCGGGCGTATGAATTGGAGGAAGCGCTCGGCACGCCCGCGAAAATCTATTATAAGTTCGAGGGCAACAATACCAGCGGCAGCCATAAATTAAATTCCGCCGCGCCGCAGGCGTACTATGCCAAGCAGCAGGGGCTTAGCGGCATCACCACCGAGACGGGAGCCGGCCAGTGGGGCACGGCGCTTTCGATGGCATGTGCGCATTTTAAGCTCGACTTGACCGTGTTTATGGTCAAAGTTTCGGCGGAGCAAAAGCCGTACCGCAAAGCCGTGATGGAAACGTACGGCGCGACGGTCATCCCAAGCCCCTCCGCCACAACCGACATCGGCAAAAAAATTCTTTCCGACCACCCGGGTACGGGCGGGTCCTTGGGCTGCGCGATTTCCGAAGCCGTCGAGGTCGCAATAAAGAGCGGCGGCGCGATGCGCTATACCTTAGGCTCCGTGCTAAACCACGTCCTCTTGCACCAATCGGTGATTGGGCTTGAATCCAAAGCCGCGATGGAAGCTTTGGGAGAGTACCCCGACGTCGTCATCGGTTGCGCGGGCGGCGGCAGCAATTTGGGCGGCATTATCGCGCCGTTCGTCGCCGACAAATTGAGCGGCAAAAACGTGCGCCTGTTGGCGGTCGAGCCGGCAAGCTGCCCTTCTTTAACAAAGGGCAAGTTTGAATACGACTTCGGCGACACGGGCTGCATTACGCCGATGATTAAAATGTACACCCTCGGCTACGACTTTATCCCGCCGCCCGATCACGCGGGAGGCCTAAGATACCACGGCATGTCGCCGATTATCTCAAAGCTCTACGAGGACAAATTAATGGACGCGATTGCGGTGACGGAAAAGGAGGTCTTTGACGCGGCAAAATTGTTCGCAAAGTGCGAAACCATCCTCCCCGCCCCCGAATCCGCGCACGCCATCCGCGCCGCCATCTTTGAGGCCGAAAAGTGCAAGGTTACGGGCGAGGCAAAAACAATCCTGTTCGGCCTTTCCGGCACGGGCTATTTTGATTTGGCCGCATACACGAAGAACGCGTAGTTAAGATAACAGATAACAGAATGCGGGCGGCAAGCGGGTTTTATTCCGCTTGCCGCCCGCTTTTATTCTTTCATAAAACAGCACAAAGTTCCCCGCCCCCTTTGTGTTAAAAGAAAACTCTGCTATCCTCATTACATAACAACAAGTTCTACCCCTGCATCTCCCGCGTCCCCGGCGCACAGGCACATACAATATTCCGGGTGAATGTCTAAAAACCGCAAGCGCGCTCCGTCAATTTCATTCCGGATGCGCCCGTCTTTAACGACCGAAAACGCATCAAAACCGCCGTCGATTCCGCTGCCGGTGAATTTTACGTAAGCTTCTTTTGCCGTCCAAACCTTAAAAAAATCGCCGGAACCGCTATGGACGGAATCGCTAGAGCCGTCACTTTTTATGTTATCTCCGATGCCGTCTCGGCCGGAATCGCCAGAGCCGCTACTTTCTAAAAACCTATGCTCGTCGGGGTGAAAAAACCTTTTCGGTATCCCCGGATTAAAACCGGCGGTCATTTTTTGGATGTCGATGCCCACTTCTCCCCCGTCGGAAACGGCGCAAACAAAAAAAACGCCGCTGTGGGACACCGAAAAGAAAATGCCGATGTCGTGCTCAAAGCGGGGCTTCTTCCACTCCCCGCGCACAATCGCAGGGAATGGGGCGCGATAAATCGGCGCGTTGCTGGGAATATGCGCCCCCGCTTGCTCCGCGCTTAAAAACCGCCCGGCGCACTCGTAAATCCGCCCGTCGGAGGAGCTACTTTTTTCGTCTATGGCAAAAACATAAACACGTATCACAGAGCGCCTCCCGCAACGGTGAGATAAAAGATAACAGATAACAGATATAACAGATAATACTGTACCATAAGGCGTAGGTTTTGTCAAGGAATATCCCAATTATTTAAATTTCCCCAAAAAGCAAAAATCGTGCCTTGTAGGGGCGCCCCGCAATCCGCCCGATTTCCGACTCTTGCCCGATTCATTTGACAAACGCCCGCGCCACGGCTATAATTAAGTCATGATAGACTTACACGTTCATTCCTCCGATTACTCCTCCGACGCGTCCGACAACATCGAGACGATGGTTTTGGCCGCCGTCCGAAAAGGGGTGACGCACCTCGCCCTTACCGACCACCTCGATTTAGCGCCCGACGGAAGCCTGCCGGGCAACTTAAAAGACTTGGCGGCATACCGGAACCTGCTGGAAGCGCTAAAAGAGAAATACAGCGGGCAAATCGCAATCACCGCCGGAATCGAGGCCGGGTACACCAAAAAACACGCCGATAAGCTCGCCAAGTTACTTGACGGGCTCGACTTTGATTTTGTCATCAACTCCGTGCACGAGGTGGGCGGCGTGGATTGCTATTACCCGGAATTCTATCGCGGAAAAACAAAGCAGCAAGCCTACAACGAATATTTTGAGGCAGTACTAGAAAGCCTCGACGCGCCGTACCCGTATCATTCCGTCGGGCACCTTGGGTACGTCGAACGCACCGCCCCCTACCCCGACCCCGGCGTACATTACAACGAATTCAGCAAAATTTTGGACGCGATTTTGACGGCAATCATCCGCAAGGAAAAAATCTTGGAGCTTAATACCAACGTGTACGGCTCTGCCAGCATCCGGTGGCTACCGAACAACGAGATTTGGGCACGTTACCGGGAACTCGGGGGCACGCGCGCCACATTCGGTTCCGACGCGCACCGCAAGGGGCGTATCGGCGAGGGGTATGGAGAGGCCGCAGCGTATTTAAAGGGGCTTGGGTTTAAGGGGTTCGCGGTTGTGTCGGGCGGGATGGAGCGAATAACGAATAGCGAATAGCGAATAGCGAGGGATTTCGGCAGAGGGACTAGGCCCCGCCCTACGGTTAACGTGCGCCTAACCTGACAACATTGCGTGCGACCCCTACGGAAAACCGGTATCCCTTTGGTTACGGCTCTGCCCGGGGACGGAGGGTCGCCAAACGGCGACCCGGGGCACAGCGACACGAAGCGCAAAGCGCGGAGTGCCCCAAAGGGGTTTTGGGAACTTGCTTCCCAAAATCGATGTCCCCGTCCCCCCGACACCTCCCCCCGGAAAAGTTAGGGCGGTCAAAATACCCCCGTCCCCGTGACAACCTCCCCCAGTCCCCCCGATACCTCCCCCCGGCACGGCTTTTTCTTCGCACAACGACGGCGGGTCGCACGGGAGTGCGCCCCTACGGGAATGTGCGCAACCATCCCGAACCCCGAATCCCGATCCCCGAATCCCGACTCCCGAACCACTCTTTTACTTTTCTTTACATTAATATATTGCCCTACCCTACCTAAAACCCTTGACAATCAAGTCGTAAAGGCGTATGCTTATGGCTGTATGCGTTGGGGAATACCCCAACCAAAGGAGATAACTTTAAAACACTATGGATTTAGACTTATTCTTTCTATTGGGATACGTCGGCGTCGTTGCGGGGCTTGGATTTGCTTTTTATCAAGTCTTAAAACTGCGCAAGTTCTCGGAAGGCACCCCGAAAATGGTGGACATCGCCAAGTCCATCCGCACGGGCGCAAACGCTTACATGAAGCGTCAATACAAGGTAATTGCCATTTTCTTCGGCGCATTGTTTGTCATCATGTTCATCCTGTCGACGCCGCTGTTCGGCATACGGCTATTAAACGCGTACACGCCGTTCGCCTTTATTTCGGGCGGCTTGTTTACGGGCTTGGCCGGCTTTATCGGCATGAAGGTGGCCACCTACTCCAACGCCCGTACCGCCCACGCGGCAGAAGGCGGCCTGAATAAGGCGCTGCGCGTTGCGTTCTCCAGCGGAACCGTGATGGGCTTTGTGGTAAACGGGCTCGGGCTCCTCGATATCACCACTTGGTTTTTGGTGCTTAATTTTGGGTTTAAGGAATCTGCCGACGTCATTGCCGAGGCCATGATTACCTTCGGTATGGGTCTCGCCGTGATGGCCATGTTCGCCCGGGTAGGCGGCGGAATCTTCACGAAAGCCGCCGACGTAGGCGCGGACTTGGTCGGCAAGGTCGAAAAGAACATCCCCGAGGACGACCCCCGCAACCCCGCCGTTATCGCCGACAACGTGGGCGACAACGTAGGCGACGTAGCGGGTATGGGCGCCGACCTTTACCAATCCAATTCAAGCGCCTTAGTCGCCACCATCGCCATAGGCATCGCCGCCAAATACGATTTTGCCGGGCTCCTGCTGCCGATTTTAATATCCGTAGTCGGCGTGCTCGCCTCGCTGATCGGCACATTCTTTGTACGCACCAAAGAGAAGGTGAGCCAAAAGTCGCTGCTGCGCTCTTTGCGCATGGGGGTATACATCGCGGGGGCAATTGCGGCCATCGCTACCCTGCCGGTCATTTTGGGCGTCGCCTTCAACGCGCCGCCGTTCGAAAGCCTTGTCCCTGTGATGGAAAACGGGGTCGCCAAGCTGGATGCCGAAGGCAACGCCATCATGGAAACCGTTACGACTCACCCGATGTGGGAGAATGCGGGGGGCATTTTCGCCTCCGTTGTTTTCGGCATCGTCGCGGGCTTTGCCGTCAGCTTTTTTACCGAACACTACACCTCGGACGCGTCAAAGCCGACCAGAGAGCTGGCGGAATCCAGTCAATCGGGTACCGGGCCGCTGATTATCGGCGGTATGAGCTTGGGGATGCTGTCCTCCGCAGGACCAATTTTGGCCGTAGGCGCCGCCACCATCGCCAGCTTTATCGCATCCGGGGGCCACGGATTCTTTGCAAATGGCAGTGAGCTTGCTTTCAGCCAAGGGCTGTACGGCATCGGCCTCTCCGCCGTCGCCATGCTTGCCACTAACGCCATCATCTTGGCGACCGACGCCTTCGGACCCGTCGCGGACAACGCAGGCGGTATTGCGGAAATGGCGGGCCTCCCCCACGAGGTACGCGAACGCACCGACGCGCTGGATTCGCTTGGCAACACCACGGCGGCCACCGGTAAAGGCTTTGCCATCGCGGCTGCCGCGTTTACGGCATTGGCACTGCTGGTTTCTTATGTGCAAACCGTTGGAAAAAAAGTGGTATTAGACCTTTCGCTTGTCAACCCGCCCGTGCTGGTCGGGCTGTTCTTGGGCGCGATGCTGGTATTCGTCTTTGGGGCGATGCTGATGAGCGGCGTACGAAAGGCGGCGCAAAGCATCGTGACGGAGGTTAGGCGGCAGTTTAGAGAAATACCGGGGCTTATGGAAGGTACGGGAAAAGCCGATTACGCGCAGTGCGTCAGCATCTGTACCAAGGCCGCGCAAAAGGAAATGATTATCCCCTGCATTTTGGCCATTGTATCGCCGATTGCCGTCGGGCTCGTGTTGGGGCCGGCGGGCGTCGTCGGGATGCTGGCGGGCGTGTTGGCAACCGGATTTGTGACCGCGATTTACATGTTAAACGCCGGGGGCGCGTGGGATAACGCCAAAAAATATATCGAAGCCGGAAGATTGGCGGGCAAGGGCAAGGGCTCCGAGGAACACAAATCGGCCGTCGTGGGCGACACCGTGGGCGACCCCATGAAAGACACTGCGGGTCCGTCGTTTAATATCTTAATCGTCTTAACCGTCACCGTCGCCATCGTATTTGCCGGCGTCACCGCAAGCTTTAATTTAGCCTCGCTGTTTTAATCAGTGGACAGTGGACAGTGGACAGTGGACAGTGGACAGTGGACAGTGGACAGTGGACAGTGGTTTTAAATCAACTGAATACTAAATCGGCGGCGTCTCGAAAGAGACGCCGCCGATTTTTCGTGGCTTGTAGTTCGCAAGTAACTGCTGTTCCGATTTCTGACCACCGGTCACTGACTACTGGCCACTGACGAATTCGCGCGCGAATTCGTCCACCGTACCCGCGCCGGCAAAAACGATTACCCCGTTTTTGCCGGCACTTTTTTTAAGCCGCTCAAAAATATCCTCGTACCGCCGCTCGTACGCCCCATCCCGGTATCCGAGACGTTTCATCTCCTCCAAAATGAGGCGCGAGGTGACGCCCTTAACCGGCTTGTCGCGGCTCGCGTACACGGGCGCCAAAATCACCTCGTCCGCCGCAGACAGGCTACGCGCAAACTCGCGGTACAGGCTTTGCGTGCGCGTATATGTATGCGGCTCGAACACCACCGCCAATTTTCCGCCGTTTACCTCGCGCGCCGAAGCTATCATCGCGGCGAGCTCCGTCGGGTGGTGCGCGTAATCGGAATAAACGCGTGTGCCGTCCTTGCTCCCTAAAAACTCAAACCTGCGGCCTACGGACTGAAACCGCCCTAATCCCGCCGCGATTTCCTCCGCGCTCACCCCGTAGGCTCTTGCCGCCGTCGCCGCCGCCAAAGCGTTTAGAACGTTGTGCGCCCCCGGAATGTTAAGCTCCGCGCGAACCAGCAACGCACCTTTTTCGCATATATCGAATTTGCGCCCGCAAGCCGTTTTCACCACGTTTTTTACGGTATAATCGTTGCGCCCGGATAAACCGAACGTGGCGTATCCGCAGCACTGTGCCAAGCAAAACAATCCGTCATCGTCGCCGAGCACCGACGCCTTTTCCGATTGGCCGGCAAAATCGCAAAACGCCGCGAAGTATTCCTCCGGCCCCCGATAATAGTCCGTATGGTCAAGCTCCGTATTTAATATGAGTGAAAAATCCGGGTACAGCTTTAAAAAGCTCTTGTGGTATTCGCACGCTTCCGTAATAAAAAACTCCGAACCGCCCGCCGGGTTTTTAAATCCCGGATAATCGCCCCCGATATGTACCGTCGGGTTCCTTCCCTTAAAAATCTCCGCAACCATCGCCGTCGCGGTCGTTTTACCGCCACCGCACTAATGGCAACAACTATACAAGCCGACACCGAAAATACCGCAAAATTTACCGTTCAAGGCCGATTTGACGACTACTCCGCTTTAATCAAAGCCTATCGCAAAAAATACCGCCTCACGCAAGCGCAGTTAGCGGACAGGCTTGGTATTCGCCTTGCAACCCTCAGCAGTTGGGAGCGCGGCACAAAGCCCGTTTATAAAATCTGGCGGCAGTATAAGGACTTTTTCAATAATTAAACGAGCGTTCTATTTTCCGTTCGTAGACTTCACCGGCCAACTTGTCCGTCAACGATTTGGACTCGCCCCGGTATCCGTAAAAGCCGTTCGCGTAGCAATACAGGCATCCGTTTGTGCAGGTATTGTATATGCCGATGTCTACACTCGGCATACAGAGGCACTCCTTTCGCTGGCTGTCAAGCGTCTTTGATTTGCGCTTTGCGCCCAAAAGGTACTCCCAAAGTTCGGGGTCGATACAACTGCTTTTCTTGATGCCAAAATCCGAAAATTCTTTCGAAAGGGCGCAGGTTTCGATTTGAATGCCGTTTTTGGCCGCGCACTCGGCAAAACTTTTAACAAGCGTCCGCCGCTCGTCGAAATTGGGCGCGAACATCCTCGGGTGCTTACCTAAGAGGAAACTGATTTTGCAACACTTCGTATACCCTTCCAACTGCGCTGCCAAATTCGCAAATTGCTCGATATGCCATTTTACACCGCATTCCCGTGTAAACAAAATAGGGTCGTACCGCCAAATCACCCGCTCCGCGCCGATTGTCCTTGACAACTCCTGAAAGGTTTTAATGCGCTCGGCAAGTGACGGTAGTTTTTGTTCAACCGCCGCGTCGTACGGATTCAGCGTAAATAAAAAGTAGTACTTGTATTCGGTCAACTCGTCAAGGCGCGGCAAAAACGGACGGGGATTTTTTGTCCAAAACACGATGCCGTCAATGTTTCCCGTAACGGTCTGCCCACCCAAAATGTTGGTCTCTACTCTTACGGGTTCGACATTTATCTTGGCGATTTTCTCGTTATCAATGAACGGGTTGGGCACAAAAAAGTGACCGGCTTTTAATCTTTCAAAAAACCAATCGCCGTAAATGGCAGGAATATCCGTCCGTCTGCTTGCGCTTAGTCTCATTTTTTAATTACAAAAACATCGCCATATAAAGCGGCAGGTGGATTATCCCATCTCTAACGAGAACATCCTTAGAATACAATATATACGGCTGGCCAATCTTGCCTTGGAATTTTTTCATAAACTTCGAAAGCGATGAGTGTGTCGTATAGTTTGAAGACTTAACCTCTATCGGGCATATCTTTTTCTGCCTTTTAATCAAAAAATCTATTTCAATAATGTTTTCACGATTGGAGTTGTCGTTTCTTGAGTAAAAATACAGTTTATGCCCGTTTGCCCTTAAAGCTTGCGCAACCATATTTTCCATCAGCATCCCTTCGTTAATTCCGAGTTTATCTAGCAACACAGACTTATATAAATCGTTTTCCGTATATTCGTTATCCATAAAGGTTTGTGTTACCAACAGTCCTGTATCACCGAAGTAGCACTTTTGCGTCGTCATGTCCCTATTTAGGTTAAGCCCCACCGTTGGGTCGGTCGAATTAAAGCAAACGTTTGTAACCATCGCCTCGCTGAGCCAAACGAACGAATCCTCATAGGTGCGCATTTTTGCATTTTTATCTATAGAGGAAAGTGTAAACCGTTTTTCTTTTTTTGACAACTGTCCCGGTATCTCGTCAAAAACGGCGAGTACTTTGCTCTCATAGCCTTTAGCAAATTTGATTACATCATCCCGATATAAGTTAAGAATCATCTTTTTTATCTTGTCTACTTTGGCAAAATTTTTACTTTCGACATATTCTAAAACCGCTTGCGGCATTCCGCCGACTAGCATATATTGACGAAAGCTATTGAGCACCTTTCTGTGTAAAGCGTTTCCAAGCGGAACAAGTCCGTCAAAGCATTGCTTTATAAACGGCGCGGCAGTCTCATCGCCCATCGCCCAAAGAAATTCCTCAAAGTCCAGCGGGAACAGCTCGATATGCTCTTCCTCCGACGGAATAACTATGTCCTGCGTATTTGTTTTGAGCGAAATGAGCGAGCCTGTTTCGAGGTAATCGTATCGACCGTCCTCCACCAAAAACTTTATCAATTCTCTGGCTTTCGGGAAACGTTGTACTTCGTCAAAAATAAATAAGGATTCTCGCCTGTATAAGAGTTTGCCAAACATAACGGACAGCTTATTAAAAAACAAATCCAAATCCATGACATCTTCTTCAAAAACGCCTCGCAAAGTCGAATTCATACGGGAAAAGTTAATCAGAATATAACTTTTATATTCGTTCTTACCAAACTCCTCCGCCAAATAGCTTTTGCCGACCCGCCTTGCCCCGTCAATTAGGAGCGCGGTCTTTCCGGCGCTGTTTTTCTTCCACGCGGCTATTTTTTGATATGCTTTACGTTTAAGTATCATAATGGCCTCTCTCTGCTCATTTTTGTCATTATAACACAGCCTGCACGAAAAGACAATATTTATTTTGCCAAATTTGCACGAAAAAGCAATATTTTAGATAAATCCTAAGCAAAACACTTAAAAAGTTCCGCGATTCTAATACTTTTTAAGAATTTACTTAAAAAGTATTTCAACCTGACCCCTCATTGACCTATGATTATTACATTATTCTTGCTATTGCTGTGTATTTACTCGCTATTGCCCTCGCGTTGAACTGCTAAGAATTCCTTAGTAGTTGCCGTCCGTTCATACGCGCCGCTATTTTTTAATGCACCATACCGCATAAAGCGGGACGCTTTTGGTGCCGTTCTCAAACCCGAAGTTCTTGGCCGATATTCGGATGGCTTTTTCGATGCCGTATTTTTCCCTGAAAAACTCCAAACTCTGAGAGCGTACGCTTTTCCATGACTTTGCCTCGATAGGGATGATTTCGTTTTCTATTTGAATTACAAAATCGAGCTCGGACTGATTGTTGCTTTCCCAATAGTAAAACCCTATGCCGTTCGCCTTTAAGCTTTGGGCAATATAGTTTTCCGTCATCGCGCCTTTTGCGGTATCGCCCATGCTCCTGCCCAATATAGAAAGGTGGGAATTGTTACTCTTTGCAGCCAACAACCCGACATCGCTCATGTAAACCTTAAACGACAGAAAATCCTCATAGCTTGCAAGGGGCTCTTTGCCCTCCCTCACCTTATTGCACTTTATAATGACCGCCGCTTTTTCCAGCCAATTCAAGGATAATTCATAATCGTTCGCTCGGGCACCGCTTTTTATAGCGGCATATTGAAACTTCCTGTTTTCCTTTGCGAGTTGTGAAGGCAACGTATTGTAAACCGCTTCGTTTCGGACGGCTTGCGTTTTGGTTTCGGTATACTTGCTCATATCCAAAACATAGTTGTTGCAAATCGAAAGCTGTTTTGCTTTTACAAGGGTATAGTTATTAGTTTTTCTGTATTCGCTAATCGCCTCCGGCATACCGCCGATGACCAAGTATTGCAAAAACAATTCTAACGCCGATTCGTGCAGTCCGCCGCTAAGGGGCGTATTGTTATCAAAGCATTCTTGAATTAACGGGATTAACCTCGGATTAAACTCCATCAAAAATTCTTCGAAAGTGAACGGGAACATATTCAGCTCGTCCACTTTGCCGACCGGAAACGAGTATTTTCCTTGTTTTTCTGCAGCTTTTGCTTTTGTGTCGCCGGAAACTCTGGCCAATGCCACCCCCAATAAACTCCCGGCCGCGACAATATGGTACTGGGGCGCGGTTTCATTAAATCTTTTTAAACTCGCGAGAGCCGCAGGACACGCCTGTATTTCGTCAAAAACCATAAGGGTGGTCTCAGGACTGATGGACTGATTGACATTGGCCTCCAACTTTGGCATAAGCGAACTAATCGAACTGATGCCACCCTCGAATAAACCGCACAAGTCCGGGTTGTTATCAAAATAAAAATATGCCACCGACGCATAATTGCTCATGCCAAACTCCATGATGCTGTGCGTTTTGCCTATTTGCCTTGCCCCGTTTATCGCCAGCGGCTTCTTACCCGGATTGTTTTTCCACTGCAATAATTTTTCTGTTATTAACCTTTGCATACCTTACTCCTTCTTTTTCACATTATACCGCAAAAAAAAGCCTCAGTCAACTAAAAACAGCACTTTTTGGATACCTAAAAGTGTTGTTTTGTCGATTTCACCCCTAACGATATTGCTTTTTTTGTCCTCTGCACAGATTATGCACCTTTTCGGCACCTTTGTTGAGCAACATTTGCACCTTTTCCGTGGTTCATTAAACTTTGCAAATATATTAACCTCGTATTTGCGAAGATTTTTGAAGATTTGCGATAAAATGAATCTCCCCGAGGCAGAGACCTCGGGGTATCCCCCTTAGCTCACTGCGTTCGCAATAAGCAGACCGACGCAAGACGTCGGGGAATATAACCCGGAGAGATTTAAGCGGAGTACTTCTTCGGTCAGAATCAATTTCGTCTTAACGCTTGTCAAATGGGCCCGTCGTCGGGAGCGTAGGGCTTTGTTGGACAGCGGAGCGGAGGAAGGAGGAAAGGCTCAATCGCTACTCATATGGCTTTAACGGCGGTTCTGGCGGGTCGGGTGCGCGTTGCTGTGGGGCATTGTTCTGTCTGCATCAAATTCAAAAGCACCGCCCATAGACGATGCTTTGATTTTGATTTATAGTTTTCATGCCACTTTCAAAAGCACGCCAAAATCGCCGCCATAAGATTGTAATTGCGGTGTGGTTATGTACTATAATTTCACTATGTTTTTATATAGCGATTACTTACTTAAATCGGGTTAAGTTTTGCTTCCAATAACTGAGGCGCGACATAACCTGTCGAAAAGTTCCCAGACTTCTTCGTTGAAAGTGACATTGTGTTTTTCAAATTCAATTTGGATTTCGTCTTTGCATTCGCCGTATATATTAGCACGGTCAAGAATTCTGGAAATTTCTTTATCGCTTTCTTCCGTGCATTCCTCCACTACTTTCGCAAACTTGCTTATAAGAAAGTCTGCTTTGCCACTCATGTTGGATAGGAATTGTTCGATTTCCAAAGTAAGCGAATCAGGTAATTCTAGTTCCCTTTTTTTGTCTTCCATGAAGTTACTCCTAATAAATTTATATCTTTAAAACAGGCATTTTACCCGCTAAAAAGTCTAAGTCGCTGAAGTCCCAAATATCGGAATCCCAGTCTAGCGTAGAAATAAAGAACGATATATTATTAAGGTCTGCGATTGCGCACGCACTACCCTCCACATTGTTTGGCGTTGCGTAAGTTGCAGAGCCTGTTCTTCTTGTGAAAATTTGTGCAGAGTATTTGTAGCTGTTGGTTACTGTGCTGTAGCCTCCATAATTCATTCCAATCAATCCGCCTACGCTTGCAGAGATAACATCATAGGGCGAGGAAGAGGCTGTTGCTGCCGCACTTACATTGCCCGTCGCATAGCAATCAAATATTTCACCTCTTAAAATATATCCTATCAATCCGCCTGAGCAAGCAGTTACGGTAGCTGTCGCGCTCACAATGCCAGTTGCATAACTACTAGTGATAAGTTAAATCTTTTTCTTGACTATTTATCTTAAACATGATATACTCCCTATTAGGAGGAATATCATAATGAAAAAAATTGAAAAACCAATTGAACTTGGTCAAGCCGAGAGAG
>WQYM01000036.1 GCA_009781235.1 Bacillota bacterium
CCGATATCGCAATCGACGTAAACGCTATGGTTTAAGAGTAACTTTAATTTGCGGCATCATCAACTTCGAAAAAAATTAATTCCCGAGGAAGTCTAATGAAGCCCCTGCATAAAAAAAGCGTGTTCGCTCGCGCTCACCCTTGGAGCGGTAGCGCATTTTGTGCGCCGCTTTTTTTGTTTCCGGCGGAATTTTCGCCAAAGCCGATGTGCACGCGCGTCGGCTTTGGCGAAAATTCCTAGGGCACAAAAAAATCCCAGAATATTGCATAATCTGGGATTTTGGTGGAAGCAACAGGGATCGAACCTGTGACCCTCTGCTTGTAAGGCAGATGCTCTCCCGGCTGAGCTATGCTTCCATTGGGCAACTATTGTCAGTATAAAGCAACCGGAAAAAAAAGTCAAACATTTTTATTCACCTTTTAAATTATATAAATCATCCGTATTTAGTTGACAAACAAAATATATTCAGTATAATAATGGTAGTTAGACTGAATAATTGTTGCCTTCAGAATTTTTGGGAGACAGATAGTGGCATGAAAAAAAGAATTGCATTGTGTCTTTTGGCGTTCGTTATGGTATATTCGACCGCCTGCGCGGAGCTTTTTAGCGGCCGCGGCGAAAAACAACTCGATCCGGCAGTCGAGTTTATCAGTGCGGTGTCCGCAATCGGCATCGTTCGTGAATCCTCTCTCGACGCGGCTAAGGAAAAAATTCTCCTTGCGATGGAGTTGTACAACGCTTTGTCGGCGGAGGATAAGGACCTAGCGGAAGAAGCGGTCGTTTTGCTGGCCCAAAAAGCGCGGCATTATTACAATTTTACCGGCGAACTGCTTTTTGAGTATGCAGGAGTGCCCGTGGATCCGAACCCCAACCCCAACCCCAATCCCGATCCGAACCCCAATCCGGATCCAAATCCCAACCCCAATCCGGTTCCAAATCCCAATCCGAATCCGAATCCGGATCCCAAGCCTCCCGAGCCCCCGCACGACCCTTGCCCCGATTGCGGCAAGTGGCCTTGCGTTTGCGAGGGGTATAACCCTCCGTTCAATCCGGAAGACTGCACGTTTTTTGACGACTTTAACGGCAACTCTTTAGATACCGCCGAAAATTGGCGAATTATCAACCAAGGCGGGGGCTTCGGCAACGGAGAGGATCAATATTACCGCCCGGAGAACGTTGTGGTATCGAACGGGACGCTAAAGCTCATTGCCAAAAGAGAAAACCACCAAGGCCACAACTACACCTCCGGCAAAATTGACTCGGCCGGCAAGTTCAGCCAAACCTACGGCAGGTTTGAGGCACGGCTTCGGCTTACCACCGCTTTCCCCGGCTTTTGGCCGGCGTTTTGGATGATGCCGCAAAACCCCTCGTACGGCGGTTGGCCGCACTCCGGCGAGATTGACATTATGGAAATGCGCGGCCGCGAATATTGGAAGGCTTCCAGCGCGCTGCACAACAGCCGTCCGCCCGGCCACACCGGCGACAACAGCTCGTGGACATCCTACTATAATAATTCGGACGGCTCGAACCGCAACCCCGATTTCGATATCCGGGATTTTCATATTTACACGTGTGAATGGCGTCCCGGTCGCATGAGCTTCTTAATTGACGGCAAGTTGACGTATTCCGTTAGGTGGAACGGCCAGGTTACGGCCGGCAACGCCTCGGCAACCGCATTAAATACCCCGGGCGTAGGCTTAAACTTCAGCCCGGAAGCCAGAAACCCCTTTGCCTCCATGAATCAATGGAGTCAAAACGGCAGGGCGTGGCAAGCCAACGCAAACGGAAGCGGAGGAGTCACCGCGACCGAGGCAGACCCCAGGCCTTTCAACAAGCCGTTCCATTTGATTTTGAATTTTGCAATCAACGGCAAGTTCGATGGGAACAACAAGGTTCCCAACAACGCTTTTATGAACGGCAACCCCGAACTCACCGAAGACCCCGCATTGGAAATCGACTTTGTGCGCGTGTTTGACTTAGATTACGCTTTGGCCAACCCGTTTTAGTCAATGCACAACGAACGCATAATGCACAACGCTCAATGGCGGTTAATGTGATAGGAAATGATTATTAGAAAGGTAGGGGGACGAAAATGTGCCGTTGTCGCCCGCAAAACTCGACGCCGTGGTTTCGTTCCAAACCGCCGCTTCTGTTTTGTCGTAAAAGTGTGTAAAAATTCCCAAGTTTGCCGCTTTTAGTGCTTCTTCTTCTGTTCCAAAGATAGCACCGCGTGATGTCACATAAGGGGCTTGTTGGATTTTACCCATATAGTGATGGCTGAGTTCAAAAGAAAATTCATTCTCATTGTGCTGTAAAATTTTTACTGTAACCATAAAAGTTCCTCGCCCTTGCGGAACATGAACTTCATATTCAGAAAAAATCTTACATACTGCCTCGGATTTTGGAAATACTTTGCCGAAAGTTTTCTTGTCTGTCATGATATAAATATAAGTTTATAATAGCGCAATAGTAGCCACGCAAAAGACGGTCGTTTCTTTATAAAAATTATAGCAAAACTAGGAGGCGTAATTTGGAAAACAAAAATAGTGATGACGGCATTGGTTTGAAACAAAAAGACAGGAAATTGCGCCGTATCTGTTTGGTTTTGTGCGTGGCGATTCTTGTCAGTTGGGCAATCTTTGCGTTTACGCCGGAGATTGGTGGCGAAAGTTCCGGCATAATTCCGGATATTATACTAAATTTTTATTACCGCCGCTTTTTTTACTTTGACATGTCTGTACTAGTCGTTTATATTGCAACCTTGTTGCCGCCGTTATCCGCTATCTCCATGTTGATTTTTGACTGCCGGAAAGTAAAGCATCACAAAGTCGTGTTTGCGATTGAAGCCGCTTTGATGTCGCTCAATGCGCTTGTTTTAATTTCCACGATTATTATCATATATCCTTCATTTCTTGATCAAATTAATACCTTACGCGGTCCATATTCACATCACTTCCGACCTTATTTTTTAATTCAGATGATAACACTAGTTATTCAGACGGCGCTTTTTATACTGCTGCTTGTATTTAATGCCCGTTTCTATATAAAAACAATAAAACTAAAAAAATTAGGAAAACCCCAATGAAAAAAAGAGTTTTATGTATGGCCGTCATTGTTTGTCTGGCTGCCACAGCATGGTTCGGTTTAGTAACCGGACAAGCTTCAGTTGCCGAAGCCGAGGAATCCGAAGCGAGAACCTCGAAAACCCAGTTGGACGGAAGTTTGTTTAACGACCCGCAAGGCAGGCTGCGCTTTGACGGAATGCGATTTGACGCGGATATCGAAGAATCCGACTACCTACATATTATGCCTTACGCGACCGCTTCCGCGATGTGGGAGTGGCTTGAGGCGTTACGGTTTGATTTTGACAACGATGAGGATGCCGCATGGATCAACGAGAATACCAACAAAATAATTTTTAAGGCGATAGACATTGGAATTATTGACGATTTTTTCAACGCTCCGCCGACCCGCTGGGATAGTAAAACGCACGAAAAGACCATGCAAAAAGTTTTTGATTTGCTGGGGCCAAACGATACGCTCTATAAGTTTTATAACAATATGACCGTTTACTATAAGTATAATTCCGGCTCAGCAACCGGCCCGGCACGGGAAGCTTTGTACAAAATGGCGTATCAGCCCGATTATAGCGAGAACGTTGGGAATGGTATGAGCGGAACGCATTACTATATCGCGTATAATGCTACGCCGTCAATAAACGGAGCATATTACCAAAACAAGAACGACAATTATTCCAGGAGCGCGCGCACAAGGGTGGAAGACCATTATTCCATGGCGATTGCGTGTTATAAAAACGGTGATATACAAACCGCGATAAAATATTTGGGGTATGCGTCCCATTATTTGATGGATTTAGGAATCACGTTACATACGACCGGGATCTCCGGCGCACCACATTCCACGTATGAAGGCTATGTGAATGGGAAATTTGAACCTATCCTTCATGACGACTTTCACGCCACGAACGGTAATCCTAACAATGTCAAGGATATTACCTATTTATACAAGTCAACCAATCCTTTTGCCAACGGTTTTGAGTTTCCGTTAAACACGCTTGCCGACTTTTCCGCTAACGGCACGATAACGGGCACGTCGGTGTCTTATTATACCGCTCTTTATACGAAAAGAACAAGCACTACGGATCAAGAGACTTATTACGATCCCGTCGTTAAAGAGACACTACCGAAGACCGAGCAGTATGTTGCGGCGTTATTAAAGCAATTCAAAGACGATGTCGAAAATCCAAACAGCGACAATTATCAAAACGCGATTCAAAGCGGCGCGACTTATTCCATAAAAAATGCCATTCCGTCGGGCTTGTATATGAACACTGAGGGTACAAACAACAATTCTCTGATTAAGTTACGTGCGGCTAGTAATGGGCCGGAACAAAAATATATGGCGATATATACAACCGCCCAAAACTATCTCAATGACAGCTATTTTAGATTTGCACCCGCGAACGCGTCAACTAAAAAGCTGAGAGCTCAAAACAGCGTGTCTAGTTTGGAAATTAACACAGTCGGTAATTTTCCTATAATTGACGAAGTATTTAATTTTAAGCCCACGTATTTGGGCAACGGCAAATACAGAATAATGGCTAGGTGTGTTGCAAAGCCGGTTCAATATGATTTTAACCGGGACGCCGATTACAAACAATCCGCTCGACTTTTACTCGCAATACCGCTTTGTCGATGAAAAGATTTTCGGCGCGAGTTTTTACAGCTTCCGCGCACGGTACGCAATCATCGGCGGGTACGGAAACCATCAAATCATCGGCTACCGTAACATGGCTGAACTCGTGGAAAAGGCTCACAGCATAGCGTTCAGGGTCAGGCTCGACGAAGCGGTGGATCTGCCGCCCTACATAGACGAAACGCGGTTTGTGGCCTTAGAGCCGAGGGCAAAAGCCATCTACGACGCCATCGACAGGGAATCCTACGCCGAGCTGATGACGGGCGACGTAACGACACGGAACATTCTGACCCGGCTTCTGCGCCTTAGTCAATGCACGGGCGGGTTCATAAGACCCGACGCGGAAGAAAAGCCTTTGGCCGTGAGCGCGGCGAAGCTCGAAGCCTTAGAGGATATTCTCGACGAGTGCTTAGAGCAAAACAAAAAGGCGGTTGTGTTCGCCCGGTTTATTCCCGAAATCGAAGCAATCGAAAAACTGCTGAAGGCAAAGAAAACCGGGTACGCAATCATCCACGGCGCAATCACCGACCGAGCCGAGCAGGTCGATAGGTTTCAGACCGACCCGGACTGCAAGGTTTTCGTCGGGCAGCTACAAACGACCGGGATGGGCTTGACCTTAACGGCGGCAAGCGTGGCGGTGTATTACTCGCTCGATTACAGCTACGCGAACTACCAACAAAGCCGCGCCCGCATCCACCGCATCGGACAGGACAAGAAAACGCTGTACATCAACCTCGCCGCCAAGGGAACCGTGGACGAGAAAATCATGGAAGCCTTGCGGCAGAAGGGCGACACGGCGAAGCTCTTGGTCGACGAATGGCGGAAGTTGAGGTCACCGGCCTCGGGCGAGCCGCCGGATGATACGTCATAACAAAAACGGAGAAACGAAATGGACATTGAAAAAAGAAACGAATTAGTCGAATTCCTCATGGAATTACGCGATGACGAAGGCGAGCTTAAAAGCAAGCTGAAGGCGCTCCGCGAGGAAATCGAGGGCATCGAAACCGAACTCATCGAGAGCATGGTTGAAACCGAGAACCTAACGTTCAAATACAAGAACGCGACTATCACGGTGTACATGACTGAGAGAGTGTCGCCGGAGCCGGACTGCAAGGACGACCTCTGGGCGGCTTTTCGCAAAGAGAGCGAGAGGTTAATTGACGAGGGCGAAACCGGGTACGAGGGCTTATTCACCATCAACCCGCAAACGCTTCAAGGCACGGTCAAAGACCTTAAAGCGAACAATCACGGCTACACGCACCAAGACTGGTTCGGTGAAAAAATGGTCATGAACTACGCCGGTTACATTTACAGCAACGAGATGGGAATCAATACCCGCTACCTAAGAGGCAACAGTTAGACTACGGCCAAGGCGCGGGCGGAAGCGCACCCAACAGCGGCGGCGGAGGCGGCGGAGGTTGGTACTTCGGACATGGCGGCGGTCAAGGTGGCGGAACGGGCGGCGACGGCGGAATCGGAGCGGGCGGCGGAGGCGGCGCTTGGGTATTGTTCGCAGGACACCCCGGCGGCAAGGGCGGCAACGGTTACGCCGCAATTTTTTATTAAGAGGAGGACAAGGACATGGCTATTTTAGAGAAAGCCACAAAGAATTATTACAAGATAGAATTCGACATTTGCGCCGTGCGCGGGTTGAAAGTTTTCGTGAATTTTACAGCTTACAAAAGCGTGGATGAACGCGAAAAGGAAAAACAGCGCGAGGGCAAGTGGGCGGAGTTTTTCCGAAAGCTGCGCGAGAGCATTCAAACGAAGTACGACACTTTGCTTGCGGAGGTCGAAGCATTGGGTGTAAACCCTAATTCTGTGGTTGACGGACACGGCTTCATCAACGAAAACAGGTTCCCCGAACTTCGGAAAAAGCAAGATGAACTTGCCGCGCTTGCGCCCTTAGAGTTAGGCGTGGGCGAGAGGTTGTTCAAATACGGAGATAACGAAAAGCCCGCGCTCGTGATACCGCATGAGGCCGGCGAACAGCTCTCGGCGTTAGGATTCGATGACGAATGGATTACCGACCCGGTATTGCTCGACGGCGGCGCGGAGGTTAACACGGGCGACTACGCAGGCGAGCCTATAACATACGGGCTGTTCTACGAGCGGCTCAAATCCGTTATGGGCGAAACCGTGGACTGCTAAGGAGGGAGGATATGAATTTGGCAATCGTGGATTTAATCGCAATCATAATGACCATAGCGGGTATGGTGTCGGCGTTTTCTCTGCTGTACGCAAAGTTTATCGCACCGATAAAAAAGGTCGTAAAACAGGTCGAGCGCAACACCGAGAACATCAAGGACTTAGAGGACAAGCTGACAAACCTCAAAACCGACAGGGCTGACGAGAACGCTTTTACAACCGAGGTGCGCGCCATGCTTTTAGAAAGCCTTGTCGCCATAATGGACGGCTTAGAGCAGAACGGCGCGAACCACCTCGTAACCGAGCAAAAGAACAAACTCATCAAATTTATGAGCCAAAACATAGGCTCGAAATAACAACTTAATCCGTATCAACGCAAAGGGCGGGAGCGACAACGACTTCCGCTTTTTGCTTTTGATAACAAAAAAAACGGCGAACAGCCAAAAAAGGAGAACAGGATTTTATGAATACATTTGATTTTGTAGCGGTACCGATTATCGTAACGGTAGTGTACACGCTCATTTCGCTTCTCAAGAGGGAAACGAAAGGCAACGAAAAGGTGATGAGCCGCCTGCCGATAATCGCCGCCGTAATAGGCGCGGTATTGGGCGTCATAGGCTTTTACGCCGTGCCGGGGATTATCCCTGCGGAGAACATTTTCACCGCACTCTTAATCGGCATCGGCAGCGGACTCGCCGCCACCGGCACCCACCAAGTATTTAAGCAAATGGGGACGCCGAAGGACGCGGAGGTCAAGGATGAAAAAACAGACGGAAAGAATTGATTTTAACGCACCGCCGCCGAGAAGCGCGTACTTTAAAAATGCCGTAATTAAAAGCGAAGGGAACGTCCAAGTGGGTGACAACAAGTATTTAATGCGCGAGTACGAGTGCGGCGGCGCGGAATTAGTGCGGTTCGACGAACCGAGCGGTAAGTGGGCGGTGCTTTGCTTCCCGAACACGGAGGACGCGGCGTAACCGCAAAAAATCATCAAAGGGGGAAGCGGTCTGAAAAGATTGTTTCCCCTTTTTTTCTTTTCGGTGCTTTTCGGCCGATTTGTGTTGGACTTTACTAAATAAACGCGATATTGTTTGTCGCTGACAGAGGAGGCTCATTTTATATGGATAATACACAAAACAAACCGCGCGTGGTGCTGCTGTACCGTGCGTCGAGTAAAAAGCAGACCGACAGCGAAAACGACATACCGCTGCAGCGCAACATCCTAAAGCCGTGGGTTGAACAAAAGGGCTGGCATTTCGTAACGGAAAAAGTCGAGGCCGCCGTTTCGGGCTTCAAGGTATCGGCAAACAACCGCGACAAAATACAGGAAATTAAAGCAATGGCGGAACGCCGGGAGTTCGATATCCTCGGAATTTATATGTCGGATAGGCTGGGTCGAATAGCCGAGGAAACCCCTTTGATAGTGTCGTTTCTAAACGCAAGGGGGATAAAGGTTATTTCTTACTGCGAGGGCGAAATTAACTCGTCGACGCATACCGACAAGCTGATGACCTACATAAGGTTTTGGCAGGCGGAAGGCGAAAGCCGGAAAACCGCCGCAAGGGTTACTGACGCGGTAGAGCAAATGGTCAAGCAGGGCAAGTGGCGCGGCGGACCCCCGCCCTACGGTTACCGCTCCGTGTCGAGAGGGACGCTCAACTTTAAGGGCAAGCCCATTTTCGATGTGGAACCCGACCCCGAGAAATCCGAGGTAGTAAAAACGATATACTGGCTGTACACCGAGGAACACTACGGTCTCAGGCTCATATTCGGTTTCATATACGCGCCCGGCGATAAACTCGACAAACGGATTGTCGTTCGTATGCGCCTTTTCCAGCAAGCTTATATACTCCGACCGCAACACCGGCGGAATAATCGCCATCATATATCCGTCTTGAATAAGCGCGGTATTCATTAAGAGCCGCGTCAGTCGCCCGTTCCCGTCTATAAAGGGATGAACGAACACAAAACGCTTGTGTAGCAGAGCGGCAAACTCTACAGGGTGATACTTTGCGCGCTCGCCGTTCGCCCATTGGAACAGCGCGGCCATATCCGCCGCAATTTTTTTGACTTCCGTTACGGGATATTCGGAGCCGGTAATGAACACAGCCTTTTTGCGGTACACTCCGGCGGCGTTCGCGTCGATGCCCGTAAAAAACAGCTTGTGCATGGTCAGCGCATCGCTTTCGAGTATCTCCCGCTTGCGGAGCAGCGTAAACATAAAATCGTAAGCTTTGGCGTGTCCGAGCGCCTCAAAGGTATCGCGGAGCGGTTTGCCGCCGACGGTCAGCCCGTCCTCAAGCAGTATCTTTGTTTCGCTGATGGTGAGCGTATTGCCCTCCAGCGCATTAGAGGAATATGTCAGCCCCACGCGATAATAGGCTTGCAGTTCTTTCAGCATATCGCCCTCAAACGGGCGGGTTTTGTCAATGGTCGCCTTGAGCCTGTCTATTTTTGAAAAGTCCATAACGCCTCCCTATACCTTGAACCCGTCCGGGAACTCAAAGCCGAATGTGTAAACCGCTCCGAGCGCCGCCGCTATCTGCTCTAATTCCTCTTGCGTAAAAGTTGCCCGCTTAAACTTTTGATTGAAGTTTGAGGGGGTCATGTTGATAGCCCGCGCCAAAGCAGCTTGACTAATTCCTTTATATGCAATGGCAGTATTTATTTTTTTTGCGATTGTCATCTGATTTTTATCCTCCTGTCTTAGTCTATTGTATAGTAAATACTTAACATTGTCAAGCAAATAACAAAAATAATTTAGAAAAAACTTAAAAATATTTCGAAAAACGTTGATAAATCGCTTGACAACGTTAAGCAAATGCTGTATACTGTGAATGTAAGGTTGAGATTGAGGGAGGCAACCAAAAAGAAAGGGCTAACCGCCGCCAGCAAGCAAACAGGTTAACCCAAGCACAACAGAGAGCAGGAACCCCGCCGCCATTGCCCTCTAAGAATACCACAAGCGGCGGAAAAAATCAAATAAATTTTAGAGGTAAAACAAAATGACTTTAACGGCAATTTTAGAAAAGGACATCACCAACGGCAGGATTTTTGCCCTTGAGTGCAAAACCGAGAAAAAGGGCTTAAAGGGAATCCGCTACACAAAACACACGACCCTCACGGCTCAATGGGGCTGCAACTACGCGAATGTCGCGGCGGTTCAGGACGACATAGCCGAGCGCGGCGGCGTACAGCCCAACTGGTTCGAGCATACCGAGTATGACAGCATTGTTCGCCACAAGAAAGACCCGACGAAGCTGTACCTACAAATTATGAACCCGAACAACTTCCGTAGCGAGTACGCGCTGGCCGACGGTACGCCGACCACCAAAGCAGAGTTGATTGCGATGGGCGCCCTCAAGGACGAGGAAACCGAAAAGCCGGTAACGCTGGTATATGCGCTCGAAAGCATAATTTCGATACGCTACAAAGAAACCGACAACAAAGAAATTTACAGGGAGGTTAAAGCGGCGTAACAACCGCACCGGCGCCGGGCGGTGAGAGTATCAGCTCCGCCGCCCCGTCGGCAAAAAAGACTATGAACGAAGTGACAAGCACTCCGCCGGAGAAGCTCAGTTGGCGGATGTATGAATTATCTTGCGATATAACAAACGCAAAACTGACAATTGAGGCCGCCGATCTTGACATTTTAGACGGAATTGAGTCGAAAGAAGAAAGAACGCGAGTGCATTATCGAAATAGACTGAACGCTGTGCTGCGAGCTGCAATTTGCCTCTTAGAACGAGTTGATTGCAAAATGGACATAATTTGTGCAGAAATAGCCAAAAACGAGCATGCAGAGGCTGCCATAGGCATACCTTAAGCTTTATTCTTAGTATTGTAAACATTGACCCAAAATAACGAAAAAGAGGCCGTCTCACAAAATTAAAATGTGAAACGGTCTCTTTTTTGTTTGATACTACTGCAACTCGAACGATACGGCGAAGCCGCCGGGGAAGAAATAAAAGTTGTTCGTGAGTTCGTGTAATACCGCTTTGGTGGAGATAGGGGGACTCGAACCCCCGGCCTATGCGTTGCGAACGCATCGCTCTACCAGCTGAGCCATATCCCCGTGCGGTGCCTACATTGATGAGCGGTTAATCGCGCCGATTAACCGTATCATATTATATCGTTATATTTGTGGACGGTCAAGCGTTTTCGGCTAATTTTTAAAACTTTTAATGACCAATTGACCAATTGAAGTTGAAATTGAAATTGCAAAATATCTGCGATTTGGCATCCGACGCAAGTCGGATGTATTCGTTGACAAACGGACAATGAAAGGATATAATAGGGGACATGGACAAGTTGACGGATAATTTTGTGCTCATCGACGGGAACAGCCTTTTAAACCGCGCTTTTTATGCGCTTCCGCCGCTAAATAACAAGGACGGCGTCCCCACACAAGCGGTGTACGGCTTTACCACAATGCTGGTAAAGGCGATTTTGGACTACAAACCCAAGTTTTTGGCGGTGGCGTTCGATTTGCCCGCGCCCACGTTCCGTCATCTTAAATACGACGGCTATAAGGCAACGCGCAAAAAAATGCCGGATGAATTAGCGGTTCAGCTCCCCATCCTAAAAGAAATGCTGCGCATCGCGGGCATCAAAATTTTAGAAAAGCCCGGTTTTGAGGCGGACGACATCATCGGCACTATGGCAAAAATAAATTGTCGGGGGGACGGTGGTATCGACGGTTTTAATGCAGCCGCTTGCAAGGGCTCGCAAGAGAGCTCAATCTTGTCGATACCGCCGTCCCCCCGACAAGTAACTTACATTATCACGGGCGACCGAGACGCGTTTCAGTTGATTGACGGGTGCGTCCGCGTCGTTCTTACCCGGCGGGGGCTTTCCGAGGTGACGGAATTTGACGAAAAAACCTTGGCGGAGGAATTTAAACTCACGCCGGCACAAATCATCGACTACAAGGCGTTGTGCGGAGACGCATCCGACAATATTCCGGGTGTGCCGGGCGTGGGCGAAAAGACCGCGCTAAGCTTATTAGAAACCTACAAAACCCTCGACGGGGTGTACGGCGGCGTGGACGGAATTACCGGCAAGCTACAGGAGAAGCTGCTTGCGGGCAAGGAATCGGCGTACCTTTCCTTTGAGCTCGCCACCATCGACACGGCGGTTCCGCTTGAATGCATGCCGTCCGATTGCGCATACCCGTTCCCGTTTTCATTGCAGGTAAAGCGCTTTTTTATCGACAACGGCTTTAGGTCGCTGGTCAAGAGGGAAGAGCTTTTTGCAGGCGAAAAACTCGGCGGCCAGTTATCCGGAAGTGGACAGTTGACGGTGGGCGGTGGACTGTTAGCGGAAGATAATAGGCGGTGTGAGGTTGAAATTTCCTCCGTGAATACATTTTGCGAGTTAACCGAAATTTGCAGGCAATGGACGAATGAAGATGAACTTTTTTCCGTAGGGGCGCCGCAAACCCCATCATCCGCTGTTCACCATCCACCGTCAACTGTAGCCGTCCATATTGGGGAATCGGTTCATATCTCAGCAAATACCGAGCGTGAGCACGTAATCAACATTACGCACTCATTAATTGACCCCGGCCTCGACTACACGCAGGTGCTTGCCGCCTTAAAACCGCCCTTAGAGAATCCCGGCATTTCTAAAACCGTGTTTGACGCCAAAGCCCTTAAAAAGAAATTGATTGAATACGGCATTTCGCTTAATAATTACTTTGACGTAAAACTTGCCCAGTACCTTGTCGATATGTCCGCGCCGCTTGACTCCGTGCCGGACTTACTCGCCGCGCACGGCATTCCGGGGGGCGCTCCCGCCGCAGGGCTTTGCACGCTTCGCGACATCCTAACCCAAAAGCTCTCGGATTTACACATGGGCGCGCTTTATCGTGAGATAGAACTCCCGCTTGTCGATATCCTGCACCGCATGGAGCGCGAAGGCTTTAAGGTAGATACGGCAAAGCTGCGGGAATTCGGCGCGGACTTTTCGCAACGCGCGGCAAAATTGTCGAACGAAATCCAAAACGAGGCGGGGCAACCCTTTAACGTAAATTCCCCCAAGCAGCTCGCCAAAGTGTTATTCGAGGACTTGAAAATCCCGTACCCTAAAAAGGGCGGCTCCTTTTCGACCGCCGCCGAAATCTTAGAGCAGTTGGAGGGGGAGTACCCGGTTGTCAAAAAAATCCTCGCTTACCGTTCGCTGGCAAAGCTCAACAGCACGTACGTGGAAGGTCTTTTAAACGTGGCGGACGCGCGCGGCGTGGTGCATACGGAGTTTAAGCAAACGCTGACGACCACCGGACGGCTGTCAAGCGTCGAGCCCAACCTGCAAAACATCCCCGTGCGCGAGGAGGAAGGGCGAGCCCTGCGCGCCGCATTCATCCCCAAAAACAAAGACAGCGTGTTGATTTGCGCGGACTATTCTCAAATTGAGTTGCGGCTCATGGCGCACCTATCGGGCGATGAAGGCATGATTTCGGCCTTTAAAGCGGGGGAGGACATCCACGCGTCCACCGCTGCGGGGGTTTTCGGCGTTCCGCTTGCGGAGGTTACCTCTAAGATGCGCCGCGAGGCAAAGGCCGTAAATTTTGGCATCATCTACGGCATTTCGGATTTCGGCCTTGCCAAAAACCTCGGCATTCCCGTGTACCAAGCCAAGCAATACATCGAAAGCTATTTTGCGCGTTTCCCGCAGGTGAAGCAATACATGGACGCAAGCGTAGCGCTGGCAAAATCGCGCGGGTACGCCGAAACGCTGTTCGGCCGCATCCGCAAAATCCCGGAATTATTCTCCCCGAATTTTAATATGCGCTCGTTCGGTGAACGCGTCGCGATGAATATGCCGCTGCAAGGCTCGGCGGCCGACATCATCAAAATCGCCATGAACAACGTCGACCGCGCGCTTGTGGGCAAAAAATCAAAGCTCATCCTGCAAGTCCACGACGAGCTGATTATCGACGCACCGGAGGAAGAAGCGGAAGAGGTTGCCGCCTTGTTAAAATCCTGCATGGAATCAGCCGCGGTGTTAAAAGTGCCGCTGGTGGCGGACGTGGGGGTGGGTAAGAACTGGCTTTTGTGTAAGTGATTGACAACTGACAATTGACAATTGACAAATTAAGGTTTTTCAGTTGTACCTCCGCCAAACCCGGCAAAGTTCGAACCATAGCGAGGAAATGCAAGTCAATCGAGGAGCCGAGGGTCACAGGCAAACGCACCGAGCCGACACCGCATAGATTCAATCCTTATGGTATAGTTGTCAATGTCCCGGTTGTTGGGCTAGTAAGCTGAATGTTTGAATATTGTGAGCCTGTACCATAGAAACTTGAGAACGTAAGCAGTATTCGGCCGCTTTGAGCTACAAACGAGTATGATTGGCTACCGGTTCCGCTATAATTAACCGCACCGACAGTCGAGCTACCGGGAGTCCAATAAATCGCAATAACCGATGAACTCCCCGTTCCGTGATTTCCAACATTGTAGCTCAAAGTGTAAGTTGCCCCAGGCACAACATCAACCAACTGCCCCCTGCCGTGAGATGTCGCGCCGTTGGTATCTGTTATTAATATACCATTTGTGACAGTATTAGAACTGCCTGTCGTTAAATCGAAATACGTGTTAACAGTTCGGTCAATGTCAAAATGATTGGTATTTCGAATTAAGCTGATATTAGAATATTGTGCGTCTGTGCCGCCACTGGTTGAGAACGTAACCAATATCGGAGAATTTGGCGGCGAAAACGTATATGATTTATAGCCGGATGTACTATAAAGAGAATAGCCTCTTAAAACCGAAATGCCGGGAAACCAATAAATCACGATATAAGAGCCCGTTCCATTGCCGTTCGAAACGGAGTTAAAGCTTAACGTGTAAGTTGCCCCGGGTATAACATCAATCAACTGCCCCGCAGCATGAGACTGCGAACCATTGGTACTTGTTTTTAATACACCACTGCTTGAAACGCTGTTAGCAGTGACGGCGGTTAAATCAAAATTTGTATTTACATTTCCGTTAATGTTAAAAAGATTAGTGCTGCTTAAGCCTGATGCCGGAAGCACCTGCTCGGCAAATTTCTTTAAAACCGCGGCGCTAAAATTTACGGCATTTTGAAGAGTTAGCTGAATAGCATTGTTTAAAAGGCTGGTACTGAGAGAACTATAAGAATCATAGTATTGACCGTGAGAATCCCAAGCGGCTTGGTCTGCCATAGCGCTCAAAGACCACGTCCACCAATCGGCATTTCCGGTATACCCAACCAAAAGATTCTCTTGCCTTCTAAGCCCGTTGGCTTCTTTTTCAAGCACTTTGTTTTCAAACCATGTGTGATTAGAGTTGCCAACAGACCAACAATCCGCAACTTGATAACTTGTATGTACCGGTGTAGCCAAATCGCCGGCATAATGCAAGGCACAACCGAGCGAGTTAAAAGACTTTGCCTTATTCTTTGCTTTCCCGTTTATTCCAAGGTAATAATCTACAGCTTCATTATAATGCCCGATAAAACGACTTTTGGCGGTTTTCGAGCTTTCATTGTAGTAAAGGTTTTCACCGTTCCAGGGCATATAAACATGGCTTTTTCTTGTGGGAATAAAAAACTCTACGTCGCTTTCGTTCCAATAGTCATCTGGCCAATTGGCGAACCAAACCAAGTTAGCCCAATCGATGTTTTTATTCGCCGAATGATTTAATTTATTGACCGGCACGGGGTCGAATACGTGTGAATAATGCATCCGCGCATATTCGTACGCTCTATCGGCAATAAACTGGTGCGTCGATTCGTTATATTTATCGTAAGCTCCTTCGTTCCCGCCCCAACGACTTGATGGCGCTAGCCAAAAAAGAATCACGTCGTTATCCAGCGGAACCAGTATTCCCAGTTCCATAGCATCCCAATAAGCTTGTAATAGTTCTTGCGGGTCAAAGTTTTCATCGTTTGGCTCGTATCCAAGTTTTTCGAGATATTCGACGAAAGGCTGAACATTATCCCACTCGTAATCCTGATACGGGTCGTGTTTAATCGGTACATCCGCTACTTGTTCGGATGGCGTGGCATTTGAATCTCTCCGGGTTATATTCCCCGACGTCTTGCGTCGGTCTGCTTATTGCGAACGCAGTGAGCTAAGGGGGATACCCCGAGGTCTCTGCCTCGGGGAGATTCATTTAAAACTTCTTTCATCAGCCAACGCAGAATTTATGTTGGAACTCCCCACGCCTATAACACATAGTGCCAATAAGCATACCGCAGACAACAATATGTTAAAGTAAATTTTCTTCATTTTGCTTGTTTCCCTTCCTAAGTTTTTTATTTTTTATGAACACAATAATTTCAACTAAAAAAATTGCGAAAAATACGAAAAGATGTACAAGGAAGCCCCATGCAAAATTAAAAACCCACCACGGGGATTTAAAACCATCATCAAACCCGGCAAATGCCAAGGCAGTAGTTATTGTAAATATTAAAAACGATACACATAAAAGCCGAACTGTTTTTAGAACAACAGTAGTTAATGTTCTGATAGATTCTTGTTTAAATGTAATTTGGTTGATTTTCTTCCTTAACAAAAACGGAACAGCATAGAAAGCTACACAAACCAAAAACATTGCCGCACTGGCAACAGTATTAACAACAAAACTTGTTTTTGAAAAATCGGCGAATTTTAAAGCGACAACCAAAATAAAATAGATTGCCATCGTCAATATTGCAACAAAATGTAATATATGTTCCAATTCTATTTGTCTGTCTTTTCGTTTATCAAACATTTTTGTTGAACTACTAATTTTTTCCACGTACATAATGTAGCATATGAAAATGCAGATGTCAAGTGTACAAAGCATAGAATTTAAGCAAAAAATAACGTAGCCAATCGTAAGACCTGCTACGTTACGTTTTTCAAATCAGATGACGCGGCGTTTGTGTTAAAACTCCTCTCATCAGCCGAGACAAAATGCGTGTTAAAACTTCCCATACCTACGGCGAAACACAATGCCAATAAGCATACCGCCGACAGCAATGCGCTAAAGTAAACTTTCTTCATTTTGTTTGTTATCCTTGTTAAGTTTTTTATTTTTTATGACTAATATAATAATTTCGACTATAAATAGAGCGAAGTTTGTAACAAGATGCGCGAGGAAACTCCATCCAAAATAAAACACCCACCACGGAGAAATAAAACCGTCATTAAAACCAGCGAATGCCGAAGCAACAGCTATCATAAATATTAGAAAAAATACACATAATAGCTTTCCTATTTTACAAGCTATAGCCGTCATCATGCCAAATGAGCCTTTTTTCAGCATATCTTGATTATTTTTTCTTAACAAAAGCGGTTCTGTAGTAAGCACGATTAAAACGAAGAGCATTGCAATGAGAGAAATAAAGTTATATATGTCTCTCAAAAAATCGGCCATTTTAAAAGCGCAGATCAAAATCACATGAATCATCATCACAATAACCACGATTAAACGAAAAATAAGAGTTGAGACTATATGTTTGCTAGTGAAGTTTTCCTTACTTTCCGTTAGAAGTCTTTTATTTTTCAAGATGGAAGTGACCATTTCAGCTAAAAATATAAAAAGGTATACACAGCCATATATTATGAAACTATTGACAAATTCACGTTCAATAGATGAAAATGCGTTGCCGGAGCTAGGTCCAATTGTCTCAATTGCAGGCAAAAACCATCCTAGTGATACGTTAAATCTTTTGCTTGACTAATTGACAATGACAATGGGATAAAGTCTCTTTAGCTTAACTCTTGCGTCTTTCGTAGTGAATTGCCAGTCTACCTCTTTTGAATTGTTGTTC
>WQYM01000037.1 GCA_009781235.1 Bacillota bacterium
CTTAAATTCCGCGGATCCGCCAACCAGCGCATTATCAACCTGAAACGCATGCGCGAGTTAGAGACGGACGAGATAATATTGTTGATGTAAATACTTGCAAATATGTAAAAAATATGCTAATATATTGAAAGACAAGTCTCGTCCCTCATTTTAAAGGAGCGAAAGAAAAAACACTTATGTCTAAAATCATTGCGATTGCGAATCAAAAAGGCGGCGTCGGAAAGACCACCACTTGCGTCAATTTGTCGGCGTACCTTTGTGCGATGGGCAAAAAGGTGCTCGCCGTCGACATAGACCCCCAGGGGAACTGCTCCAGCGGCTTTGGAATAGAAAAAAGCAAGTTGGAGGCTTCGATGTACGAGGTGCTGCGGGGTGATTGCGATGCGGTAGACGCCATGCAAAAGACGCGCATCGGGGTCACCGTGTTGCCCTCGCACATTGATATGGCGGGCGTCGAGGTTGAAATGGTGCCCATGGAACGTCGTGAGCACATTTTAAAGAATGTTTTAAACCCCCTGCGCAACTTCTACGATTATATTTTTATCGATTGCCCGCCCTCACTCGGGCTTTTAACGGTAAACGCGCTCACAAGCGCCGATTCCGTCCTAATTCCCATCCCCGGCGAGTTTTTTGCGCTCGAGGGCTTGGGGCAACTCATGAATACCGTTAAGCTCTCTAAGATCCACTTAAATCAGCAGCTTGATATCGAGGGCGTCTTGTTTACGATGTTCGACGGCCGCTCTAATTTGGCGAATTCCGTCGCCGACGAGGTCATCAAGTTTTTCGGCAAAAAAGTTTTTTCGACCCGTATTCCGCGCAACATCCGTCTAGGCGAGGCGCCCAGCTACGGGCTGCCGATTTTGCAATTCGACCCGCGCTCGACCGGCGGTATGGCTTATCTTAGGCTGGCGGAGGAATTCTTAAACCGCAACAACGACGCCTTTAAGCCGATAACCAGTATCAGTGCGTTTAAGGTTAAAGTTTAAAATATTGTCAGGGGGACGGTGGTGTTTGACAACTTATTGTTGCTAACGCATTACACAGAATCAAGTATCACAAGTTGTCAAATACCACCGTCCCCCTGACAATATTTTTTTAAGAGGAGGGAGCTTGGGGAAACTATCAGGCAAAACGGGAAATTTAGTAGGCGGCATTGCCCTTTTGCTTGCAGGGATAGGGTTGTCTTTATTTTTGATTGTCGTGGTCAACCAGTATCAGTCGGCGACGAAAAGTGAGATCAACACGGAATGCGTCCAGTTTATCTATGAGGGGCACGGCAGGCTCTCTTTGGGTAAACACGGTACGGAGACCATAATATATGTTCAAGGGAGCGAGAAGCCTTTTTATTTTACGGCGCTGACCAATTCGTACTGCACAATTGACAAAAGCCTTTTGTCGGACATGCCAAAGGGCGAAAAGGCGAGGGCGTATGTAATAACTACAAAAAAAGGTGATTATGCCTATGAGATTGTCCAAATGGAGTTTAGTACCTTTGGCCGCTTTGTTTTAACCTTTGAACAATACAATAACGGGCATCGAAGAAACGCAATCATCGGATTTGTAGCAGTTCCCATTATAAGCTTGCTGGCCATAATTACAGGCATAGTGTGCCTTATCCGCTATAAGAAGAGTTTATCGATTAAGTTGACAAGCGGGGGCAAATAGACTATACTTATCTCTGTGAGCTTTATCCGCTTCGACAACGTATCATACTCCTATAACGAGGGCACCGCCGACGAGGTGGCCGCTATCAAGGATATTTCGCTTTCTATCGCAGAGGGTGAGTTTGTCGCGTTGGTCGGGCACAACGGGTCGGGCAAAAGCACGGTTGCTAAGCTCATGAACGGCTTATTTTTGCCCTCATCCGGTACGGTGACGGTGGACGGCATCGATACGGCACAAAAGCGTGGGAAAAATGCTGACAAGCATTACGACCCCGTGTACGAGGTGCGGAAGCGCGTGGGCGTCGTATTCCAAAACCCCGATAACCAAATGGTGGCGTCCATCATCGAAGACGACATTGCGTTCGGCCCCGAAAATTTAGGCGTGCCGGCAGTGGAAATCTCCGAGCGCGTCGATTGGGCGCTTGGCGCGGTCGGCATGAGCGGGCACCGTAGGGGTACGCCGTTTAGGCTTAGCGGCGGGCAAAAGCAGCGCATCGCCATCGCGGGCGTATTGGCACTAAAACCGCGGGTCATGGTGCTGGACGAGTCCACCGCCATGCTAGACCCTACGGGGCGCAGCGAGGTCATGGAGGTCTTAAAGCGACTCAACCGCGACGAGAAGATGACGGTGGTACTGATTACGCACTTTATGGAAGAGGCGTTAAGCGCAAGCCGCATTATTATTTTAAACGAGGGACGTATCGCGATGGAGGGCGGCCGCGAAATCTTCCGGCGCGGCGCGGAGCTAAGCGAGATGGGGTTAGGCGTTCCGCTGGTTTGCCGCGTCGCCGATAAGCTGCGGGCAAAGGGAATGGATTTGCCCGAAGGGATTACGGAGGTTGAGGAATTGGTTAGTGCAGTAGTGCAATAGTGAAGTAGTGCAGTAGTGCAATAGTGAAGTAGTGCAGTAGTGCAATAGTGAAGGATGAAAATCTGTACGGATATATGAAAAAAATTATTATTACAAATGAGCAAATCGAATCGATTGCTCCATATATCGAAAATCTTGACGAGATTTTAGAAAAAAACGACTATAACGCCTTACAAGACGATTTGTACAGCGCCATAGTACGTTATCTTGATTCAGAATATGCCAGCACACCAACGAGCAGGTTGTTGCAAAACGTTTACGACGATTTGTATCAAAAAAATGACAATCACTACTGCACTACCGCACTACTGCACTAAACAAAATGTCCATCGTCATCGAAAACCTATCTTACGTTTACTCGCGCAAAAGCCCGTACGAAAAGCACGCGCTTTCCGACATCTCGCTCTTTATCAAAGACGGCGAGTTTTTCGGCATTATCGGGCACACGGGCAGCGGAAAATCCACGCTGGTTAACCACCTAAATGCGCTGACGAGAATTCAAAGCGGAAAAATAACGATTAACGGCATGGATTTGACGCAAAAAAAGCTCGACTTCAAAAAATTGCGTTCTACCGTGGGCATGGTGTTCCAATACCCCGAGTACCAACTTTTTGACGAGACTGTTGCGCGCGACGTGAGTTTTGGGCCGCGTAACCTAAAGCTCCCCGAGGCTGAAATTGCCGTGCGCGTGCGCGAGGCAATCGAGATGGTGGGGCTTAACTACGAGGAAATTAAAAACCGATCGCCGTTTGAGCTTTCCGGCGGACAAAAACGCCGCGCGGCCATCGCCGGGGTGCTGGCGATGCGGCCGGAAATTTTGGTGCTTGACGAACCGACCACGGGGCTTGACCCGCGCGGCAAAAAGGAGATTTTAGAACTCATTTTGCGCATAAAAGCCCGTATGTGCCGCACCATCGTGATGATTTCGCACAACATGGACGAAATCGCCGCGCTCGCCGACCGGATTGCCGTCTTGCACGAGGGCAAGCTCGCGTGCGTAAAGCCGCCGGGGGAGCTTTTTAGCGAGCGCGAGCTCCTCGAAAAGCTCAACATCAAAATGCCGCTGGTCACGGAAATTGCCAACCGTTTGGCGGACGCGGGGCTGGCGGTGAACCGGGGGATTGTGGGGGAGGACGAGCTTGTCGAGGGAATTATAGGGGTCAGGGGTCAGGGGTCAGGAATATGGTTTGGATCTAGGTTGCGGGAAAACAACATAAAGAGGAACAGGTAAATGGAAATTAAGAATTATCGAGATTTGATTGTATGGCAGAAATCAATGGATTTAGCGGAAGAGATTTATATTTTGCTCAAGAAGTTGCCTAAAGAAGAAATGTATGCACTCGCCAATCAAATGCGGCGTGCTGCCGTTTCTATTCCGTCTAACATCGCGGAAGGACATACACGGAAGTCCACAAAAGAGTATGGTTATTTCTTGTCCATAGCACAAGGCTCAAAAGCGGAGCTTGAAACGCAACTGCAATTATGCAATAGGTTTCGGTATCTATCCGAGGAAGAAACTACGATGGCTTTTGCTTTGCTTTCGGAAATAAGCAAAATGATAACAACTTTAATAAGGAGTTTAGAGTTATAGGCTGATGGACAGTGTTCAGAGATAATACATCCAAATTTCTGACCCCTGACCCCTGATCCCTAACCCCTAAATATGTGCACGTAATGAAAAAATTCGCCCTTTTGGGCCATCAAATTCAATATTCACTCTCGCCCCGCATCCACCGGATGGTGTATGAACATATGGGCAAGGATGCAACTTACGAATTATGCGACGTTGCGCCCGAGGATTTCGATAGGGAACTCCCCGCTCTGTTTGAAAACTTCGACGGTTTTAACGTGACCAAGCCCTACAAAAGCCGCATCGTCCCCTTTTTAGACATCAATATGTCGGGCTCCGGCGCGGTGAATACGGTCATGCGGTACGAGGGCCAAAAAATGGGCTACAATACCGACTACTACGGCTTTAATATGTCGTTTGCCACTAAAATTAACCCCGACGGCAAGTCGGCGCTGGTGCTCGGCGCGGGCGGGGTGGCAGATTCGGTCGTCCGAAACCTTGTCAAAATGGGCGCGGTGCCGTACATTTTCAGCCGCACATTTTCAAAAGCCGAGGAGCTTGCAAAAAAGCGGGGCGCGACGGCCGTGGCGGATGCCGGCGGCAAGTTCGATATCGTCATCAACTGCACCCCCTTTGGACAAAACCTGGGTGAGAATGCGGGGGAGGGGATTGACTTTTCCGCTACGGAATTTGCCTTTGACGCCATCTATCACGAGACGGAGTTTTTAAAAACGGCGGCGGCCGCGGGTGCAAAGACCTGCGACGGCTTGGAGATGCTGGTATATCAGGCAATTTTCGCCGACGAGCTGTTTTTCGAAGTGGATATGGACGGCTTTACCGAGCTTGCGGCGGCGATTGTGGAGAAGCTGCGCGTATGAAAAAGGGCATGAAAAAATATTATACGTCAGGAGCGTCTAGAACAGTAGTAATTGTAATAACAGTATTTCTCACTATTGCAATATTAATTTTAGCAACTCTACAATTTGCTTTAGAAGAAGACGCTAGCTTATTTGCTGTCTTATTTTCATTGGCGTTCCCAATTATTGTAATTATCGCTCTCAGCATCGATAGAGTATACGCAAGCGATACTAAAATTATTTTTGCGTCCTTTCGTAAAAGAATATATAATCGGGCTGATTTAAAAGAAATATTCATACAGCGTATGAGACGCGTAACCGTTGTTTCTGCTATTGGAGAACGCAGTCTTCAAATAGTTCTTTGTTTTTATGGTTTCTCGGGTGTGCTCACCGCTATTCCATTAGGTGATTATTTTGATATATGCAAGAAAAACCCTAAGATAAAAATCCAAGGTATAGCGAATAACATAAAATTATTAAATGAGCTTCGCAAAGACCCTAAGATAAGAATTATTTATGATAAGGTTGCAGAAGGCCCAATCGACACGTGGAGATGATAAGGCACAGAGCTTTGTTCAAAATTTTATCATTTATTGTGCATGGTGCGTTGTGCGCTGTGCATTACGAAAAGGAGAAATACAATTATGCACGTACTTATCCTAAACGGCCCGAATTTAAACTTGCTCGGGCAACGCGACCAAAACGTCTACGGCGGCAAAACGCTCGCCGAGATTAACGCGGGGTTAGAGGCCGAGGCTAAAAAGCTCGGGCTTACCGTCGAGTTTTACCAGTCAAACTCCGAGGGCGAGCTCGTCGACCGCATCCAAGGCTTTGACGGCGGCGCGATTATCATTAACGCGGGCGCGTACAGCCATTATAGCTTGGCGGTCGCCGACGCTTTGCGTGACTGCAAAAAGCTCAAAATCGAGGCGCACCTCTCGAACATTTTTGCGCGTGAGGAATTCCGCCGCACCTCCGTGTTAAGCCCCGTATGCGACGGTGTGATTAGCGGCTTTGGCGAGCAAAGCTACCTTTTGGCGCTGAAGTATCTGGCAGGACGAGTGCAGTAGTGCGATAGTGCAGTAGTGCAGTAGTGAAGGATGAATAGGTTCACGTGTTACGGACGGCGGCATTCCTTAATAGAACCATTCACTACTGCACCATTGCACTACTGCACTATTGAGCTGATTTGGCAATTAAGGCGGCTGAAATTTTGGCAGACACAATCGTTAATAAAAATATCGCCCTCGTCGGAATGCCGGGGTGCTATAAGACAACCGTCGGCAAAATCCTAGCCGACTCTCTTTGCCGCGCGTTTTACGACACGGATATCATATATGAGGAGATTTACGGCGTCACGATTTCCGACACGTTTAAAAGCGAGGGCGAGGCGGTGTTTCGTGACCGCGAGGCTGCAATTATCGCCGATGTATGTAAGAAAGAGGGCGCGGTGATTGCAACCGGCGGGGGAGCGGTGTTGCGGCCGGAAAACATCGCGGCGTTGAGGGGTTCATGTGTGGTTATCGAACTATGTGCAAGTGTGCATACGATATTCGAACGCGTCAAATCCGACACCTCGCGCCCGTTACTTGCCGATATGCGCATCCAAACTATTGAGCAACTATATAAGGCGCGCGAAAACTTATACCGTTCCGCCGCCGATTACCGCGTCGAAACAGACAAAAAATCCCCCGCCGAGATCGCGGAGGAAATAATGAGTGAAGTAGGAAGTAGAAGTTAGGAAGTAGGAAGTAAGGATAAGTTATCGTATAATTGACGCAAGGCGAGAATCATCAGCCCTTACTTTCTACTTCCTAACTCCTACTTCCTACTTTTGATCTGAATTTGTTTTACAAGAAAATGGTTATGATTACAACCAGTCCCAGCCCCGGGGCGCCCAAAAAGCCCACCAGCAAGGCGTTTAGAGGGTTCAGCGGCACATAAACGATTTTGAACAACGCAAAACACAGTAGCAAAATAATCCCCGCCAGCGAGTTAAATAAAAGGCGCATCAGCCCTTTCGTTTTCAGCGAAAAAACCCAGCCGAGTAGCAGCACCAGCAATATTCCTATGGCAAACGATATGCCGAGTATAAAGTATTCCATGCCGCATTGTATGCGTGTTTTATTGGGTAAAATGAAGAAGAAAAATAAGAAGAAATTGATGGTTTTGTCGAAAACGGAAGGAGACAAATGGGGACAGGTCCATTTGCCAAATTGGCAAATGGACCTGTCCCCATTTGTCCCCACTTGTCATTATTCTGCCAACGCTTTCTTTTCGCCGATAAACGTCTAGGCTAATGCGTTTGACTTTTTATGTGATTTTGCGTTAATATGTTCATATATTAGTTACCTTGTAGGGGAAAATTATGCAAAGAGTGATTAAAGCACTAAAAACAATCAATTATCGTTTGTGGGCGGCGATATTGCTGATGATGTTTATACCGATTGTGTATCAAACGGTTCGTATATTCTTTTTAGGTGATATGCCGGGCGATTGGGGTTTTAATATCGCAAGTCAATTAGTTTGGGTAAATCTTTTTTATGAAGTTATTCAAGAGGCACTGATTTTACCGTTGTTCTTCTTGCTGGGCAAATCGTTAAATAATAAAGCCGAGCTGGAGAACAAGGTAAGAAGCGGCTTGATAGTTGCGGCCGTTGTGTATTTACTGATGTCTTCCATACTTGTAATTTTTGCGAATCCGCTTGTTGTCTTTATGGCGCAAGACGGAGCTTTGGTAGACGCTACCGTTACCTACATAAGGCTTGAAACGGTTGCGGCATTATTTTCTACCCTTTGGCGTTTTATGCTACTTGTTCTTGTTTCTTTGAAAAAAGACAAGTATATGTATATTGCGTTGGGCGTACAAATGGCGCTTTCAATTTTGCTTGATACGTTTTTGATAAGCGGACTAAGTTTTTCCGCAAATATCGGTGTAAACGGTATCGCCATCGCAAATATGATTACTAATTTTGTGGTACTTTGCTTTGCGGTTATAATTTTATACAGAGAAGATATTAAACTTTTTCGAAAGCAAAAACTGCATTTTGGATGGATGAAAGAATGGTTTAGGGTCGGCAAATTTTCGGGGATAGAGAGTTTTTTAAGAAATTTTGCTTTTATGATGATGATTATCCGAATGGTCAATGTGGTCGCCGAGCAGGGCAATTATTGGGTGGCTAATAATTTTATTTGGGGGTGGCTGTTGTTGCCGGGCTTGGCTCTTGCCGATTTAGTTAAAAAGGAAATTGGCGAAAGCGAAAGCAATATTCGAGATAAAACCTTTGGCTATATCTCACTTGTAACTATTTTTGCGGTTGCTTGGTTGGCAACCATTCCGCTTTGGCAGCCATTTTTGCGATATGTAATGAATGTTGCCGATTATCAAACGGTATTTTATATCGTTTTAATACAAACAGGGTTTTATCTAACGTTCTTGTTTAACAGTTGTATTTTTGACAGTACTTTTTACGGCTTAGGTAAAACGAATTATATGCTGATACAATCCATTTGCATAGACGTTCTTTACTACGGCATAATGTTCATACTTTATGTAACGGGTGTATTTGTACCGACATTACTTAGCATTTCCTTAATGTTTGGTATAGGCATGACGCTTGATTTTATTCCGACATTGATTTTATACAGGTACTGTCTAAAAAAGAAAGGAGTAAAAATTGATTTCAAGTTAGACGGTAAAGCAAGCGAAGCACAGATAGAAACAGTCGTAGCTCAACAATGAAAAAAACCCATCCGCACTTTTTACTTTTTACTTATGCCGCAATGCCGATTGACAAGCGCATACCCCGTGTAGTATACTACCCCCATGAGCTACACCGCCCTGTATCGAAAATACCGGCCGCGCGCATTTTGCGACGTGATTGGCCAAGAGCATATCACGACGACGCTAAAAAATCAAATCAAGGCGGATAAGATTAGTCACGCGTATTTGTTCACGGGCTCGCGCGGCACGGGCAAAACCACGTGCGCCAAAATTTTTGCTAAAGCGGTAAATTGCAAAAGTCCCAAGGACGGTTCTCCGTGCGGGGCGTGCGCGGTTTGTAAAAGCTTAGACGACCCCGCAAACATCGACATTTTAGAAATCGACGCGGCCTCCAACAACAAGGTGGACGAGGTGCGCGAAATCCGAGAGCGGGTCAAATACCTGCCGGTCAACGGCCGGTTCAAGGTTTATATTATAGACGAAGTGCACATGCTGACGGATTCGGCGTTCAACGCGCTCCTAAAGACGCTCGAGGAGCCGCCCGCGCACGTCATCTTCATCTTGGCGACCACCGAGGCGCACAAGCTTCCCGCCACGATTCTTTCGCGCTGTATGCGGTTCGATTTTAGGCTGGTTGCGATTGCGGAGCTTTCGGATTTACTCAAAAAAGTCTACGCGCAGGAAAAAAAGCCGTTCGAGCCAGAGGCGCTGGAGTACATTGCGGCGGCGGGCATGGGCAGCGTGCGCGACTGTTTGTCAATTGCGGATATGTGCATCAATTACTCCGACGGAACGCTGACGTACGCGGACGTTTTGAATGTGCTGGGCGCGTCGGACCGGGGCAGGGTAGCGGAGCTGTTTGAGGCGGTATGCGCGGGGGATGTCGCCGGCGTGTTCTATAAAATCGACGCGTTTGTAAGCGCCGGCAAATCCATGTCGTTATTGGCAAAGGATTTGGCAAAGTATGCGCGGGACTTGCTGGCGATTCAGGCGGGCGGTGCGGCTCTAGTGGCGGACACCAAAGAGAACGTCGAGCTCATGCGGGCGGCGGCAGAGGCTGTCAGCGCGGACAAGCTTGTCTACGTCATCACGGAATTTTCCCGCATCGACGCGGAACTTCGGTATTCCGTATCGCCGCGCATCGCACTCGAGACGGCCGCCGTACGCGCGGCGCGCCTTAGCGGTGAGGACTATGCGGCGCTTTCCGAGAGGGTGAGGGTGCTGGAACAATGCACAACGCACAATGCACAGCGCACAATGTCGGATGGGAATGAGGGCACAGGTATCAAGGCACAAGGCACAGGTATCGGATATTCAACCCCACCATTACCTGTGCCTTGTGCCTTGTGCCCTGATACCTTTGAAACGAACCCCGAGCCCCGGATCCCGAGCCCCGAGCCCCGGGATGCCGGTTCCGGCGGGGCGTCCGATGGGTCGCCGTCGGCGGGAAACGACATACCCAATCCATCCTACATTCCTCACTCCTCATTCCTCATTCCTAATTCAAGCGAGCCCCGAACCCCGAGCCCCGAGCCCCGAGCCATCCCCCCCGACGCAAAAACCGTTTGGGGACGCCTTGTGACGCGTTTTAGAAAGGCACGCAACATGAATCTATACACCCTACTTAGCGAGCACGCCGAATACCGCATCGAGGGGGAGGAGCTTGTGATAACGGCCGGGGACGAGCGGTTTTTAAGGTTTAGCGAGGAATCGGCGGCTGCGGAGCTGAATACGGCGCTTATAGAATCCGGCACATCGTTGAAAGTCCGCGTGGACAAAAAGTCCGTCGGCATCGACATGGACAAAGAGATTGAGCGGATTACTAAGCTGACGGGATTGGAACCGAGGATTGAAAAATAGGCCGTAAACGGTTTATTTCCCGATAGTGAAAAGTTATGGACAAATGCTATCGGGTTAAGCTAGACTTTACCCCCAAAAGCAGGGGGAGATTGCTTTAGAAGCTATTTAAATCGTAGGGGTCGATGCCCTCATCGCCCCGCGCTTCTTGTTCACAGAGCATGAGGCGAAATCGACGGGTAAAAAAATTCACATACAAGGAGATACACAATCATGCCAAAATTCGGAGGATTCGGAGGCGCGGGCGGCGGAATGAACATGCAGGCAATGATGCGCCAGGCACAAAAGCTGCAGGAACAAATGCAAGCTGCGCAAGAGGAACTGGAGAACGCCGAGGTCGAGGGCTCGGCGGGCGGCGGCCTTGTCACGGTCACGTTGAACGGCAAAAAAGCGATGCTGGGGGTTAAAATCAAGCCCGAGGCGGTCGACCCGGACGACATTGAGATGCTTGAAGATTTAATCTTGGCCGCTTACAACGACGCGGCCGAAAAGGCGGACGAGCTCGAGGAAGAAACGATGCCCGCCGGCGCTGGTTTGTTTTAATTTATCTCGAAGAGATAAATTAAAACAAACCAATGATGTTTTCGCTTGCGCGAAAATGAAGATATGAAGGTATGAAGTGCGCCTATGGCGCATGTCGGACGAGTTTTTGCGAAAACATCACTTCATACCCTTCATAAGCGTAAGCGTCCTCATATCTTCATATAATCATGAAGCAACTGGATTCCATCGCAAAGTTAATCAACCGTTTTTCTAAACTGCCCGGGGTGGGAGCGAAAACGGCGCAAAGGTATGCGTACGGCGTCATCGGGATGAGCCCCGAGGAAGCCGCCGATTTTTGCGATGCCATCAAAGAGGTCAAGGAGAAAGTGCGCTATTGCTCCGTCTGCGGCAACTTTACCGACGCGGAGGTTTGCGACATTTGCGCCCGCCGTCCGGGAACGGTGATTATCGTCGTGTCCTACCCCAAAGACGTGCTGGCGTTTGAAAAAGCGGGCGGCGTATCCGGCGTGTATCATGTGCTGCACGGTACGATTTCGCCGCTCGACGGGCGCGGCCCGAACGACATCCGCATCAAGGAGCTACTCTCGCGCATCGGCGGCGTCGAGGAAGTCATTTTGGCGACCAACCCGGACGTCGAGGGCGAGGCGACCGCCATGTACATCGCGCGCCTTTTAAAGCCCTTGGGCGTGCGCACGACGCGCATCGCGCAGGGCATCAGCATGGGCAGCGACATCGAGTACGCCGATGAGGTGACGCTTATGCGCGCACTTGAGGGAAGAGTGGAGATTTAGAGGCCGGGATAATTTACAATCGAAAAAAGCCGCAAATATGTACAAATTCAACTAATGGTTGTAAAATTCAACGAATTGCATATCAAATTCTAATGACATTATAAGTTTAATCGAGTATAATGATGACAGTGGCCAGTAATCAGTGGCCGGTGGATTAGAGGATTAAAAAAATCCTTGTTCCACTGACCACTGAACACTGATCACTGATACTAAAATTCCGGAGGAATTTTCTCATGTTAAACGCAATGGTATTAGGAGAAAGAATCGCGATAGCGCGCAAGGGCGCAAATCTATCGCAAACGGAGCTTGCGGCCTCGCTTTCGGTCAGCCCGCAGGCGGTGTCTAAGTGGGAGCGCGGCGAGTCCTTGCCCGACGTTATCACGCTCTCAAAAATTGCCCAAGTCCTGCACGTTAAGGTGAACATCTTTATAGATGAATTGCCGGAGGGTAGGGGGCAGGAGAGTGAGGAATTAGGAATTAGGAGTGAGGAATGGCGGATGGGCTCACAGCGAAGCAATCCATCCGGAGCGCCTCACAAGCCGCGCCTTACCTTTAATTCCGTATTCCGTCAACCGGCGGATGAGAGCGACGGCGGCGAAGGCGAGCAAGCCCAAGAACCGCCGCTCACCGGCGCGCAGGCCCGAAAAGCCGATTCGCGTCGTTCGCTTTTTAGATACGGCAACTGGGGCGAGGCGGATTTTAGAGGGGTAACGTTGCCGGGTGAAAAATTTGATTTCGGCAATTTAAAGCGCGTGGATTTTACGGGCGCAGACCTTGCCGGCAGCTCGTTTAAGTGCGCCAATTTGTACGAATGCACCTTAGACGAGGCAAACCTTACCGATTGTTCGTTCGACATGAGCAATTTGAGACATGCCTCGCTTAGGAATGCGAAATTGGCCGGGGCGAAAATGTTTCGTTCCGACATGACGGACTGTGATTTTTCGGACGCAAGCCTTTTGCGCGCGGATATTAAGGCCGCCGATATGAAACGCTGCGGATTATTTGGCGCAAATCTTTCCGGCGCGTACATTCGTGTTAGTAACTTTTCTAAGTGCGGCGTCGAGAATATCGTTTTAGACGACGTGATTTTCGAGCGCTCCGTGTTTGCGGATATCACGTTTTCCGGCATCACGTTCAAAAACACGGTGTTTAGGATGTGTAACTTAAAACGCGTCACGTTTGAAAACTGCGTAATGGACAAAATCACCTACAACTTTTTAAAGGCGTGCAAGGCGGATTTAGAAGACGTGAAAATCAGTGAAAATTGAATAAGTATAAGTTTTCAATTTTCACTGTCGCGCAGCGACGCATACCATGTAGTATGCTTTGTCGCATGGAGATCAATAGTTTTAAGTTCGCGGTTCATTTCGGGGCGTTCAACCCGGATGAGCTTTTAGAGGAAATTAAAAACGGGGAGGAGAGCGCGCCGGACATATTGGTTTTTCCGTTTAACACACTCCCGGAAATCGATTTAACGGGGAAAACGTCCGATGCCATCCACCGTTTTTCCGAGCTTTGCAAGCTTTCTGCGGCAAGCCAAGGCACCGTTTTTTGCGGCGTGCAAACGCGTGTACAGGAAGAAAAATTCATCGGGACGGCGGTTTTTCATAAAGGGAATCTGATCGATATCGTAAACCGAACGCGCAATATCTTATCCGACGCGTTTATAGAAACAGACAAAATAAAGGTTTTCTCGTTAAAAGCGGGGCGCATCGGCTTACTGGTTGATACGGATTGTTTGTTGGCGGAGCATTGGGTGTACCTTGTGCCCGCATGCGAAGTAATTCTATGCATCAATCGCGGAAATTCCGCGGGAGCATGTGAAATTGTCCGGGACTTTTCCCGGGAATTTTCCGCGCCAAAAACGGCAAACGGGGACAGCCCCGGCTTGCCGCTTTTTCCGTACCTGTATGTGGATGAGGCAGGAGCGGAGTGGGCGGGGGACGAATAGCGAAAAACGAAAAATGAAAAACGAAAAACGAAAAACGAAAAACGGGGGATAAGTGTTTTGAGATTCAAGATATTCTTTCTTTTGTTCCGTGCGCTTTAATTATTATTCTATCATCCCTCTCCCGTCCGACGTTTTTCGTTTTTCGTTTAAAAAACCTGCGTTTTGCGTTTGGCAAAACGCAGGTTTTGTCATCCGACGCAAGTCGGATATATTTGTTGACAAACGAATAGCACATGTATTATACTACCCGCATGGAACGGCTCTCGGAATCAGATGCGCTATTAAAAGAATCGCTGGCGCTGGCGCTGGTCGGCGACGCGGTGTGGACGCTGTACGTGCGCAAGCGTTTGATACTCGCGCACGACTATAAATCCGGAAAGCTGTCACGCCTCGCGTGCGATTACGTAAACGCCGCCGCGCAGTGCAAAATGTTGTACGCGGTTGAAGGCCTACTGACCGAACCGGAATCCGACGTTTGCCGCCGTGCCCGCAACGCCCATACCGGCGCAAGAGCCAAAAACGCTTCTTTAGACGAATACAAAAAGGCCTCCGGCCTAGAGGCGCTCTTTGGGTATCTGTATTTGACGGGGCAGGGAGAGCGATTGCGGGAAATCGAGGAAATCTGTTTTAATAATGCAGGAGGAGGGACGAATGATAAGTGATAAATGATAAATGATAAATTGCGGATGGGATAGCAATTCAGCAATCACAAAAAGCATCCATCATTTATCATTTATCATTTATCATTTATCATTAATATTATCATGCAGGTTACATCCAAAGCGGAGCTCATCCGCTATACGCCAAACCCCGAAGAAGCGGTCGCTTTGGCGGCCAAGCTGTGCTACAGCTCCGAGAGCCCGTCGGAGCTTATGGAAAAAATCGCCGCGTCGGACACGACGAAGTTTATCCGTATGCTGAAAAAAATGGGGCACCTTTCCACGTTCGAGCACGCCTCTTTTACGTTCGCGCTGACCGGCGTCTCAAGGGCGCTGTTGGCGCAAATTACGCGGCACCGCATCGCAAGCTTTTCGGTGCGCTCGCAGCGGTACGTGTCGGAGGGGGATTTTAATTACGTCATCCCGCCGTCGATTAAGGTGTTGGGGACGGACGCGATCGTCAAATTCGAGGGGCAGATGCGCCAAATGTTGGCTTGGTACGGAGAGTGGCAACAGGCTTTGGGGGGCAAAGGAGAGAGCGCAAACGAGGACGCGCGGTTTGTGTTGCCCAACGCCTGTGAGACCAACATGCTGGTTACGATGAACGCGCGCGAATTACTGCATTTTTTTGAGCTCCGCTGCTGCAACCGCGCCCAGTGGGAAATCCGCGGCGTCGCTTGGCAGATGCAAAGGGCGGTAAAAAAGGTTGCCCCCAATCTGTTCGCCGACGCCGGCCCCAAGTGTCTGGTTGCCGCATGCCCGGAGGGGGTTAAGAGCTGCGGTAAAGCGAAAGAAGTAAAATCAAGAATGAAAAACGAATAACGAAAAATGAAAAACGTCGGACGGGATTTTAACGAAAAACGAAAAACGAAAAACGAAAAACGTCGGATGGAACGGCGTGTTCGAATACAATAATGGTCATTTGGAACAAAAGAAAGAATATTTTTTCCCTTTTAATCACTTATCCCTCGTTTTTCGTTTTTCGTTGATAATCACTTATCCCTCGTTTTTCGCTTTTCCTCAGCCGAGCGAGGCGGAGCTAGAGCGAACGCCAACGCAGTTATTTTTCGTTTTTCGTTTCCCAAGGAGCATTATGAAAATAGAAGGCAGAAACGCCGTATCCGAAGCGATTTCGGCGGGCACGACCATCGACAGGTTGTTGGTCGAAAAAGGCCTCAAGGATGTTGGCGCGAACCGCATCATCGAGGCGGCAAAAAGTCGCGGGATTAAGATTTTTTTCCGCGACAAAATCGCGCTCGACCGCGAGACGGTATCAAAACGCCACCAAGGCTTTATCGCCGAGGTGACGGATTTTAAATATTCCGAAATAGAGGATATTTTAGCGTACGCCGATAAAAAGGGCGAGCCGCCGTTTTTAATTATCCTGGACGGCGTGGAGGACCCGCATAACTTGGGAAGCGTTTTGCGCGTGGCGGAGTGCGCGGGAGTCCACGGCGTAATATTCGGGCGGCATCGCGCCGTCAGCGTCAACGAGACGGTAATTAAGGTCTCAAGCGGCGCGAGTGCGCACATACGTGTGGCAAAGGTCGCCAACATCAACGACGCGATTGACGAGCTCAAAAAGCGCGGCGTGTGGGTGTACGCGGCGGACATGGGCGGCGACCCGTTGTACGGCGCAAAGCTCTCCGGCGCGGTGGCGTTCGTCATCGGCGGCGAGGGTAAGGGCATCAAAAAGCTCACGCGCGAAAAATGCGACGCGGCTATCTCTATCCCGATGTTCGGTAAGGTAAATTCGTTGAATGCGTCGGTGGCGGCGGGCATTGTGATTTACGAGTATGTGAGACAAATGAGAAGAAGCGGAGATTAAAATATGTTCGGCTTATTCAAAAAAAGGAACAAACCCGCTCCAAACGAAGACAAGGCGAGCAAAGATACATTCATTAACTATCGTCGGAATCGTCATCCGATTGCTTAATGGATTTCATCATTTGTCCGGCATAAGAGAGTATTGTTTCGAGGCCGCTAGAAATTTTCTCTTTGTCTAGCCCTGTTAAATTAAGAAGATTCATAAAGGCTTTTACTTTTTCGGAATCGTTTTGCGCATTATCCGTTGCTATTTTTGATAGCTCGTCAACGTTTTCTGTCAAAGCCTGTTGTATATTCGCTATATCCAAATCATGGCTTTGCGGCGTATAATTGCTAAAATTGTTTAGCGCTTCTTGCAGGTCCGAAGGAATTTTTATATCCGCGTATTGGCCCATTGCTTTGACAAAATTTTTAATCAAGCTTTTCGGATTTGTCCTTTGGTTTAAGTCGATAATATAATCATAATATTCTAAGCCGTGTATTATTATAGGGACATCCTTGCCAAACACTCTTTTTAATAGGCCGTCTTTGCGGATATTAATTGCGATTATTGATAATAACTCCGCCAATTCTTTGAAGCCGGCGGGTCCGGTGCCGATATAAAAATTGTTTTCGTCGTAATCGGAGCTTTCCTCACCGACATTCTGAACTCCTTGTTCGTTAAGCCATTGGACGCACTCTTCCACTTCGTCGTCATAACTTATGATGGTAGTCGTATCTTGCGACCAACAAGCATAATTCCACCGTTCCTCATCGTCGGCGGGAGCGCCGTCGCAATCAGCTTCGGTGTTATAACTTATGTACAGATTCGGCAGGTTCCCGTCAATGGAATTCATATTAATATAAAAAGACACGGCATAACCGTCAACCGGTTGCCAAGTTTTTATTATATCACAGATTTTTTGATTGAGTTTTTCTTCAAAAGTCATAAGTTTCTCCTAGAAACAGATACAAAGACAGGCAAGGTTTAATCATAAACCTTGCCTGTCTTATGGAGCGGACGATGGGAATCGAACCCACAAAGCCAGCTTGGGAAGCTGGGGTTTTGCCACTAAACTACATCCGCAGGGGTGAATTTGACTGTTGATATAATAGCATAGCTAAGGAAAACTGTCAAATATTTTAATGAGAATTGTTCAAAAAAGCCTTAAA